>NZ_CP047241.1:4202147-4502301 GCF_009856625.1 Aquitalea denitrificans
GCGCATATTTGCCAAAGCCACTGCCCTTGGGGAAGTATTCCATCTGGAAACCGGCCATCAGGTAGTCCGGCACCGAGCTGATGCCGCCCACGCTTTGCGCCAGTTTCAGCGGCGGCTGGTTCAATTCGCGCGATGCCTGGTCGAAGGCCTTGAATTCCAGCGTGTTCTTGTCCGGCTTCCACAGCAACAGCATCAGCTGGCTGCGAATAGCTTCTGGCAGCGTACCGGCTTTCAGCTCGGCTACCCAGCCATCAATCTGTTCCTGTTCGCGCTTCTTGCGCTCGATACCGGCCAGTGCAGCCTGCAGGGCTTCTGCGGGCGCTTTCTTGTAGCGTCCCTTGCCCTTTTTGTAAAAGTACATGGGCGCACCAAACACGCGCAGAATGATGGCTGCGCTTTCCAGGGCGGAGGGGGCATGGCCCCAGTAATCGGCCGCCAGCACATCGTGCTCGAACTCATCTTCCGGACTGCACTCCCACAGGAAGTCCAGATCAATCTCATCAGCCATTTTTTCTGCAGCAGGAAGAAAATCTGCCAGAGTCGAGCTAAACTCGAGAAAAACATTGCTTGATTTGATCTTGGCCCGCTTGCCATGCTGCGTATCGACCTGCAAGCTGGCATCAGCACGGGAAACAATCGTGCCCACCTTGAAGGATCCGCTTTCTTCGTAAAATACGTTCATTTGCGCGCCAACTGATTCATCAAGCCCAAATTATAACATTTCGCATTCGGGCCCTGCGCTCCTTTGCGACACCCTGCGTCTCATTCATGTTCACGCAGCACTGCTGCAGCGCCATGCTGTCACACCAGACCATGTGCATGTCTGCAGAAACCGGATAACCACTATGAAGCTGGTAAGCAATGCTCACTTTTCGGCAAGAGAACATGCCGCCCGTGAAATCGACCGCATCGGCCACATGCTGGTCACCCGCTGGGATCGCTCGCTGGCCACGCACTTGCTTTCACTGGTGTGCAATCTGGAGCGCCATGTCGATGACCGCCAGGCCGGTCAGTTGCAGACCGAATGCATAACCCTGCGCGAGCTGCTGCAGCAATGGCTGCTACAAAACGACAGCATGCCCAGCGAGCCGGAACGCTACGACGAACTGCGCCATCACCTGGGCATTGTCAGCCAGTTGGCCATGATGGAAGACCGCCAGCAACAACCGGATCAGTTGCACGCCGGCCTGGCCCAGGCCGGCCCGCACATGATTTATCTGTGGATGCCAGATAGCGAAGCTGCTGCCAATCTGGCCGAGCAGCTATCCTGCTTCGGCTTCATTGTCCGCAGCATGTATCAGGCGTCCAAACTGGCACAGGCCCTGACTGAAGCTACCCCTGTTGCTGTGCTTGCCTATACCGACTTCAACGTTGCCGACCCCATTTTTACCCTGGCGCAGACCATCTGCGGACTCTGTCCGCTGCTGTTCTGCTCGCCGCGCCACGATTTCGAGGCCAGATTGCAAGCCGTACGCGCTGGAGCCGACGGCTTTCTGGGCTGGCCGCTATTGGCACACGAGTTGATCGATAACCTGAATTTTGGCGATCTGGGAGAAAAGCGCGATCCGCTACGGGTGATGATCGTGGAAGACATGGTATCGCTGGCCGATCTGTATGCCAGCGTCCTGCAGCACCATGGCGTCGATACCCTGCAATTGACCGAGCCGGCAGGCGTGCTGGACAGCATTGTGCAATTCCGCCCGGACCTGATCCTGATGGATATGTACATGCCGGACTGCAATGGCGTGGAGCTGGCACAGATCATCCGCCAGCAGCGACTGCTGGACGGCATCCCCATCCTGTTCCTGTCGGTGGAAAAGCGGCAGTCCATCCAGCTGGATACGCTGACACTGGGCATTGACGGCTTCCTGACCAAACCGGTGGCACCGGAAGAGCTGGTGGTGACGGTGATCAACCGCGCCAGACGTTACCGCAAGCTGCGTTCCTACATTATCAATGACAGCCTTACCGGCCTGCTGAACCACTCGCATTTGTATGCCCAGCTGGAGTACGAGGTGCTACGGGCCAAACGCGACCAACGCGCACTATCGCTGGTGATGCTGGACCTGGACCACTTCAAGACCATCAACGATACCTACGGCCACCCGGCGGGCGACGAAGTACTGGTGAATCTGGCCCGTTTTCTGAAAGAGCGGCTGCGCCGATCCGATCTGATCAGCCGTTACGGTGGGGAAGAGTTTGCCATTGTGCTGCCCGGCACCAGCCAGGAGGATACTGCCCGCATCATGGATGCCTTGCGCCAATCTTTTGTACTGATCGAGCAACCGGGCAATCAGCGCACCTTCCGCCAGACCTTCAGTGCGGGCATCAGCTCACTGGCCACCGCCGGCGACACCACAGAACTGGTGCAGCAGGCCGATGACATGCTGTACCAGGCCAAACACAAGGGGCGCAACCGTATCGAGGCCTATTCCTTCACCAGATGAGAACATGCCTGGCACCAGAGGAGTGGCAGACAGCAAGACGCCCGCATAGCGGGCGTCTTGCATGCTGAGCAGCAGGGACTGTCGGCAGTATCAGACTGCGTCGGCCAGAATCAGTCGCACATTGTGTTCTTCCAGCAGCTTGGCTAGCGACTCCGGTGGCTCGGCATCAGTGAACACGGTGTGGAATTCACTGATATGGCCCATGCGCACCAGAGCATTGCGACCAAATTTGCTGTGATCAGCTGCCAGATAGCGGTGACGGGCATTGGCCATCATCGCCTGCGCCACCCGCACTTCGCGGTAGTCGAAATCCAGCAGCGAACCATCGGTTTCAATGCCGGAAACGCCGATGATGGCGTAATCCACCTTGAACTGGTTGATGAAATCCAGCGTGGCCACCCCGGTAATGCCACCATCGCTGGCCCGTACCACGCCGGAGGTGATCATCACGGTGAAATCCGGATTGGCCGACATGATTGAAGCCACGTGGATATTGTTGGTGATGACTCGCAAACCCTTGTGGGTGATGGTCAGCGCCTGCGCTACCGCTTCTATGGTGGTGCCGATACTCATGAACAGAGAGGCATGGTCGGGAATGCTGCCGGCAATCATGTCGGCAATATGTGCCTTTTCGCTCTGGAATTTTCCTTTGCGCGCAAAGTAATCCTCGTTCTCCACGCTACTGCCCAGGGCAGCACCTCCATGGTAACGGCGCAGCAAATTGTCTTCACACAGCTGATTGATATCGCGCCGGATGGTTTGCGGCGTTACATCGAGCAGTCTGGCCAGCTCCTCGATCGGCATGAAGCCGTTTTCGCGGACCAGTTGCAGAATCTTGTCATGACGGGGAGAGCGGCTCATAGGGATTCGATTCCGAAAATCATGTTTAGTTACTAACATATTTTTCGGTCAAAGCGCAAATGCTAGTACCTATCCACCCTTGACCCGTAGCAAACCGCCAGCAAAACCCGCCCGGCCAGCAACAGGACCATGCCGGCACATCGCTAGCGCAACACCGCCTCCATGGCAGCAGCGGCCAGTACTGCCGTGGTATCCACAGCCACCATGCCGCAATTGGCAGCATCCAGCACCAGCGGTAGCTCGGTGCATGCCAGGGCCACGCCATCACAGCCCTGCCCGCGCAGCGTGTCCACCACCTGTAGCAACTGCTGCAGGCTGTCGGCCCCCACCTTGCCTGCAGGTACCAGCTCCTCAAAAATCACCCGCTGGACAATGGCCTGACCGGCCTCGTCGGGAATGTATTCTTCCACCCCGACCGCCGCCAGCGGCGCACGGTAAAGATGCGACTGCATGGTCCAGCGGGTTCCCAACACACCAACCCGACGCAAGCCCTGCTGCCGGCATTTTTCCGCCACCACGTCCAGCATGCTGATGACCGGCAAGGGTGCACGCTGGCGGATACCATCAATGCAGCAATGCACGGTATTGGCCGGAATCACGGCCACTTGCGCACCGGCAGCCGCCAGTCGCTGCAGGGATGCCACGATGGAATCCTCGACAATATCCCAGCGTGCCTGCAACTGGGCGGCATGCACCACGCCGAAGTCAGGCTGGTCCAGCACGAAGCGCGGATGATGGTGATGGCCACCGCACAAGCTGGCTGACAAGCGGTGCATTTTCGCCAGGCAATCCAGCGCACCGGGAACGGTGACGCCGGCAATACCGATGACTGTGTTATTCATGGGGGATGTGTCTCTTCAGGAATGGGCATCAGTCATGGTCTTGCTGACTGCTTGCGAGGTGACATTATGCCATTCAGGACACGACAGGAAATCGGTAATCGACATCGGCCTGGCATAGCGGTAGCCCTGCAACAAATGGGCACCGTGCCGGCATAGATAGTCCTCCTGCTGCAGGGTTTCCACACCTTCGGCCACCACGGCCAGGCCCAGCTTGGCCGCCAGTTGCAGAATACTGTCCAGGATATCTGCCGACAGGCTGTCACTGCCGATACCGGCCACAAAGCTGCGGTCGACTTTCAGCTCATCAACATCCAGTTTCTGCAAATAGGACAAGCTGGAATGCCCGGTGCCGAAATCATCGATGGCAATGCGCACACCCAGATCATGCAGTTGCTGTAACTGGGCATCGGTTTGCGGACCGGTAGTAATCAGCTCGCGCTCGGTCAACTCCAGGGTCAGCAGGATGTTGCCAGGCGGGAATGCCGACAGGAAGGCAGCGCAGTCGGCCGGCAAGGAGCCATCCGCCACATAGGCGGCACTGACATTGATGCTGATCTGAAAACCAGCGGGCAAGGAGAGCATGCCCAGTTGCGCGGCAGTCTGCTGCATCAGCGAGCGAGTCATGGCCACGATATGGCCGGTGCTTTCGGCAAAGGGGATGAACAGCTCCGGCAGCACCATGCCATCAACCGGATGCTGCCAGCGCATCAGCACCTCCACCCCGCACCACTGCAGATGCTGGGTATCAACCAGTGGTTGCAGATAAGGAATGAACTCCTGCTGGCGCACCGCCCGTTGCAATTCGCGGCTGGGTGCGCCGCTGCGCAGCAGCAGGCGATGAAAGCTCCAACTGAAGGTAGCACTGAACAGTAGCAGCAAAATGAGCTGATCCGGTTCCTGACTCAGCCGTTCCATCAACAAGTTGGTCATGGAGTAGTCCATGACAATGGCCAGCGGATAATTCGCCGAGTTCAGACTGCGCTGCTGCCAGTAAGGGCGGTCCGGCGGCGAAGTCATGCCGCCTTCTTCATCCAGCCAGCGGTCGCCAACATGCAGGTAAAACCAGGTTTCCTGCTCCAGATGCGCCAGTCTGTCCTTGAGATAATCACTATCCACCACGACCTGGATGCCGTTTACATCGCCACGCTTTGCCTCCAGCCACAACATCAGCAAGGGATGCCAGGGCGATAGCCGGTTACCGCGCCATAATTGCAGCCGCTCCTCACGCGGGTACTCCTGCGAATACACCGGTGCATGCCAGCCAATCACCGAATCGCAATACACCCTGCCCTCGTGATCAATCAGCCGCATCGAACGGACATAGGGCTGGATGGTGACCATGCGGCGTATTTCCGGGTAGATGGCATGACAGTCCAGATTGGGCTGCTGCAACATGGTCTCGCCGGTTTTCTGTGCCTGTTCCAGTATGTACTCGATCTTTTTCAGCTTGAAGGCATGTTGGGTCTCCAGCGTGTGCTGTATACCCGAATAAAACTGGTAAAGCATCAACAGGCCGCCCAGCATGAACAAGGCCAGCCCGGGCAGCATGGTGAGTATGATGCGCTGGCTGCGCCCCAGCGGCTCGAGGGAAGGTAATTGCACGGCATCTCCAATGGCAAACCATTTCAGGTCCCACTGTAGGCCAATAAAAAACCGCCGATAGCGGCGGTTTGGTTTGAAAGTGTATTAACTGATCAACTTGCCAGTCTTGCCTTGTGGCGGGCAATCTGGGCGCGTACCTGATTTGGCGCAGTTCCACCGACATGGTCACGCTGGGCCAGGCTGCCCTCAGGTGTCAGCACCTGATAGATGTCCTGCTCGATCAGCTTGCTGAACTGTTGCAGCTCTGCCAGCGACAGGTCGGCCAGATCCACGCCACGGCCTTCGGCGTAGCGCACACTCAGGGCCACCACTTCGTGGCTGTCGCGGAAAGGCAGGCCTTTTTTCACCAGGTAGTCGGCCAGGTCGGTGGCGGTGGCAAAGCCCTGCAGCACGGCAGCGCGCATGGCTTCCGGCTTCACGGTAACGCCACGCATCATGTCGGCGTAGATGCGCAGGGTGTCGATCAGGGTGTCCACGGTGTCAAACAAGGGTTCCTTGTCTTCCTGATTGTCCTTGTTGTAGGCCAGCGGCTGCGCCTTCATCAGGGTGACCAGGGCAATCAGGTGGCCCACCACGCGGCCGGATTTGCCGCGTACCAGTTCCGGCACGTCCGGGTTTTTCTTCTGCGGCATGATGGAGCTGCCGGTGCAGAAGCGGTCGGCGATGTCGATGAAGCCGACGCGCGGGCTCATCCACAGGATCAGCTCTTCGGACAGGCGGCTCAGGTGCACCATCACCAGGCTGGCGGCGGCGGTGAATTCAATGGCGAAGTCACGGTCGGACACGGCGTCCAGCGAGTTGTGGCACACATCGTCAAAACCCAGCAGCTGGGCGGTGTAATGACGGTCGATGGGGAAGGTGGTGCCGGCCAGTGCGGCAGCACCCAGCGGCAGGCGGTTGACGCGCTTGCGGCAGTCGGTCATGCGTTCGGCGTCGCGCGCCAGCATTTCCACGTAGGCCAGCATGTGGTGGCCAAAGGTCACCGGCTGGGCTACTTGCAGGTGGGTGAAGCCCGGCATCACGGTATCAGCGTGTTGTTCGGCCAGCTCCAGCAGGCTGGTTTGCAGTTCGGCAATGAAGCCGACAATGGCGTCAATCTGCGCGCGCAGCCACAGGCGGATGTCGGTGGCCACCTGGTCGTTACGCGAACGGCCGGTGTGCAGGCGCTTGCCGGCATCACCGATCTTGTCGGTCAGGCGACGTTCCACATTCATGTGCACGTCTTCCAGATCCACACTCCACTCCAGGCGACCGGCGCGGATGTCGTCCAGGATTTCAGCCATGCCACGTCGGATTGCCGCCACATCGTCGTCGGACAGCACGCCAGCCTTGTTCAGCATGGTGGCGTGAGCCAGCGAGCCTTCGATGTCGAATTCGGCCAGACGTTTGTCGAAGTCGATCGAGGCGGTGTATTTCTTGACGAGTTCGGAAACCGGTTCGCTGAAGCGACCGGACCAGGCATGGCTTTCTTGCATCTCGATGATTCCCTGCGGTGATTGTTCTGGGCTACCCCAAGGCAGCAGCGGCAATTATAGGGAAACCATCCCCGCAGAGCGAGTCGGGTCTTGCCCGGCTGTGGCATTACCGTGTCATGGCTGCTGCCTGCGGCCCAGACAGGCCACCAGATAATCGATCAGCACCCGCACCTTGAGCGGCAGATGACGATTGGATGGATACAACAGCCAGGCCATGCCACGGTAGGCGGTGGTGAATTCCCAGTCGTCCAGCACGGTGACAATCTGCCCGGCGTCCAGCCCCGCCCGGGCGGTAAATTGCGGCAGCGGCGCAATACCCAGGTGGGCCAGCACGCCCTGCAGGCGCAATTCGCTGTGATTGGTGGCATAGCGTCCACTCACCGCCACCGTCAGCTGTTCGCTGCCCCGCCGCAGCTGCCAGCGCTTGTCGCCCTCATGTTCGGCCAGATACAGGCACTGGTGCTGCGCCAGATCGCGCGGATGGTCGGGCCGGCCATGCTCGGCCAGATAGGACGGCGAGGCGCACAGCAACTGGCGGATGGGCAGCAGCGGGCGGCCCGCCATGCCGGGTGGCGGGTTGTCACCCACCCGCACGGTGAGGTCCAGCCCGTCGGACAGCGGGTCGACATCCCGGTCGCTGATGAACAGCTCCACATTCACCTGTGGATAAGCCGCCAGGAAGGCCGGTATCAGCGGTGCCACCACAAAGCGGCCAAAGGCCTTGGGCATGCTGACCCGCACCGTACCCTGCGGCTGGGCATGCTGTTGCTGGGCCAGCTGCACCGCCTCATCGGCGGCATCCAGCATGCTGCGGCAGCGCTGCAATGTGGCGTGGCCCACCTCGGTCAGCCGCAGCTGCCGCGTGGTGCGCTCCAGCAGGCGCACGCCCAGTGCCGCTTCCAGCCTGGCCACCTGGCGGCTGAGTGCCGACGGCGTCATGCCCAGTTGCCGCGCGGCAGCGGAAAAACTGCCACGCTCCACCACCAGTACGAAGGCCGCCATGTCCGGCAGCAGTGCGATCAGTCCATTTGTTCCCATGGCGCAAAATTCCTGTTCCAGCAGCACGGATTATCAAACACAAACAAGGCAATGATAATCCAGCCATTGCCCTCCCGTGAAAGTCCGTCATGTCTGCCCCGCACGCCCTGCATCAACGTTATCCCTTCCTGCCGGATCTGGTCCTGCTGCTGGTGGCCATGGTGTGGGGCAGCAGCTACGGCCTGGCCAAACAGGCGCTGCTGTTCTACCCCGTCCTCGGCCTGCTGGCGCTGCGCTTCGGCCTGACCTTCATCCTGCTGCTGCCCGCCCAGCGGGCACTGGCCGATGCCGCCACCCGGCGCGCCACCGTGCTGGCTTCCCTGCCGCTGGGGGTGGGCCTGCTGGGCATTTTCCTGTGCGAAACCTATGGCGTGGCCCACACCAGCGCCGCCAATGCGGCGTTTCTGATCAGCCTGTGCCTGGTGCTGACACCTTTTGCCGAATGGCTGCTACTGGGGCAAAAGCCCGAAACCGATGCGCTGCTGGCTGCTGCGGTTTCGCTGTTTGGGGCCTGGCTGCTGAGTGGCGCGGCACATTTACAACTGAATGGCGGCGATCTGCTGATGCTGCTGGCAGCGGTATTGCGTGCCCTGGTCACCAGCCTGACCCGCCGCCTGACACACGCCAGACCGGTAGCCACGCTGGCGCTGACCGGCTTGCAAAGTCTGGTGATCTGTCTGGGCTGCCTGCTACTTGCCGCCGCGCAGGGCGGCCTGCCCACCTTGCCCAGCCAGCCGGCCTTCTGGGGCAATGTCCTTTATCTGGTGCTGTTCTGCACCCTGTTTGCCTTCTTCGCCATGAATTACGCACTACGCCACAGCAGCGCCACCAGAGTTGCTCTGCTGACCGGCAGTGAACCGGTATTCGGTGCAGCCTTTGCCGTGTTGTGGCTGGGCGAATCATTACCGCCTGCCAGTTGGCTGGGGGGTGGGCTGATGGTAGTGGCCAGCCTGTGGGCGGTACGTCCGCGCCGCACGCTGCAATTGTCTAGGGCTTGATCCACGCTGCTTATGCTCGCGGGGTAGCCGGGCAGCTTGCTATGATGCAGGACACCACCCTGATTACCCTGCCCATGTACCAGCACCGTCAACCGCGCACCATTTTTGCCATCCCGGACTTCCGCAATCTGGGCGTGATGCTGCGCATTCTGTTATCGCTCAACCTGCTGCTGCTGTGCTCAGCCTTATTCCAGAATGATGGCGATACCTTGCTGCCACGCATCCTGGGCCGGGCCAGCTGGGCGGAACCATCCATGCTGCTCAGCCTTGGGCTGCTGGGGCTGCTGTCGCCCTGGCTGGCGCGGCGACGCCACGCCAGCACGCTGGTTGCCGCCATCAGCATGCTGTGCGTGGTGGTGCAGGACCGGCTACTCAACCCGCAGGATCTGCCCCGGCTGGACCGCCCGCTACTTGCCGGCCTGCTGGCCCTGCTGCTGCTGCACTACTTCAGCCTGCGCCAGCGCGCGCTGTCCCCGGCACTGGGCGAGGCACGACTGGCTGCCCTGCAGGCACGCATTCGTCCGCACTTCCTGTTCAACAGCCTGAATGCGGCCATCGCGCTGATCCGCTCGCGGCCGGAAAAGGCGGAAATGGTGCTGGAAAACCTGGCCGACCTGTTCCGCGCACAAATGGCCGACCCCGGTCGCACCTCTACGCTGGAGCGGGAAATCGAGCTGGCCAGGATGTATCTGGCCATCGAGAGCGAAAGGCTGGGCGCACGCCTGCACGTCAGCTGGCATATCGATGCCGCCCTGGATGCCAGCCTGCCGCCACTGCTACTGCAACCACTGGTGGAAAACGCCGTGCACCACGGTGTGGAACGCTGTGGCCTTGGCGGAGAAATCCGGGTGCGGGCGCAGATCAAGGGCGGGCAATTACTGCTGAGCGTCAGCAATCCACTATCCGCCAGCCCGGATGTGCCGCATCAGGGCAACCGCATGGCACTGGACAATCTGCGCGAACGGCTGGCGCTGTTTTACGATGCCGAGGCCTCGCTGCAGGTGGCCGAGGCCGATGGCCAGTACCACACCATGATCCGCCTGCCCTACCAGCCGGCAGACCCGGCAGGGCAGTCCCCCTTTTTCCGCTAGCCACTCACGGAGCCAGACATGGGCAAAAACCGGCTGGAAGCCTTTAGTGACGGCGTCATCGCCATCATCATCACCATCATGGTGCTGGAGTTGAAAGTCCCGCACGACACCAGCCTGACGGCATTGACCGCCCTGTGGCCGGTGTTCCTGAGCTATGTGCTGAGCTTTGTCTATGTCGGCATCTATTGGAACAACCACCACCATTTCTATCATGTGGTGCGCCAGGTGGATGGACGCGTGTTGTGGGCCAATCTGCACCTGCTGTTCTGGCTGTCGCTGCTGCCGTTTGTCACCGGCTGGATGGGCGAGAACCACATGGCGGCGCTGCCGGTGGCACTGTACGGCGTGGTGCTGCTGATGGCCGCACTGGCCTGGTACCTGATGCAGCGGACCTTGCTGTGCGTACCGGGCAATCGCGAGGTGCTCAGCCAGGCACTGGGTCGTGATATCAAGGGCCGCTTGTCACCACTGTTCTATCTGAGCGGCATTGCCCTGTCGTTTTATTCCACAACCCTGGCGGCCACGGTATATGCACTGATGGCCCTGTGGTGGCTGGTACCCGACCGGCGCATGGAGCACGCCGTCCGTCAGTAAATCTGACCTGCCGATCTGGCGGTGCTGCGACAGCTTTGCCGCAATCTCTCCGAAATCATCCCGGCTTGAATAAGCTGTCGCGGCAAGCAGAGGCTCGTCCGGCAGAACCCACCACCTGCCGGTGGTGGATTGCCGCAAGACGACTGGTCGGCTTATTTGAGCGTGGCCAGATAATTGACAATTGCTGCTCGCTGGCTGGCATCCGGCACCCCGGCAAACGGCATGGTATTACCGGGTACTGCTTGTTGCGGATTGGCCAGATAGGCAGCCAGATTGGTCTTGTCCCAGCTCTTGCCGTAAGTCTTCATCGCCCGGCTGTAGCGAAAACCGGGGAAACTCCCCGCCTTACGCCCCATGATGCCTTTCAGGCTGGGGCCGACGCCATTGCTGCCGGTTACGCTGTGACAGGCAGCGCACTGGGCAAACGCAGCAGGCGCAGTAGCCGGACTGGCAGCAAATACCGACACCGGCAGCAGGGCAGCAACAAACAGGATGGTACGCATGGGAATCTCCTTTGGAGTAGACAAAGGCCGCACCATGCGGGCGGCCTGACTGCATTACAGGCGGCCAGGACGCTGCAGATAGCGCAGCAGGTCATCCCCCAGCCGCAATGCCAGCGCGCCTAGCGGCCCGGTGGGGTTGTAACCGGAGTTATGCGGATAAACCGATGCCCCCACCACAAACAGGTTATGTGCATCCCAATGCTGCAGGCGGGGGGATACCACGCTGTTATGCGCAGATTCGCCCATGATGGTGCCGCCCACGATATGGGTGGTCTGGTAGATACGGCTGTCAAACGGCGTCACCAGCCCTTGCAGGCTACCAACCTTGTCCGCACCGCAATGCCGGGCGATTTCCATCATCTTGCCGCTGACGAAGCGGGCCATTTTCTGTTCGTTGTCGCGGTAATCAAAAGTCATGCGGATCAGCGGGCGGCCATAGACATCCCGATAGCTCGGATCCAGGCTCAGATAATTGCCACGGTGCGGATAACAACTACCCTCAATGCCCAGCGACATGGCGTGGGCATACCAGTCGGCATTGGCCTGTTTCCAGGCACTACCCCAGCGCGGAGTACCATCCGGCACCCGTCGCCCCTTGATGGGGCGGCCACTGAACTGGAAAGCCTGTATGGTGGCACCGCCAAGAAAGCCCAGGCCGGTATGGTCGAAATTGTCGTTATTGAAATCGTCGATGACGATCTGGGTGCTGCCACTGGCCAGGAAGGGATTGAACCATTTGTCCTTGAAGAACAGATTGACGCCGGCATTGACCTGGTAGCAGAAGTTTTTGCCCACAACCCCGGTATTGCTGACCGGATCATATGGTTTGCCGATCTTGCTGTGCAGCAGCAACTGGGTATTGCTCATGGTGAAAGCCGCCAGCACCACTACATCGGCAGGCTGTTCGTACTCTTCGCCGGTCAGCAGATCCAGGCAGTGCACCGCAGTCGCCCGCTTGCCTGGTGCGTCATAGCGCAGTCCCAGCACCTGGGTATTGAGCCGGACTTCAAAGCTCTTGCGCTGGCGCAGCATGGGATAAAGCAAAATCTGTGGCGAGCCCTTGGCATTGGCTTCGCAGATAAAACGCTCGCAATGACCGCAATACTGGCATTGCCCCAGTTTTTGCCCATCCGGGTTGGTATACGCACCTGAAGAATTGGCAGCTGCCTGCGGGAAAGGGTGATAGCCCAGTTTGTCACAAGCCTGTTTGAACACCAGCCCGGACTCCAGCACATGCAAGGGGGCCTGTGGATATGTTCCGCTGCGCGGGGCTTCGAAGGGATTGCCGCCTGGCAGCTTCTGACCAGCGATATTCCCGGCCTGCCCGGATACCCCGAACAGTTTCTCGAACAAATCGTGGTACGGCTCCAGCTCGGCATAACTGACACCCCAGTCCTGCAAGGGCATGTCCGCCGGAATCGCCTGTTTGCCGTAGCGATGCAGATAATGGCTGCGCAGTTGCGGGTCGTACTCCGCCCAGCGCCACAAATGGCCGTTCCAGTGATTGCCGGCACCACCCAGCCCCTGCCCGGGCAGGAAGGATTCCATCCAGCGTACCGGCAGCGCCGTCTGATCTTGCTGATGGCGCAAGGTATAGGTGTCGCGTGACCAATCCTGAATCAAGCCCTGGCGAACATCCCAGCGCAATTCGTCACGCTGGTTGGGCAGGCTGGATTCCGGTCCCTTGCTGTGGTCGCCGCCGCGCTCCAGCACCAGTACATCCACTCCTTTGGCCGTCAGCTGGCGGGCAATCAGACCGGCGGTCAGTCCGCCCCCCACAATGACCACAGTTTTGCTTGCACGTATTTTCATGGCGACTCCCTAGCTGAAATCGGCAATGGATTTGGGGTTGGCAGCACCGGGATAGGGCTTGCCAAGATACTGGACCACATCCAGTGCATGGGTGGCCGGCAGGCCGGGGTAGCCAATCATTTTCCAGAACACCATGCCGACATTTCCGCCGTAGAGCGGATCGGCAAAACAGGCTTCGGTAAACAGCGGATACACCAGGCTGTTAAACCATAGCGCCAGGTCCAACTGCTCACCCGGCACCTGACCGGCAGCGAGCTGCTGCAGGAATTGTTCGCCCTGTACTGGAGTCAGCGCATCAAACAACTGGCCATAGGCCCGATGGGCCGCACGATCTGCTTCTGCTAAGCCAGCCTTGAAATACTGTTCCGGCGTCAACGGCAACTGCGGGCCGCACTCGGGAGCCCCTTGCAGGAACGGGCCTTCCTGATAGCGTCGCGCACCCTGACCAAAACTGCCGGCCAGCTGCCGGTCGATATAGATGGCCAGCCCGCAATCGACACCATTTGGCGTATGAGCGTCCGCCGGACACATGAGGTTGAGCATGCTTTCAACAAACGCCGCTTCGTCCGGGCCAAAACTTTCATAGCCATATACGGTGTTGATGGCCGGCTTGCCGGATGTGGCGGCTGCAGCATCGGCTGATTGCAACAGCAAAGCACCAGCCGTACCGCCGGCCAGTACCTGACCCAGTGGCAGGCTGCCGGATGCCGCCGCCAGCTGTTTGAGAAAATGCCGGCGGCTACTGCCGGCCAAATCGGGAGAGGAGGAATCGACAGAGTGGGTCATGGCTTTGCTCCTGTAGCTACCTGTAGCGGCGTGTCACTTCTACCGGCTGTCTGTTCACCGGAAACCGGCGAGCAATATGAAACCGTCGAGCTGACTGGCTGGAGCATGATTGCCCGGCAACGGCAAAAACAAGGGGCTGAAGGGAGCCGACGGTGGAAAAGGAAATTTCGCTGGCACAAGGGAAAAAATGACGCACAACAAATAATTCTTCGGCAGCCAACTCCAGAAAACGGGCGGGGACAGAGCAGGCCGGCAAGGACAAAGATGCAAAACAGTAACTTCGGCTTGTAGCAAACAGCCAAGCACACCGCTGGCCTGCTTGCTATGCAGCGCGGTTACCACAGTTGCAGCACGCCTTCCGACCAGCCCCATCCATGGAGAACCCAAGCATGCGCCATCAGACTGTCGGTGAAGTCATCGTCGAAACCCTGCAACAAGCCGGGGTGAAAAACTGCTACGGCATTGTCGGTGACACCCTCAATCACATTACCGATGCCATCCGCGGCAGCAAGATCAAATGGGTGCATGTGCGTCACGAAGAGGTCGCCGCCATGGCCGCCGGGGCGGAAAGCTATATGACCGGTGGGCTGAGTGCCTGCGCCGGCAGCTGCGGTCCGGGCAGCCTGCATACCATCAACGGCCTGCTGGAAGCACACCGCAATCGTGCCCCCGTCGTGATGATTGCCACTCAGGTGGCACTGACCGAGCTGGGTATGGAGTTTCCGCAGGAGGTGGATCTGGCCGCCATCTTCAAAAGCTGCAGCCATTTCTGCGCCACGCTCTATCATCCCTCGCAAGCCAGGCGCCTCACCGCACAGGCGGCGCAGGCCGCCATCAACCTGCGCGGCGTGGCCGTGCTGATCGTGCCGGGCGACCTTGCCGGCCAGCATGTGCCACCCGGCCTGCCCTTCTCTACCCATCATCCGCAGCCGGTCTGTACCCCATCCGATAGCGAGCTGGACCAGATGGCCGAGCTGTTGCTGTCTTCCGAGCGGCTGGCACTGTATTGCGGATCCGGCTGCGCCGATGCCCATGACGAAATCGTGGAACTGGCGCGCCGGCTCAAAGCCCCGGTGGCGCACACCAGCCGGGCCAAGGATTTCATCGAACCGGACAACCCTTTCAATGTGGGCATGACCGGCATGCTAGGCATCGAATCGGGCTATCACGCCACGCAGGAGTGCGACACGCTGTTGCTGCTGGGGGCGGATTTTGCCTGGACATCGTTCTACCCGCACCGCGCCACCATCGTGCAGGTGGACAATCAAGCCACCCACCTGGGGCGGCGTCATCCGGTGAAGCTGGGTGCGGTCGGCGACATCCGCACCACCTTGCAAAAACTGCTGCCGCGTCTGCCGGAACGGCACGATGACAACTTCCTGCAGGAGTGCCAGAAGCTGCATCAGAAATCACTGCACTGGCTGGCGGAACAAGAAAAACCGGGGCACAACGGCCTGATTCACCCGCAATACCTGGTGAAACTGATTGATGAAATGGCGGCGGAGGATGCCTTTCTGGTGGGCGATTCCGGCACCGCCATGGTCTGGCTGCTGCGCCACACCACCGCCAATGGCAAGCGCCGTACGCTGGCCAGCCTGATTCACGGCACCATGGCCAATGCCATGCCGGAGGCGCTGGGCATCAAGAACGCCTTCCCGCACCGCCAAGTGATTGCCATCTGCGGTGATGGCGGGCTGTCCATGCTGATGGGGGATTTGCTCACCATTGTGCAAGAGGGGCTGGACATCAAGATCGTCATCCTCAACAACAGTGCGCTGGACTTTGTCGAGATTGAACAAAAAGTGGAAGGCCTGATGAACAGCTTTACCGACCTGCGCAACCCGGACTGGGTCAAGCTGGCCGAGGCGGTCGGCTTCAAGGGCCTGCGCGTGGAGCATGCCGACCAGCTGCCAGAGGCCGTGGTGCAATGGCTGGCCGAGCCCGGCCCGATGCTGCTGGACGTCAAGGTGAACCAGTACGAGCTGATCATGCCACCCACCGTCACCACGGAAGAAGTGCTGCACACCGCCCTGTATTCGGCCAAGGCCATCTTGTCCGGCCATGGCGGCGAGGTAGTAGAGCTGATCGAAAGCAATTTCCTGCGCCGTTAAGACCTCCTCTCCGGCATGCCTGGGTAATACGCAGGCAACAAAAAACCGCCACCCTCGGGTGACGGTTTTCCTGCCGGCAGGCTGGAGGCCGGATCAGCCGCTATTACGCAAACCAGCCGACGTACCGTTGATGGTGAGGTGAATGGCGTACAGGGCCTCGGCATCATCCGGATTGGCACGCAGGCGCTGCAGCAGGTCGGCCTGCAGCAGGTTGAGCGCATCCAGATACGGCAGGCGGGTTTCCAGGCTGCGGTGCAAGGTGGGGTTTTGTTCCAGCAGGCTGGTCTGGCCACTGATGGCAAAGAAAGCATCGTGGGTCTTCTGCCATTCCGCCTCAATCTGGCCAAACAGCTTGTCAGCCAGTGCCCGGTCCGACACCAGCGCGGCAAAACGGCGCGCAATGCCCAGGTCGGCCTTGGCCAGCACCTGTTCCATATTGGACAGAATCACCTGGAAGAAGGGCGATGTGCGATACAAGCCTTGCAGACGGGCCAGGCCTTCGTCGCCATGGCGGGCAATGAAACCGGCCACAGCCGAGCCGAAACCGAACCAGCCGGGCAGCATCACCCGCGATTGCGACCAGGAGAACACCCAGGGAATGGCGCGCAGGTCCTTGATGGATGCCAGGCTCTTGCGTGAAGCCGGGCGGCTGCCGATGTTGAGCTTGGCAATGGCATTGATCGGCGTGGCTTCCAGGAAGTACTGCATGAAGCCTTCGGTTTCCACCAGCTGGCGATAGGCCTTGAACGCGGCTTCGGACAGCTCGTCAAACACCGGACCATCGGCCTCACAGCTGGGGTGGGTGGTGAGGCTGGCTTCCAGCGTGGCGGCCACCAGCGCTTCCAGGTTGCGGGTGCCGATGTCGGGGTCGGAATACTTGGAGGCAATCACCTCGCCCTGCTCGGTAATGCGGATGCGCCCGGCCACACTGCCCGCCGGCTGCGCCATGATGGCCTCGAAGGACGGGCCACCGCCACGGCCCACCGAGCCGCCACGGCCGTGGAACAGACGCAGTTTGACCCCGGCCTTGTCAAAGCTCTGCACCAGACGCTGTTCCGCCTTGTACAGCTCCCACTGGCTGGTGAGATAGCCGCCGTCCTTGTTGCTGTCGGAATAACCCAGCATCACTTCTTGCAGCATGCCGCGGCTCTTGAGCAGCAACTGGTACCACGGCAGCGCAAACAGCGTGTCCATGATGTCGGTGGCAGCCACCAGGTCGGCAATGGTTTCGAACAGCGGCACCACGTTGATGGTGGATACCGGCAGGCCGTTTTCCAGCCGGATCAGGCCGGTTTCCTTCAGGATCAGCGCCAGCGCCAGGATGTCGCTGACCGAAGCGCAGTTGGAAATGATGCTCTGGCTGATGGCCTCGGTGCCGAACTGCTGCTGGATCAGCGCGGCTTCGCGGAAGATGGCCAGCTCTTTTTCGGTATCGGCGCTGTACTGCTGATACGGCGAGTACAGCAGGCGCGGGGTGGCCAGTTCGCGCAGCAATACGCGGATGCGCGCGGCCTCGTCCAGCGCCGGGTAATGTTCCAGTCCGGCACTGGAAAACAGCTCGCTCACCACCGCTTCGTGCATGCCGGCAAACTGACGCAGGTCCACCGGCATCAGGAAGAAGCCGAACACTTCCACCGCGCGGCGCAGGCGTGCCAGACGGCCATCGGCCAGCAAGTCGCTGCCATGGGCAATCAGCGAATCCGCCACGATGGCAAGATCGGCCTGGAAGGCGGCGGTATCACGATAAGCTTCGGCCACCGGCCAGCGGCCACGCACCGCCAGCCCCAGCTCGGCAGCCTTGCCCAGCAAACGGGCTTCAATGGTGGCCAGCGCACGGCGATAGGGTTCCTGCTCGCGGCTTTCCTTGTTGTCCGGGGTCTGGTCGGACAGGGCCAGCAAGGCCGGGCTCACGCTGACATGGCGCTCGGACAAGGACAGTTCGCGGTACAGCGATGCCAGCTCGGACAGGTAGTGCTCGAAGGCCTGGGTGGCTTGCAGGGTGAAGGCATGGCGCAACACGGTGGCGTTAACGTTGGGGTTGCCGTCACGGTCGCCACCAATCCAGCTGCCCACGCGGATGAAGGGCGGCAGGGTAGGCGTTTGCCCCCAGGCGGCGGTCACTTCCTTGCCCAGACGGTCGTACAGCCGCGGCAGGGCGGAGAAGAAGGTCATCGGGTGGTAGGCCACGCCGTTTTTGATTTCATCTTCCACCGACAGCTTGAAATGGCGGATTTCCGAGGTCTGCCACAGCGACAGGATCACCCGCTTGAGCTTGCCATCCAGTTCGGTTTCCTCTTCCGGCGTAATGTCGGGCGAGCCGAGCTGGCTGAGGAATTTGCGCACCGCACGGTGGCCGTCCAGCACGCTCTGGCGCTGCACTTCGGTGGGGTGGGCGGTAAGGATGGCGCCGACATAGGCGTCCTGCAGGGTGTCGGACAGCTGGGCAAAGCTGACACCTTCTTCTTTCAGCCGTGCCAGCGCACGGTTCAGGCTGCCTTGCTGCGGGCGCGAGCCGGCAATCTGGTGGGCGCGACGACGACGGGTGTGGTGCAGGTCTTCCGCAATATTGAACAACTGCGCATACAGGCCACAAGCGCGCACCAGGGCAGTGGTGGCCTTGGGCGACAGGGTATCCGGCAGCGGCAATGCGCGCTGCTCCGGGGTACGTGCCGCAATGGCCTTTACCTCCTGATATACCTGCGGTCCTTCCTGGGCATGCAACACTTCGCCCAAGAGGCGGTCCAGCCGCGCCAGGTCGGCACGTAGGGGAAGATCCTTGTCCAGCTCCGTCATGTCCTGTTTCCTTTGTCGAATCGTCTGGCCGACTTATCCGTTTGCGGTGGGTGTAGTACCGGAATCGCACAGACGACCTGTTTTTGATGGAAATGCAACCCGTTCAAGGCAGGCAAGTGCCTGGCTTCAACAGACTGCCGAGCAACCATCATAGGCAGCATTACAGCTGTAGTGTGTTCATTACCGAATTTTCCTGAATTTTTTCGCACATTTTGTGCACAACAGCAACGCGGGTTCACCCTTGCCTGCAACTGCCACCGACAAATGGTTTTTCCTTGATCCCACTCCAGGCATAGCCATGACTGCATGCTAGAATCGGGCGAAAATTCATCGTCAGGACCGCAATTCATGGACAAGATCGTCATCGCCAGCCGCGAAAGCCGCCTGGCCATGTGGCAGGCCGAACACATCCAGGCCCGTCTGCAAGCGCTGTACCCGCACCTCACCGTCGAGATTCTGGGCATGACCACCCAGGGCGACCAGATTCTGGACAAGACCCTGTCCAAGATCGGCGGCAAGGGCCTGTTCGTGAAAGAGCTGGAAGTTGCCCTGGCCGAAGGCCGTGCCGACCTCGCCGTACACTCCATCAAGGACGTGCCGATGGTGCTGCCGGAGGGCTTTGCCCTGGCCGCCATCTGCGAACGCGAAGACCCGCGCGATGCCTTTGTCTCCAACACGTTTTCCAGCCTTGCCGAACTACCGGCGGGTGCCGTGGTGGGCACCTCCAGCCTGCGCCGCGAATCACAACTGCGCGCCCGCTATCCGCAACTGGTGATCAAACCGCTGCGCGGCAATGTGCAAACCCGCTTGCGCAAGCTGGACGAAGGCGAGTACGACGCCATCATTCTGGCCGCCGCCGGACTCAAACGCTTGGAACTACACGACCGGATTCGCGCAGAACTCGCCCCGTCCGAAAGCCTGCCGGCCGCCGGACAAGGTGCGCTGGGCATTGAAATCCGCGCCGACCGTGCCGACATGCTGGCCCTGTTGCAACCCTTGAACCACCCGGACACCCACGCCTGTGTCAGCGCAGAACGTGCACTGGCCCGCGAACTGGGCGGCAGTTGCCAGGTGCCGCTGGGCGCCTTTGCCACCCTGAGCGATGACGTGCTCACTCTGGGCGGATTTGTTGCTCATCCGGATGGCTCGGTCATGCTGACCGCCACCGCCAGTGCGCCGCGCCAGTATGCCGACTCGCTGGGTCGCGCCGTGGCCAAGCGCCTGCTGGACGATGGTGCCAAGCCGCTGATCGACGCCGTGCTGAAAGACCAGGCATGACAGCAGCCGGCCACCGCATCCTGGTGGCCAGGCCGGCTGCGCAAAGCAGCCGGCTGTTGCAAAGCTTGGCTGATGCCGGCTGGCAGGGGCAGCCCTTTCCGGTGATGGATATCCAGCCTCTTCCTGATGCGCTGGCACACTTGCCACAACAAGCCGCACTGGCGGACTGGCTGTTTTTTGTCAGCCCCAGCGCCATCGACATCGCCTGGCCGGTACTGCAACAACAAGCTCTCAACGCCCGACTGGCTTGCGTGGGCCAGGCCAGTGCACGCCGCCTGGCCAGGCTCAGCGGGCAGGACATCCTGTTTCCCACCGCCGGCAGTGATAGCGAAGCCTTGCTGGCCCTGCCCCAGCTGGCCGATGTCAGCGGCCAGCACTGGCTGATCGTGCGTGGCCTTGGCGGTCGCGCCCTGCTGGCCGACACCCTGCGCGCACGCGGGGCCAGCGTCACCCTGGCCGAGGTCTACCAGCGGGTGGACGGCACGCCGGACTGGGGCTTGCTGGATAATGACCCGCCCGACGCCATGGTGATCACTTCCAGCGAAATGGTGGAGCAATTGTTCAGACTGGCTGGTCCGGCAAGAGCCGTGACGTTACAATGCCTTTTGTATTGCGTACCGCACCCGCGCATTGCCGAACGATTGCAGGCACTGGGCGCGACACGCATCGTGACAACCCGGGCCGATGACGAAGCGCTCGTCAACGGCCTCAGAGAATGGTTCTGCCGTCACTCATGAGCGAAACCCAGACTGTCGACACCCCCCGTCCCGCCCGCAAGAAACAGCTGAACCTGGCACTGCTGGTGGCACTGGCCGCCCTTGGCCTGTCAGGCTACCAGCTGTACAGCACCCAGCAGGAGCTGACTGCCGCCCGCCAGGAGCTGGCCGGCCGCCTTGCCGAAGGCAATGGTGCCTCCAAGGAGCTGCGCGGCCTGACCGAACAGGCCCTGACGGCGGCCCGCGCCACCGACGCCAAGCTGGCGGTGCTGGAAACCCGCGTCAACGAATCCGCCGGACAATATGCCACGCTGAACGGCATGTACCAGGAGCTGACCAAAAACCGCTCCGACTGGCTGTTGTCCGAGGTGGAACACACCCTCGCCATTGCCAGCCAACAGCTGCAACTGGCCGGCAATGTCCCGGCTGCCATCTCCGCCCTGCAAATGGTGGATGCACGCCTGTCCAAGTTCGACCAGCCGCAGTTGATCGCCGTCAAAAAAGCGGTGGCCACCGACCTGGAAAAACTCAAGGCCCTGCCCGTTCTCGACAGCGTCGGCCTTACCGTGAAGCTGGACCGGCTGATGCTGTCCAGCAGCGGCATGCCGCTGGCAGTGGATGCCCATCGCCTGCAAGACAAGCAAACCACCAAGCGCGTGGCGGACACCGCCCCCTTCTGGGAACGCCTGGTGGCCGATATCAGCCAGAGCCTGGGCGAACTGGTACACATCCGCCGCATGGACAAGCCCGAGGCCCTGCTGTTGTCGCCCGAACAGTCCTTCTTCCTGCGTGAAAACCTGAAAATGCGCCTGCTGGATGCGCGTCTGGCGCTACTGCAGCGTGACGGCACCACCTTCACTGCCGATATCAGCGCCGCCCAGGACTATGTGCAGCGCTATTTCGATGGTGCTGCCCCGGCTACCCGCCAATGGCTGGCCACCTTGCAGGAACTCAAGGCCGCACCGCTGTCTGTCACCCTGCCCGACCTCAACGCCAGCCTGAAGGCGGTTCGTGACGCCCAAGGCAACAAGGGAGACTGAGCGGTGAAATTCGTCATCTGGATTACCGGCCTGTTTGCGCTGGCCGTACTGGTGGGGCTGGCCTCCACCCTGAATACCGGCTACGCCATCCTGTTCCTGCCGCCGTGGCGCATGGAAGTGTCATTCAACCTGCTGCTGCTGGGCATCGTGGCCCTGATCGTGCTGGCCTATGCCGTCATGCGCGTCATCAGTATCACCGCCGGGCTGCCAGCCGAAGTAAAGCGCTTCCAGCGCCAGAAAAAGCTGAAAGCTGCCCGCCACGCCCTGCGCGAAGCGGGGATCGCCTTTTTTGAAGGCCGCTTCCAGAAAGCCGAACGTGAAGCGCTCAAGGCCATGGAGGACGAGTACGCGGCAGAAAACCGTGCGCTGGCCCTGCTGCTGGCCGCCCGCTCTGCCGGCGCTACCGGCGATCTGGACAAGCGCGATCAGTACTTGCAACAGCTGGATGCCCTGCCGGAACGCCTGCAACTGGCCCGCCACATGCTGGACGCCGAGCTGAAGCTGGAAGCCAAGGACGCACTGGGCGCACTGGCAGCCATCGAACGCGCCCGTGCCCTGTCGCCCAATCTCACCAACGCCCTGCGCCTGGAACTGAAAGTACGCTTGCTGCAACGCCAGCCTGATGCCGTATTGGCGCTGACCGAAAAACTGCTCAAGGCCGAAGCACTGGAACCCTCGCAAGCGCGCCGTTATCGCCTGGCGGCTTACAGCCAGCAACTGACCGGTTTTGTCGGCAGCCGCGAAGTACGCGACTGGCTGCGCCGCATTCCGGAGGCCGAACGCCGCAACCCGGTGCTGGTGAGCGAGATCGTCAGTCGGCTGATTGCACTGGAAGACTTCGACTATGCCGCCACCCTGCTGGCCGAAGCACTGGCAGACGAAGATCAGGCCACGCCGGAACTGGCGCGCGAACTAGGCCAGTTGGCAGAACGCCTGTCGCCGGAAAAACGTCTGGAGCTGATGCGCAGTGCAGAAGGCTGGCTGAAAACCCGTCCGCGCGACTACATGCTGCTGCTGGCGCTGGGCCGTCTGGCAATGAACCAGCAACTATGGGGCAAGGCGCAGAGCTATCTGGAAGCCAGCAACTCTATCGAGCCCACCCTGTGTGCCAATGCCGAGCTGGCGCGTTTATTCGAAGCCACCGGCAAGGAAGAACAGGCCGCGCAACATTATCACCGCAGCCTGGAACTGGCCCTGGCCAAGGGCGATTGACGCCCGCTCTCTCTCACAAAAAAGCCCGCAAACGCGGGCTTTTTTCTTGTTATCAGGCCACATGCTTACAGCCTGGAGCGCGTAATGGTTTCGCTGAACACCACCCGCTCAAGAACAGTCCGTACACGTGATGCATCTGCCGGCGGGTTTTTCACCGCCTCATAACGCAGCTTCAGGTAGTAAGCCGTATCCGGCTGCGGCTTGAAGCCTACGATTTCGCCATAGAACAGCTGCCAGGGCTGGTTTTCACTGCTGCGCACCTGCAGGCATTGCATCTGCCCGGCACCCGCGCTGCAATTCTTGCGCACGCTGCTGACATACAGATACTGCGGCTGCTCCACCGCAGCCACCGGCTTGCTGACAACCGGGGCTGGCTGGCGAGTAAAGCGGTATTCCCCGCGGCTACCGTTCAGCACCAGCTCACCTGTTTTGCTATCCACTTTGTTGGTGAAGGGCTGGGACAAAAAGTCCAGATAAGCCTGCTCGGTCTGCATCATCGCCGGAGCACACATCATGCGGGCACTGGCCAACACCAGCTTGCCGGCCGCATTGTGCTGGCCGCTAAAGCGGTTGCAACCGGCAAAGCCACTTACCCGGCCATCCCGCACCGACAGGGTAGGTAGTGGTGTGGCTACATTGGGGGATGCCAGTTGCCAGTCGCCAGCAGGCAGATCAGCCTGTGCCCAGGCCAGTGCAGACAGCAGCACAGCCAGAAGTAGCGTGGTGTGACGGAACATTGCAGTCTCCTTTAATTAACAAATACTAATATAAGAAGGCAATACGATGGCCAAAGTTCCCGATCAGCATGTGCGGATTGGCGTGGGCCGGTTTTGCCAGCCATGGAAAACCCGCTGCCAGCAAGCCAGGCCACACACGAAAAACCCCGCCGGGACGGCGGGGTTGCACGAGATGACACAGTGGGTGGCAGTGCTTAATGCACCACACCCTTCACCAGGTCTTCCACCACTTTCTTGGCATCGCCAAACACCATCATGGTCTTGTCCATGTAGAACAGCTCGTTGTCGAGGCCGGCATAGCCCACGCTCATCGAACGCTTAACCACGATCACGGTACGCGCCTTGTGCGCTTCCAGAATCGGCATGCCGTAGATGGGGCTGGACTTATCCTTCTGCGCGGCCGGGTTCACCACATCGTTGGCACCAATCACCAGCACCACGTCGGTATTGTTGAAGTCAGAGTTGATCTCTTCCATCTCCAGTACCTGTTCGTACGGCACTTCGGCTTCCGCCAGCAGCACGTTCATATGGCCCGGCATACGGCCAGCCACCGGGTGAATGGCGTAGCGTACGGTGACGCCCTTCTCGTGCAGCAACTCGGCAAACTCCTGCAAGGCATGCTGGGCGCGCGATACCGCCAGGCCATAACCCGGTACGATCACCACGCTGTCGGCATTGCTCATCAGGAAGGCTGCGTCTTCAGCGGAACCGGACTTGTAGTTCTTCGGGCCGCTATCACCAGCCGGGCCGGCACCACCCGACTCCGCACCAAAACCACCCAGCAACACCGAGACGATAGAACGGTTCATCGCCTTGCACATGATGTAGGACAGGATGGCACCGGACGAACCCACGCAGGCACCAGCAATGATCAGCACCGGGTTGTTAAGCGTGAAGCCGATACCCGCTGCCGCCCAGCCAGAGTAGGAGTTGAGCATGGACACCACCACCGGCATGTCGGCACCACCGATGGGGATGATCAGCGTCACACCCAGCACCAGCGCAATGGCCACCATCGCCAGGAAGGCCGCATGGCTGTCGGTGACGAAGTAGGCAATGCCGAAGCCCACCATGGCCAGCGCCAGCACCAGATTCAGCAGATGCTGACCACTGAAGTTGACGGCCTTGGAGCCAAAGCGGCCGGACAGCTTGCCATAGGCAATCACCGAGGCGGTGAAGGTAATGGCACCAATAAACGCGCCAATGAACAGTTCCACCTTCTGCACCGGGGTGTGTTCCACACCGCTATGGAAAATGGCAGCCACGGCAATCAGCACCGCGGACAGGCCCACCAGCGAGTGCATGGCGGCCACCAGCTCCGGCATGCCGGTCATTTCTACCGTTTTGGCCTTCCAGCCGCCAATCACGGCACCGGCCACAATGGCCGCGGCAATCAGCCCCAGCACCGGCTTGTCCATGATGATGAAGGTGGTGCCCACGGCAATGATCATGCCGATGATGCCGAACTTGTTGCCGCGCAGCGCCGTCACCGGGCTGGACAGCCCCTTGAGCGCCAGGATGAACAGCACGGCCGCCACCAGATAAAGTACTGCAGAAATATTAGCCATGGTTCTTCCTTACTTTTTCTTCTTCTTGAACATGTCCAGCATGCGCTGGGTGACCATGAAGCCGCCGAAGATGTTGATACTGGCCAGGAAGATGCCGATGGTACCCAGCACCGAGGTGAGGGTGATTTCGGAACCGTTGATGTCCACCACCTGCAGCATGGCGCCGACGATGATGATGCCGGAAATGGCATTGGTCACCGCCATCAGCGGGGTATGCAGCGCCGGGGTGACGTTCCATACCACGTGGTAGCCGACAAACACGGCCAGCACGAAGACGGTAAGGCTGGCGATAAAGGGATCGACCATCTTTGTTCTCCTTAGTTGGCCGCCGGGAAACGCACCTGGCCGTCGTGGGTCACCAGGGTGGCCGCCAGCAGGTCGTCTTCCAGATTGAGGGTGAAACCTTCCTTGCTCAGCATCAGCGACAGGAAGGTCAGCAGGTTCTTGGCATACAGGCTGGAGGCATCCGCCGCCAGTTCGCCCGGCAGGTTGAACTGGCCCACCACGGTGACGTGGTTGTCAGTCACCACCACTTCACCGGGCTGGGTGCGTTCACAGTTGCCACCGGCTTCCGCGGCGATATCGATGATCACCGAGCCCGGCTTCATTGCGGCCACGATGTCGGCGCTGATCAGCGTCGGGGCCTTCTTGCCCGGAATCAGCGCGGTGGTGATGATGATGTCGGCGGCGCGGGCGTGCTTGCTCACCAGTTCGGCCTGACGACGTTTGTAGTCGTCCGACATTTCCTTGGCGTACACACCATCGCTGGCGGCTTTTTCTTCAGCGCTCATCGGCACTTCGATGAACTTGCCGCCCAGCGATTCCACCTGCTCCTTGGTGGAAGGACGCACGTCGGTGGCTTCCACCACCGCACCCAGCCGCTTGGCGGTGGCAATGGCCTGCAAGCCGGCCACACCAACGCCCATGATCAGCACCTTGGCCGGTTTAACCGTACCGGCAGCCGTCATCAACATGGGCATGAAGCGCGGGTAGTAATGGGTGGCCAGCAGCACCGCCTTGTAACCGGCGATGTTGTTCTGGCTGGACAGCACGTCCATGCTCTGCGCGCGTGTGGTACGCGGCAGCAGCTCCATGGCAAAGGCGGATACCTTGCGCGCTGCCAGTTGCGGGAAGGTGCTGTTCTGGTACGGGGCCAGCTGGCCGATCAGCACCGCGCCGGTTTTCAGCTCGGCAATGCCGGCTTCGTCCAGCGGACGCACGGTCAGCACGATATCGGCCTGGGACAGCGCCTGGGCACGATCCGGGGCAATGCTGGCCCCGACATCAACGTAAGCCGCATCGGGAGCGGCGGCAAACTGCCCGGCTCCCTGCTCGACCACCACGGCGTGACCCATGGCAACCAGCTTTTTCACCGTTTCCGGCGTTGCGGCCACGCGTTTTTCACCAGCCAGCTTTTCAGCCGGAATAGCGATCTGCATGGTGTGAATCTCCTGCAATGTGAAATGACAAAAACAAAAAATAAAGATAGTGAACGCCCGTGCGAGGCAATTTTCGAACGAGCGTTTGAATTATATTAAAACCATGAATGTTGATTTTGCGCAATGTTTTTACACAATTGCGACATTTGCCTACCATATACCGTCTGACAATCTGGTCAACACGGCAGGGTCTCCAGGCAGGATCACTGCAAAACAGGAGCAGGTACCGGCAGGGCGTCAGCATCACCATCTCCCGCCCTGCACCATCCGCCAGCCAGTTGGCAGACCGATATAAGTACAGGCAAGAGCAGTGCCGAGCATGGGAAAGCACCTCGTCGGAAGACACTAACGGTTCGCCAGCCAGCTTGTAAAGCAGGGTTAACCATTAACACCAAGGTGCTGTAAACAAAAATGAATTATCCGTGTAAGCAAAGGAGGATGCCAGGTGACAACCGGCTTATCGTGCATTGCACCATTGTGCAAAGCCGCTTGTCAGCTACCGCCAGAACAGCCTCGGCAGGCGACATGGGCGGACTTGGGGATCCACACACCCCGCCAAATATAAGAATATTATGAATTTCAATGCAGATAAAATGACAATCCCGCTGACCGTGATAGCCCGAGCAGCATCACGGTCAGCGGGAAAATATAGATGTGAAACTGCCGCATAAAAGCGACAGCTAGCGTACTCAAGCGTAATACACAACGATACCCAGCAATAGCAGTAGCGCATCCAGCAGCAACAGGTGCAGAGCTGAACACTCGCGCTGTAACAGCCGCCCCAGTCCGACCAGGCCAGCCAGCTGCAACAAGACAAAGCCCCACAGCAGAAGAGGAGACAGCGCATCGCTCTGCCACAAAAAGGCTGCTGCAACGACAGTCTGCAATACAAACTGCCAGAGTGCCGTCAGCATGGCCACACGTGTCAGCAGTGGGTTGTAACGCTTTCGTGCACGCTGCAAATCAAATGCAGGGCTGTTATCGCCAAGGCCATATGGCAACCAGCCCGGTGCCTTGAACCACACCTTCAATTTGTCCTGCCAGCGCGGTGCACGCCGTGCCAACTGCCACAATGGTGCATAGCCGGAGGCTACTGCCCACAGTGGGTTCCAGCTGTTAAGCGGTGTGCGGGTGCCGTACACCGGGGCTTCATCCTCTTCGATGAAGGTGCCGAACAAGCGGTCCCAGATGATGAGCATTCCTCCGTAATTCTTGTCCAGATACTGGTCGTTCACCGCATGATGCACCCGGTGGTTGGATGGCGAGGAAAACACCTTGTCGAACCAGCCCAGCTTGCCGATATGCTCGGTATGAATCCAGAACTGATACAGCAGCACGATCAGCCCGGCCAAGGCAAACTGGGCCGGCGGCACCCCCAGCAAGGCCATGGGCAGATAGAACGGCCAGCCCAGAAACGCCACCGTGCTTTCCTGCCGCAAGGCGGTGGATAGATTGAAATGCTGGCTCTGGTGATGCACGGCATGTGCCGCCCAGAATACCGCGCTTTCATGGCCGACACGGTGCAGCCAGTAATCACAGAAGTCGAACATCACGATGGCCAGCAGCCAGCCCCATGGCGTTGCCCACAGCGCAACATGTGGAAGCAGGGCAAGATGTCGCCACACCAGCGCATACAGGCCGATCTGGAACAACATGCTGACACTGGCCACCAGCTGGCTGAGCAAACCCTGGCTCAGGCTGGCCAGCGCGTCACTCAGGCGATAGGTATTGCGGCCAATGGCCAGGCCGTAGCCGATTTCCACCAGCATCAGCAGCAGGAAAACCGGGAAGGCGTATACGGTGATTTGTTCCATCAGACTTGATCCGCAAGACATGGCAAAACGGCAGGAGAAGTGCCAGTACCCAACGGTACAGCAAAGCCAGGCGGAAGATTGTTGGAATTTTGTTGCGCCAAGCGCCAAGCTGCTGGCAGCCTGGCCGGGAGAAGCGGCTGGCAGGTGTTACTTGCCGATGCAGAAGCGGCTGAAGATGACCCCCAGCAGGTCGTCCGGGGTGAACTGGCCGGTAATTTCCGACAGCGCGTTCTGTGCCAATCGCAGCTCTTCGGCGAAGATTTCCACCATTTCCCAGTCGGTATGCGCCAGCTCCATATGCTCGGCAGCACGGCGGATGGCATCCAGATGACGCTCGCGCGCCAGGAACACGCCTTCGCTGGCACCGCTATAGCCAATCAGCTCCAGCAGCCGCGCTTTCAGCAGGTCAACACCGGCATGGGTGCGGGCGGACAGGCGCAGCACGCTGCGGCCATCTTCTTCAGCCATGCCGATGCTTTCGCCGCTCAGATCGGCCTTGTTGTAGATGAACAGGCGCGGCAACTGCGGCGGGATGCGCTCCAGAATGGCTTCCACTTCGGCGGTCACGCCTTCGCGGCTGTCCACCAGCACCAGCGCCACATCGGCGCGCTCCACCGCCTGCCAGGTGCGTTCGATGCCGATCTTCTCCACCACGTCATCGGTATCGCGCAGGCCGGCGGTGTCGATGATATGCACCGGCACACCGTCGATGACGATTTCCTCGCGCACGGTATCACGGGTGGTGCCGGCAATATCGGTGACGATGGCGATATCGTCCCCTGCCAGCGCATTCATCAGGCTGGATTTGCCCACATTGGGCTGACCCACCAGTACCACGTGCATGCCTTCGCGCAGGATGGCACCTTGCCGTGCGGTGGCCTGCACCTGTTGCAGGCGCTGACGCAGGGTTTGCAGCTTGCCCAGTGCATCGGCCTGCTTGAGGAAGTCGATTTCCTCTTCCGGAAAGTCCAGCGTGGCTTCCACCAGCATGCGCAGGGTGATCAGCTCATCCACCAGCACGTGGATTTCATTGGAGAACGCGCCTTTCAGCGATTTGAGCGCGCTGCGGGCAGCGGTTTCGCTGGAAGCATCAATCAGGTCGGCCACGCTTTCGGCCTGGGCCAGGTCCATCTTGTCGTTGAGGAAGGCGCGCTTGGAGAATTCGCCCGGCTCGGCCAGCCGTGCACCCAGCTGCAGGCAGCGGGTCAGCAGCATGTTGAGCACCACCGGCCCGCCATGACCTTGCAGCTCCAGCACGTCCTCGCCGGTAAAGCTGTTCGGGCCGGGGAAGTACAGCAGCAGGCCGTTGTCGATAGCCTCGCCATCTGCCGCGTAGAAATCGGTATACGTCGCGTAGCGCGGCTTGGGTTGCTTGCCGCCGCTCAGTGCCGCAGCAAAGGGCAGCAGCTCACGCCCGGAAACGCGGATGACGCCCACGCCACCGCGACCGGGAGCGGTGGCAATGGCACAGATGGTGACGGGAGCGTAAGCGGTATGCATGGCGGTTTCCTTGCTGCTGACAGGCTGGCCGAAGCAGCCGCTGCACCGGTGGCGACAGCTGCTTGGGTCAGCTTGCGCTGATTTTTTACTGTATCAGGAAAAAAGCCCGGCCTTTATCCGGCCGGGCTTTCTGGAACACTACTGTCCAATTCAGGACTGCAGGGCTACTTTCTTGCTGTTTTCAATACTCTTGTTGATATACCACTGCTGGGCAATCGACAGGATATTGTTGACTGCGTAGTACAGCACCAGACCAGCCGGGAAGAAGAAGAACATGGCCGAGAAGGCAACCGGCATGATCTTCATCATCTTCGCCTGCATCGGGTCGGTCGGCGGCGGGTTCAGGAAGGTTTGCAGGAACATGGTGGCAGCCATGATTACCGGCAACACATAGAACGGGTCCGGACGGGCCAGGTCGGTGTACCACAGAATCCACGGAGCCTGACGCAGCTCAACCGAAGCCAGCAGCGCCCAGTACAGGCCGATGAACACCGGAATCTGGATCAGCATGGGCAGACAGCCACCCAGCGGATTCACCTTCTCGCTCTTGTACATTTCCATCACGGCCTGCTGGAACTTCATGCGGTCGTCGCCGTATTGTTCCTTCATGCGTTCCAGACGCGGTGCCAGGGCCTTCATCTTGGCCATGGAGCGGTAGGACGCAGCGGTCAGCGGATAGAAGATGGCCTTCACGGTGAGGGTGAGCAGCACGATGGCCCAGCCCCAGTTCTGTACCAGACCGTGCAGCTTGGTCAGCAGCCAGAACAGCGGGGAAGCAAAGATGTGTACCCAGCCGTAGTCCTTGGAGTATTCCAGGCCGTCGGCAATCTTGGTCAGTACGCTGTAGTCTTCCGGGCCGGCATACAGCGGCACGGTGATGGAAGCAGTCTGGCCCGGATTGATGGTTTTCAGGTCAACCGTAGCGGCAGCAGAATACAGGCCGTTGTTGTCCTTCAGCTCGAAGTGGCAGGACTTGTCGTCCTTGCACACGCTGGCAGCATCCAGCGGCTTCAGGATCCAGGCGGTCATGAAGTAGTGCTGCAGCATGCCCACCCAGCCATCGGTGGCGTTCTTGGTGTAATCGCCCTTGCCTTTGGCCAGGTCTTCGAAGGAAACCTTCTGGAACTTGTTGTCAGCGGTGTAAACAGCCGGGCCGGTAAAGGTGTGGGCAAAGCGGCCTTCGCCTTCCGGGGCCTGGCTATCACGCAGGAGACGATAATAGGCAGTCGGGGCAAGCGGCGTGCTGCCACCGTTGGTGATATCGAAGCGTACCGCGATATCGTAGCTACCCTTCTTGAAGGTATAGGTTTTCACCACCTGCACGCCATTGGCGGCCGGGGCGGTCAGCTTGACCTGCAGGCTGTCGCCGCTCAGGGTGTAGCTGGACTGCGTAGCAGTGTAAACCGTCTTGTGGGTGGGCAGGGCCGGATTGCTGGCAGCCACCAGGCCGGTCTGGGCCACGTACACGCGACCATTCTTGTCGGTGAGCAGCTCGAACGGCTTTTTGGCGTCCGTGGCGGAGTCGTGCTTCAGCAAATCCAGCTGACGCAGGTCACCACCTACGGTATCGATTTCGGCCTTGAGCACATCGGTGGTCACACGAATGCGCTGGCCAGCGATGAGCTTGGCTGCCTCAACAGGCTGGGCGCTGGCGGTATGGCTTGCCGGTGCGTCCGGCTGCGAAGCCGTTTGTGTCTGTGCCACCTGCTGCGGGGCAGGCTTGGGCGCAAAGTACTCCTGCCACAGCAGGAGGATGCCCATGGACAGAACGATGAAGATTATGAGTCGCTTGGAATCCATCTCTACGATACCGGAAAGTTCAGGGAACCGGGTCATAACCACTGCCACCCCAGGGGTGACAGCGCCCGATGCGTTTCATCGCCAGAAAGCCGCCCTTGCAGGCGCCATGCTTTCTCACCGCCTCGATCGCGTAACTGGAACAGGTCGGCACATAGCGACACCGTGGTGCCAGCCATGGGCTGATGGCCAGTTGATAAAAACGGATCAGGAGGATGAGGAGGCGCGACATCGTGCCAGTTTAGCAAAGAGTGTAGACAAGGCGATGACAGCTTCTGCTCTGTCAGCGCGTGAAAAAGCCAGTTTGGCACGGACAATGTAGTCCTGTGCCGGCAAGCTTGCCTGATTCAGGCGAAACCACTCGCGCACGGTACGCTTGATGTAGTTGCGGCGTACCGCCCGTTTGTGGACTTTTCTGCCCACCACCAGGCCAACCCGGGCATGGCCCAGATCGTTGGGACGGGCATATACCTGAAACAAAGCCGTGCTGCGCGCTTGCCGCAAACTAAAAACGGATGAAAATTCATCCGTTTTTAATAGCCGGTGCACACGGCGAAAGCGATAAGTCATTACTGAACTTATACGGCCAGACGCTTGCGACCCTTGGCGCGACGGGCGGCGATAACGGCGCGGCCACCGCGGGTCTTCATGCGAACGAGGAAGCCGTGAGTGCGCTTGCGACGGGTAGTGGAAGGCTGGTAAGTACGCTTCATGATAAAGAATTCCTGTTTCGAAACGGAAATAAACGCGTGATTTCACAAGAAAAACCGCCGCTTGTCAATGGCAAATTTTTAGCACACCTGTGGATAACTTTGCCGAAAACCGTTAGAATGTCGAAACTTAACGCACCCCACCCCCTGCGTAATTATTAAACGAAGCCGCCCGCCCAAGGGCAGCACGCGCGACAGGGGGATGGTGCAAGCCACTTGCCATGCATGAACACATGCCAGGGCTGCACCCGCGCCAGACACTATCGTCCGGCCATCCCACAGGGTGACAACCATGGCTCCTCCCGCCGCAACGCATATCGTCAACGGCGGGTTTTTGCTTTTACTTGCGTGTACTTAATGACCGAACTGGATCAATTCTGGCCTGCCTGCCTCGCGCGCCTTGAGGCCGAACTGTCTTCACAGCAGTTCAATACCTGGATCAAGCCGCTGGCAGCCGAAGCCAACGATGAAGGCATTGCGCTGTTTGCCCCCAACCGCTTCATCATGCAGTTCATCAAGGACCGTTTCCTTGGCCGCATCGAAGAACTGGCGGTAGAACTGGTGGGCGAAGCCCCGGTCGAGCTGCGCCTGGGCGCACCCAGCAACAAACCACTGGCCGTGCCGGTAACCGTAGGCAGTGGTGAGCGCAAACCCGCCCCCGCACCTGCCGCCAACAGCATTCCCAGCCAGGCCAAGCAAGCGGCAGTAAAAGCCATTGGCGGCAGCCACGAAAGCACCCGGCTCAACCCCTCCTTCACCTTTGATACGCTGGTAACGGGTAAGGGCAACCAGCTGGCACGCGCTGCCGCGATGCAGATTGCCGAGAATCCGGGCGACCAGGCTTACAACCCGCTGTTTGTCTACGGTGGCGTGGGCCTGGGTAAGACCCACTTGATTCAGGCCATTGGCAACCACGTGTTCCAGAAGAACCCGCAAGCCAAGATCCGCTACATCCACGCCGAACGCTATGTGGCCGACATCATGCGCGCCTACCAGCACAAAGCGTTTGACGAATTCAAGCGCTACTACCACTCGCTGGATTTGCTGCTGATTGACGACATCCAGTTTTTTGCCGGCAAAAACCGCACCCAGGAAGAATTCTTCTACGCCTTCAACGCACTGATCGAGGGCGGCAAGCAAGTCATCATGACCTGCGACACCTACCCCAAGCAGATAGAAGGCATGGAAGAGCGGCTGATTTCGCGCTTCTCCTGGGGCCTGACGGTGGAAATCCAGCCGCCGGAGCTGGAAATGCGCGTGGCCATTCTGATGAAAAAAGCCGAAGCCGACAGCATCAAGCTGGATCACCCGGTGGCTTTCTTCATTGCCCAGAACGTGCGCTCCAATGTGCGCGAACTGGAAGGCGCGCTCAAACGCGTGGTGGCCTATGCCCGCTTCACCAACCAGAGCATCTCGCTGGACCTGGTAAAAGAAGCGCTGAAGGACATCCTGGCCGCCGGCAACCGCCAGGTCACCGTGGACGCCATCCAGAAAACCGTGGCCGAGTACTACAAGATCAAGCTGTCCGACATGCACAGCAAAAAGCGCAGCCGTGACATTGCCCGGCCGCGTCAGGTAGCGATGGCACTGGCCAAGGAGCTGACCCAGCTCTCGCTGCCCAATATCGGCGACGCCTTTGGCGGCCGCGACCACACCACCGTGCTGCATGCCTGCAAGACCATTGCCGAAATGCGCAGTAATGACGCCGATATGGCGCACGATTACGATACGCTGCTATCCATGCTGCGTAACTGATATGTTGATTCAACCGATAACTGACTCTGGACACATTCGGGAGCCCGAAACATGCTGATCCTGCAAGCCGAACGCGATGCCCTTCTCAAGCCCCTGCTGGCCGTGACCGGTATTGTCGAACGCCGCCACACCCTGCCGATTCTTTCCAATGTCCTGATTGAAAAGAAGGGCGGACAGGTAGGCTTCCTGGCCACCGATCTGGAAATCCAGATCACCACCGCCAGCGCCGACGAACTGCCGGGCGAAGACTTCCGCCTGACCACCTCGGCCAAAAAGCTGCAGGACATCCTGCGCGCCATCCCGGACAAGGCCACGGTCACGCTGGAACAGCTGGACGGCCGCCTGACACTGAAAGCCGGCAAAAGCCGCTTCAACCTGCAAACCCTGCCGGCAGAAGACTTCCCGCTGCTGTCGGTGGGCAGCGCCAGCGAATCCAGCTTCAGCCTGAGCCAGCGCGAACTCAAACGCCTGATCTCCCAGGTGCAATTTGCCATGGCCGTGCAGGACATCCGTTACTACCTTAACGGCCTGTTGATGCAAACCGACGGCAACCAGGTAAAACTGATTGCCACCGACGGCCACCGGCTGGCCTTTGCCAGCGCCGACGTGGAAGCCACCCTGCCCAAGGCCGAAGTCATCCTGCCGCGCAAAACCATCCTGGAGCTGTACAAACTGCTGCAGGACAGCGACGACGAAATCAACATCGAAGTGCTGGCCAACCAGGTGCGCTTCAGCTTTGGCTCCACCGTCATCATCAGCAAGGTTGTCGACGGCAAGTTCCCCGACTACAACCGCGTGATTCCGCTGGATAACGACAAGATCTTCCTGATCGAACGCCTTACCTTCCTGCACGCGCTGCAACGCGCCGCCATTCTGGCCAACGAAAAATTCCGTGGCGTGCGACTGGTACTGGCAGCGGGTAAAATGTCCATTTTGTGCACCAACAGCGAACAGGAAGAAGCAGAAGAAGAACTGGAAATCGCCTATCAGGGCGGCGACCTGGAAATCGGCTTCAACATCAACTACCTGCTGGACGTACTGACCAATCTGCCGGCCGACACACTGCAAATGGCGTTTGGCGATGCCAACCGCAGCACGCTGGTTACCATTCCGGACTACAGCAACTTCAAGTACATCGTGATGCCGATGCGCATCTGATCAGCAAAAGCACAGTCAGAAGTGACTGCTGCCACAGGCAGCAGTTTTCGAGATTTTGAGTATAAGCGGCAAAGGGCGGTACAGCGCGGACGAGGACATCCTCCTCCGCCCCCTCCCCCACTGCAGGAAAGAAGCGGATGAGCGAACAGGAATACGGCGCGGATAGCATTAAAGTCCTCAAGGGTCTGGATGCGGTACGCAAACGCCCCGGCATGTACATTGGCGACACCTCGGACGGCACCGGTCTGCACCACATGGTGTTCGAAGTGCTGGACAACGCCATTGACGAAGCCCTGGCCGGCCATGCCGACACCATCAAGGTCATCATCAACCCCGACAACTCCATCACCGTATCGGACAACGGCCGGGGCATCCCCACCGACATCCACCCGGAAGAAGGACGTTCGGCGGCCGAAGTGATCATGACCATCCTGCACGCCGGCGGCAAATTCGACAGCAACAGCTACAAGATCTCCGGCGGCCTGCACGGCGTGGGTGTGTCCGTGGTAAATGCGCTGTCCGATTGGCTGAAGCTGAAGATCTGGCGTGATGGCAAGGTGCACGAAATGGAATTCCGCCGTGGCGACGCCGTGGCCCCGCTCACCGTCACCGGCCATAGCAACCACCGCGGCACCGAAGTCACCTTCCGCGCCAGCGAAGAAACCTTCGGCCTGGTGGAATTTCACTTCGACATCCTGGCCAAGCGCATCCGCGAACTGTCCTTCCTCAACCAGGGCGTAGGCATCAACCTGCTGGACAAGCGCAGCGGCAAGGAAGAAAACTTCGCCTTCTCCGGCGGCGTAGCCGGCTTTGTGGAATACATGAACCGCAACAAGACCGTGCTGCACCCCAAGGTGTTCCACGGCATTGGCGAAAAAGACGGCATGACGGTGGAAGTGGCCATGCAATGGAACGACTCCTACCAGGAAAGCGTCCAGTGCTTCACCAACAACATCCCGCAGCGTGACGGCGGCACCCACATGACCGCGCTGCGTCAGGTGATGACCCGCACGCTCAACCAGTACATCGAAGAACACGAAGTAGCCAAAAAGGCCAAGGTGGACACCACCGGCGACGACATGCGCGAAGGTCTTACCTGCGTACTGTCCGTCAAGCTGCCCGACCCCAAGTTCTCCAGCCAGACCAAGGACAAGCTGGTATCCGGCGAAATCGGCCCGGTGGTCAACGAAGTCATCAGCGAAGCGCTGAAAAGCTATCTGCTGGAAAACCCCAACGACGCCAAAACCATCTGCGGCAAGATCGTGGATGCCGCCCGCGCCCGTGAAGCCGCGCGCAAGGCCCGCGAAATCACCCGCCGCAAAGGCATCATGGACGGCCTGGGCCTGCCCGGCAAACTGGCCGACTGCCAGGAAAAAGACCCCAAGCTGTGCGAACTCTACCTGGTCGAGGGTGACTCCGCCGGCGGCTCCGCCAAACAAGGCCGTGACCGCAAATTCCAGGCCATCCTGCCGCTAAAGGGCAAGATCCTCAACGTGGAACGCGCCCGTTTCGACAAGATGCTGCAAAGCCAGGAAGTGGCCACCCTGATTACCGCCATGGGCTGCGGCATTGGCAAGGACGAATACAACCCGGACAAACTGCGCTACCACCGCATCATCATCATGACTGACGCCGACGTCGACGGCGCACACATCCGCACCCTGCTGCTCACCTTCTTCTACCGCCAGATGCACGAACTGGTAGAACGCGGCCACATCTACATCGCCCAGCCGCCGCTGTACAAGGCCAAGCACGGCAAGCAAGAGCGCTACCTGAAGGACGACTACGAACTTAACCAGTACCTGCTGCAACTGGCACTGGAAAAAGCCGAACTCGTCCCCGGCACCGATGCCGCCCCGCTGGCCGGCGACACCCTGGCCGAAGTAGCCCGCCAGTTCCTGCTGGCCCGCGCCGTGATCGAACGCGAAAGCCGCGTCATCGACCCGCTGGTGCTGGAAGCCATGCTCAAGTCCGGCCGCCTGTCACTGGAAAGCGAACAAGCCTCCAACGACACCATCGCCCGCCTGCGCGCGCTGGTGCCTGCGGAAGCCATCACGCTGGACCTGCTGCACGACGAAAAAAACGACGGCCACCTGATCAAGATCACCCGCAAACTGCACGGCAACGTGCTGGTAACCGTACTGGACCAGGACTTCCTGGAAACCGGCGACTACGCGGAACTCGCCAAAACCGGCGACCTGCTCAGCGGCCTGCTGCGTGACGGTGCCAGCGTACGCCGCGGCGAAACCGTGAAACCGATCAGCGAATTTGGCCAGGCACTGGACTGGCTGCTGGCCGAAGTGAAAAAGGGCATGAACATCCAGCGCTACAAAGGCCTGGGCGAAATGAACCCGGAACAACTGTGGGAAACCACCATGGACCCGAACGTGCGCCGCCTGCTGAAGGTACGCATCGAGGACGTGATGGGTGCCGACGACGTGTTCACCACCCTGATGGGCGACGACGTAGAACCCCGCCGCGCCTTTATCGAAGGCAATGCCCTGATTGCGCGGAATATTGATGTGTGATTTTAGATCGTTTGTACACACCATCAACTGTAAAGAAAACCACCATCTACGGTGGTTTTCTTTTATTAAATCAATGAAATATTGAATTAAATCCCGGCAAGATGAATTACATTCAAACAAGATATTATGGAAGCAAAAGAAAGCATTTATCTTGGCTTCGAGAAAATATTACTGATCTTAAACCAGGGATAATTCTAGATGGATTAGGTGGTACGGGATCAGTTTCCTTTCTGCTAAATGAATTAAACTGGAATGTAACCTATAACGATATTTTTCTTTTCAATACAATATCGGCCAAGGCATTATTTAATTCTGACATATCACAAATTGATATAGATAAACTTTGCCAATTCATTGAAAGCATAAAGCCAAAACACAGATTCGTTACTAAGGCATTTGACAATATTTTCTTTTTACGCGAAGAAAATATGTGGATTGATGGACTAATGCATCAAATTGAAGAGCTTGAGGAAGTTCATAAAAATATTATCCTGCACTGTTTATTTCAGTCTTGCATAAGAAAGAGGCCGTACAACTTATTTCATCGAGCCAACTTAGAAATGCGAGTCAACTCCACAAGCAAGAATTTTGGAAATAAAACTACTTGGGACAGATCATTTCCTCATCACATCAAACAATTGTTAAATGAATTAATTCCATTCGTAAAATACATGTCTGGGAAAAATAAAATAACTATAAACGAAAGTACATCAGCCAGTGAAATTAGGAAAAATTTTGACAGCGTCTACTTAGACCCTCCTTACTTTAAAGCAAAAAAAACAACTGAAACATATTTACAACGCTATCATTTTCTCGAGGGATTGGCTCAATATAGTCAATGGCGGAAAATGATAGATACCACTTCAAAAATTAAAATAATCAGAGATACCAACACTAAAGAATGGAATAAGAAGGAAGATTTCTTCATAAATATACAAGATGTCATCAACAACATCAGCCCGAATAGGCTAATACTATCTTACATATCAAACGAATTTCCAAACCCGGATGAAATAACAGATTTTCTACTGAATTCATTCAAAAAAGTATCCATAAAAACGAAACCATTTTCAGCATCACTTTCAAAAAAAATGCACGACGAACTATTATTTATTTGCGAGGCGTAAATGTTCAACAAGTCATTAAAAATAAGTTTACCTGCAGCAATTGTTCTCGCCCTAATTTTATTAGTTTTATGCTTTACATATCTAATAGCAATTAATACAGATAAAGCATTTTTTGACAAGGAAGGCCCACTATGGGTGATCATAGCCGGTCTAATTCCCGGGCTTACTGTTGCTCTGTTTCAATTATGTCTTAGTTGGTATGAGTACGCTACTGTTTCCAAGATTAAATCATTAAAAATTCGGGATGTTATTTCAACAAGAGACAGTAAAAAATATTATCGTGAATTAATTGATTCGTCCCAGAATACATTAATTGTTTATGGTGTTACTGGCTCCCGCTTCGTTCAGGATTTTGGCGATTTAGAGTCCAGAAATGAAGAAGGAAAATGTTTATTAAAGGCTCTAGATAGAAAAGTTACTGTTAAGATTCTTGTTGCCTCATGTGACTATCTAGAAAATGCTGAGGATAAACATAAGTTCAGCATTGCTGCTAACCATTTTGAAAAACTAACTAAGAAGTGGTCTAATATTGAAGTTCGTTATTTCAAGCACACACCAAATACAAATTTATTTGTCTCTGACAGCGAAGTAATTATTGGCCACGTATTTCCTAAAATAAGAAGTAAAGACACACCATCACTGCACGTCTCCCTCGATAGTATTCTTGCTCAAACCTACATTGAGCACTTTAATAATGAATGGGAGGGCGCTGAGGTATTTGGCAATGCTTAAAATATTAGCACCAGCAAGAGTTCATTTATCACTCATTGACATGAGCGAATCGGGATATAGGAAAAATGGCAGCATTGGATTTGCCATTTCTAGGAAAAATATTCTTCTAATAGCGAAAAAATCAATTGACACCAAATTGGATAAAATTGCCGTCAAAATTAATGAGCAGAATACCCTGGAGCAATTGAAGCTAATTATCAGAAATACTATTCAAAAATTTAATCTTAAATACAGCATTGAGATTGAACATATTGAAATTCCTTATCAGCATATGGGATTTGGTTCTGGCACATCACTCCGTTTATCTGTATTAGAAGCACTTTTCATATTGAATGATTATTTTCCAAGTAAAATTGAGCTTATGCAAGCGTCTGGAAGGGGAGGGGCATCTGGAATTGGCATTAACACCTACTTCAATGGTGGATTCGTATTTGATTTAGGCGTAAAAAAAAATAACGAAATTAAATTTCAGTCATCTGACGAAATTATTTACCCAGAAGAATTGCCCATTGTTTTAAAAAGAATAAATATGCCAATGTGGAACATGGCTATCCTTGTACCCAATGATGTGAGCCCAATAACACTAGAGAATGAGCGGTTATTTTTCTCAAAGAATACTCCACAAAGTCAAGATGACGTAAATGAAATAACGTACCATGCACTATTTGGAACGACGGCCTCAATTATTGATAACGATTATAATTATTTTTGCAAGTCAATTAACTCAATACAACAATGTAGTTGGAAAAAGGCTGAAGTTGCATTGCATGGTGACTCATTAGGTAAGTATATCCACTATCTGAAAGATATCATTTCATGTGATGCGATTGCTATGTCAAGCTTTGGTCCTAATTTGTTGATTATTGATCAAAACATAGAAGAAAAATGTCAATTAATTAAAGAGAAATTCCCAGATTCAGACATTTTCTTAACGTCGCCAGATAACCATGGGAGAGTTATAGAGCATGCGTGAATTAATTTTTTTTACGTCCAATATTACAAAATTAGCTCATTTTCGACATTTAGCAAAAAAATACGGCATTGTAGTTAACGGATTTAAAGAAAAAACATATAGAGCCAGCTACGATGAGCCGATAATTGATGATCGTAGCGAATTGCTACGCTTGAGTTATTTGAGTGCCTTAAAAAAGTGGAATTTGAGCAAACACGGGAATAGCAATAAATTATTTTTCTTTGAAGATACATCTGTAAGAATTGATGCGCTGAGTTCAAAAAGTGAAGAACCAGGTGTAAATGTTAAATATTGGATGAAAGGAATGACATTTGAACTTCTTGACCAAATATTAAAATCACATGGCAATAATAGAAAGGTATCAGTCCGCTCAGATATCGTACTGCACATTCCTGAACACTGGAAAGAGGCATTGAAACTAGATGCTGAATATATATGGGTTTATGGCACTGTTGAAGGGACTATTACAGAGAACGAATTTAATATAAATACCAATATGGTATATCCTTGGCTTGATTCAAAGACATTTAACAGATGGTTTATTCCATTAGGCGCGGATGCACCTTTGAGCATGCTACCCATCGCAGAAGCTGACCAATATGATTTTCGCGCTATTGCATTTAATAAAATTGCAATGGAATTAGAAAAAATGGGGGTGTTAACCCAGGGATCTGAAGAAAATCAATATCGCCATCAGATGGAACTTGACAACATATTTGAAATACCGTGTGTTTTTGTTATATGTGGCCCATCTTGTGCTGGAAAAACTACGCTTGCACAATGGCTAACTGATGAGAATCATATCCCACACATTGAAGCTAGTGACTTCATGTACAAAGCATTTTGGGAGCGCCATGGTCTACGATCATCTGTAAAAATAGGTGATTTTGCAGAGAGCGCATTAAAAACTGAGAAAGATATTGTATCAGGTCAAATTGCAAAACATATTCTTGAAAAAGAATATCCCATTTCAATTATTACAGGATTCCGATCCCCCGATGAAATAAAAATATTAGAATCATCTCTGGGATCAAGCTACCATATAAAAACAATATACCTAGAAGCAGAATATACTATTCGCTTAGAAAGAGCACTACTAAGAAGCAGAGATAATGTAGATGAACTTAAATTTCAGTACCGAGACTCTCAAGAAGAGCGTATGGGAATCAAGGGAATTTGTACTGAAAATAATACTATAATTTTTAAAAATGAAGCCAGCTTCAATGAACTGATCGATGAAATTAAGAAAGAAGCTTCATTTGAAATAATAGTCACCCCACCCAAGCTGCGCCTAAACATTACGACAACCTTAGAGCAATATATCCTACTCACCCTACTCTCATGCAATGAGAGCGATCTTTGGTCTACAACCACAGAGATCGCAGCGCTTATTAATAATAAATTTCAGATCGCTAAATCAAAAAACAATGTGAGCAGGTATTTTAACCAAGGCTATCATCCTTACTATGAGGTCAGAATCAGAGATGGGAAAAAATCTCTAGAATACCGACTCTCTGCAACAGGAAAGAGTGAGGCAAAACGTATTAAGCTTTCCTTTACAGATAAGCAGGAAGCAGACTCGGCTAGTCAAAAATTTAACTACCAGCAAATGAAATTCAATTTTTAACTAAAGAAGAATCTACTCACACTAGGTTATAAATTGAATTAGAAGTATGAAGCTCTCAACAAATTCTGTTACAAGGCAGCAACAGGCTGTGGACAGGGACGCTGAGTGCGTCGGCCAGTCGTGTCAGGTTGTCCAGCGAGATATTGCGGGCTTGCCGCTCGACGTGGGCAACGAAGGTGCGATGCAGGCCTGCTTCCAAAGCAAGTGCCTCTTGTGACATGCCTTTCTCCCGGCGCAAACGGATGAGGTTTGCAGCCAGTTGCGCGCGCACCAGGCGGGCGGAGGAGTCGGGAGCGGAGGTATCTGTCATGCAGGCCAGTTTTAGGGCGTGCTGCTTTTAAGTCAGCCGCTTTTACGTCACAATCTGGCACATTCATGTTAACTAGGTGCTGGGCGTGACCAAAGCTGAGTCCTGCATTGTCGACTATCCAGTAATGCCATCCTTGCCAAGCCTTATCTGGCTTTGCAGGGTTCAGCCTTGCCTCCCACCCCTATCCCAACCGATAATCGCCTCGTGCCGTTCAATAGCGGCACCGGGATTGGCGTCCCGACCCCACTTTGGCGGACTGCTACGTGCACACGTACCAGTCCTCGCACCATTGCTTTGCCTTTTTCCATGGCAGGCCTTGGTGGGAGCTCTCACGAGCGCCGGGTTCAAGGTGACCGGTAACGCCAATCCTGCCATGTGCCTGCCACCCCCGATTGGCGTCGGAGGTGGCGATGATGTACATCACCTTGGAGGATTTGTCATGAGCAGTACTCCGCAACCACCACCGTCCCGGCCCCATTCCTTATCCCATCCTGATTCCGAGTTTGCTGCTTTTCTGCGCCAGGTCTGCCTGCCGCTGGGCCGTTTGCATGTTGGCCTGAATAATCTGCAACTGGCACTGGGCCCAGAGCAGGACCCGCGGGTAGAAGTACGCTGGCAACAGCTGTTAAATCTGTGCCGCCAACTGGAAGCCAGGCTGGATCGGGTGGAGACCGACCTGAACGGCAGTCTGCAGACCCTTGCCCAGTTGCTGGGCATGCTGGGCGATAAACGCAGTCCGCCGTTGTCCACCGAAGATGTTTACCGCATTTTGTCGCTTACCCACCAGCAATTACGCCGCGCCAGCGCAGAGCTGTATTTGCGTTAGCCCTGGCCACCCGGCAAGGCGGGCCGTGCGAACCTGACAGAGGCTGGCAGCGGGCAAACCGATGGTAAATCTGCCCCTCATCCCGCTGCGGGCAGTTGCAGTTAACAGTGGGGGCATACCGCACAGCGCTGGTCAGCACGGCATTCCGCAATAATGACATTTGTTTATTTTCATTATTTAACAGAGTATTACGCACCCAATATCTTGCCTTACCATAATTTAACAATTATTGTCGCATGGTAATAATTGTTAAGAGCCATCAAGCCATGCTTTTCTTCAGGCAAAGTGAAACAGCAAAGCCAGTCATTGGCTTTTCCTCCAGGGAAACCGTGGCCAGCAAGCTATGCCGGGTGCTGGTTTTTTGTCTGGATTTCCTGATCGAAAAAATGTGCGGCATCGGCATGCTGTGCCTGTTGATCGTCCTGATCTTGGGCTTTGGCTTTATCTGGAAGTAGGTTCACCCTGCACGTCCCTGCCTGCCACGCGGCAGATTCCACCTTTTCCGTTCGTTGTTTTCTCCGGCAGACCTTGTGGCCACGATGGCCATTTCATGCAATATGACTTCATTTCAGCAGCACGGCGGGCTTTCATCATGCGCCCTGCGATGGCCTGACATTATTTGGTCTGTTGGCAAATTGCTTATCTCCCCTTCCCTGTCGTGTCTGGCTGATATTTTTTAGCTATTGAATGAATTGAAAATATCAATTCATTCAGCATGGTTTTAATTTCTCCGATTTGATCTGTCGCAAATCTGCAGGAATCAATCTGCTGCATTGTTGCAGCAATTAAAAACCACATTCATATCAATGCTTTGTTTTATTCAATATGGCGTTGTTTTTCCCAGTGAAAAACTGCCAGGGGATTCTGCTGCCATTTAATAAGCTACTGCAGATTAAATATTCGCTACCGCGAATAGATATTGTTTAAGAACAGCATTGCACACCGCCTGATTATTTTTACATTTTGGAATTGAATTTTTAACGCCAACGGAGAAAACAATGCGCTACTTGCAATATATTGGTCTGGCTCTTCCCTTGATGATGGCAATTTCGGCTACGGCGGCACCCAGCATTCAAAGCGAGCCGATTCAGCCACTGTCCAAACCGCTGATTAAGAATCCGGCCATGGTGGAGTTGGGCAAGAAGCTGTTTTTTGAACCACGCTTGTCCAAGTCCGGCTTTATTTCATGTAATTCCTGCCACAACCTGGCCACTGGCGGCAGCGACAACCTGACTTCCTCGATTGGGGATCACTGGCAACAAGGGCCGATTCGTTCGCCCACCGTGCTTAATTCCAGCCTGAATGTGGCGCAGTTTTGGGATGGTCGCGCCAAATCCCTGCAAGAACAGGCCAGCGGCCCGATTGCCAACCCCAAGGAAATGGCATCCAACCATGTGTTGGCGCTGGATGTGCTGCGCTCGATCCCGGCCTATGTAAACGAGTTTGACAAGGTATTCGGCCACAAGCAGATCTCCATGCAGGAAGTTACCCGGGCGATTGCTGCGTTTGAGGAAACCCTGGTGACGCCGGATTCGCGCTTTGACCAATGGCTGAAGGGCAACAAGAAGGCACTGAACACCCAGGAGCTGCGCGGCTATCAAACCTTCAAGACTGCAGGCTGCGTGGCTTGTCACAATGGCCCGGCAGTGGGGGGGAATTCCTTCCAGAAGATGGGCCTGGTAGCGCCGTATCAAACCAGTAACCCGGCTCAGGGCCGGGCTGGCGTAACCGGCAAGGATGCCGACCGCATGGCGTTCAAGGTGCCGTCGCTACGTAATGTGGCGCTGCGTGCGCCTTACTTCCATGACGCTGGCGCGCCTACGCTGGAAGCCGCTGTCACCACCATGGGCCAGTTGCAGCTGGGGCGCAGCTTCAGTCAGCAGGAGGTAGGCGATATCGTGGCCTTCCTGCATACGCTGACCGGCCAGCAGCCGCGTATTGTATTGCCGATTTTGCCAGCCTCCAGCAACAATACGCCGCGCCCGACGCCGTTCAACTAAAGCTTGCCCTGTTTCTGAAAACACCAAGGCCCGCGTAATGCGGGCCTGTTGGTTTTATTGCGGATGAAGTTGCACTCAGTTGAGTGCTACCAGCTGGCCATTACGGAAGGCGTAGACGCTGATGGGCGAGTTTTTCAGGTCGTGCTTGTCGTCAAAGGCATAGCTGCCGGCCACGCCCTGGTAGGAGAAGGCCGCCAGTACCGGCTTGTACTTTTTCGGGTCGGTGGAGTTGGCCTTCTGCATGGCCTTGGCCAGCAGGATCAGGCCATCGTACATGGATGCGGCATAGGTCAGCGGTTCGCTGTTAAAACGCTTCTTGTAGGCGGCATTGAAGGTTTTGCCGACATTGCTCTGCTCCAGCACCGGGCCACCCTGCGGGCAATATACTTTGTCGTCCACGGCCTTGCCGCCCAGTTTCAGCATTTCTTCGTTGCAGATGCCATCGCCGCCCAACAGGTAGTTGTCCATGCCCAGCTGGGCCATTTGTTTGCGCAGCGGGCCGCCTTGGGCGTGGTAACCGGCGTAGAACACGCCATCCACTTTCAGGCCTTTTATCTTGGTAAGGATGGCGGTGAATTCCGTGGCCTTGTCATTGGTGTATTCACGGGTGGCAATCTGGATGCCATTGGCCTTGGCGGCCTTTTCAAATTCGTCGGCCAGTCCCTGGCCATAGGCGGTGCGGTCGTCGATGACGGCAAACTTTTTTACCTTGAGGTTTTTGGCGGCAAAGGTGGCCATGCGGGTGCCGGACTGGCTGTCGGTATTGCCGATGCGGAACACATAGGGGTAGCCGTTAAGGGTGACACGGGGATTGGACGCCACGGTGGCCATCACGATTTGTGCGTCGTTGAGCAGCTTGGAAATGGGAATGGCCACGCCGGAGTTGTACGGCCCCAGCACGGCACTGACATTGGCATCGACAAATCGCTGGGCCACGCTCATGCCCGTGCGCGGGTCGGCGCTATCGTCTTCGGACATCAGCTCGAAGCGGGTTTTCTTGCCCGCAATTACCAGGCCCTGGGCGTTGATGTAGTCCAGCGCCATGCGCGCACCATTTTCATCGTCCTTGCCCGTGGCGGCTTGCGGGCCGGTAAGCGGGCCGGTAAGGCCAATCTTGACCACTTGCTCATCCGCAGCAAAAGCCGGAACAGACAGCGTACAGGCAGTAGCCAGCAGCAGGCTGCAGTACAGGGGTTTCATGGTAACGGTCACGGCTTTCTCCTGATTTGGCATGACGCGGCATTACCGCGGGGAATGCTTCGAGTGTTTAACATTTCTGCCAGCATGGTTTTGCCCTGTGCGACAGCAGCATCGCTGCAGGCGACCATGCCCCGCCGGTATGGCATCCACGGGCAAGGGACTTTGCCATGCCGGTGTAAAAGAATAGCAACACATAAGAAATTACTGATTCAAGGCAAGGGCAGTGTTTTTCTTCTACCGGAAAATGGCAGTCTGCCGCGACTATCCGCTACCTGGCAAACAGGCAACACGCTCTGGGCTGCTGCACTTGCCATCTCCATTAAATGTTATTGGCATTTATCCTTTCTTGTAAAAATAAAGGCATAAAGTAAGTCGTTATTGGACTAAGTACAGTTGCTGTAACGTTTTAGTATTCAATATGCTCTTGTTCTGTATTGAACCGGTAGTGACAACTTGTCTTCATTTTGGGGGTTACGATGACCATCACGAAAAAATTGTTGCTGACTTTATCGATTGCACTGGCCGGCATGCTGCTGGTGGGTGGCTATGCCATCAGCGCACTGCACGCCGGGCAACAGCGCTTTGTCTATGTGCAGAACAACACCCTTCCCGACCTGAAAACCATGCAGGGTACTTTGCGGGCCGTGGCGGACATTCGCGCCAACACCCTGCGCCACGTGCTGGCGGCCACGGCAGAACAGAAAGCCACCGCAGAAAGCAATCTGGCCGAGGCCGACCAGCGCTTTGACAGATTGATGAATGAGTATCACATCAATGACAGCGCCAGCGCCGAAGATAGCCAGTTACTGGAGGCTGACAAGGCGATGATGGCGCAGTACCGCGAAGGGCGCAGCCGGATCCTCGCCCTGTCGCGCAACAACCAGACCGAGCAGGCCACGGCCATCATCAACAATGAATTTGCCAAGACGGCAGCCCTGCTGATGACTGCCGTGGAGGACCATGCCAGGTTCAATCACCGCCAGGCCGCGCTGCTGGTGCAGGAAAACAACCGAACCTACCAGCAGGTTTTTGCGGTGGCAGTGGGGCTGATGGCACTGGCGCTGCTGGTAAGCGGTGTCATGGGCTGGCTGCTGTACCGCAATATCAGCCGGGGCCTGAGCCAGATCGAACACACCATAGAGGCAGTCAGCGAGCAGCGTGATTTCCGCCTGCGTGCCCAAAGCAACAGCCAGGATGAAATCGGCCGTACCGCCACGGCGTTCAACCGCATGCTGGAAGGTTTGCAACAGGCCATGCGCCAGCTGGCCGACGGTGCGCGCCAGGTAAAGACTGCCTCGCAGGAGCTGTCGCAAACCGCTGGCGAGGTATCCATGGCATCCGGTGCGCAGAGTGAGGCATCCGCCAATATTGCCGCCACCATCGAACAGATGACAGTCAGCATCAATCATGTGGCTGCACAGTCGGTAGAACAGAGCGATGGTGCCAAATCAGCCCAGACACTGGTGCAGGACAGCAGCAGCATCATCGAGCAGACCATCAAGGACATCCACCAGATTTCACAGGTGGTAACGCTATCGGCCAGCAGCATTCACGAAATGGAAGCGCACAGCGGCGAGGTGGCTACGGTCATCAACGTAATCCGCGATATCGCCGACCAAACCAATTTGCTGGCACTGAACGCCGCCATTGAAGCCGCCCGCGCCGGTGAGCAGGGGCGTGGCTTTGCCGTGGTGGCCGACGAAGTACGCAAGCTGGCGGAACGCACAAGCAAATCAACCCAGGAAATCTCATCCACCATCGAAGCCATGCTGGGCAATGCCAGCCATGCAACCACGCAGATGCAAAAAGCGGAAGAGCTGGTAAAGGTGGGGGTAAACCGTGCCGATCAGGCCGCCGTTGCCATGCGGCACATTGGCGAGCTGGCCGGGGCTGCGGTACAGGGGAGTGATGCCGTGGCTGCTGCCATCCAGCAGCAGGGTGAGGCCAGCAACAATATAGCTGCCATGGTGGAACGCACGGCACAGGCATCGGAAGAAGCCAGTGCAGCGGCCCAGAACACGGCACTGAATGCTGCGCAACTGGATGCGCTGGCCAGGATGCAAAGCGATATTCTGGATCGCTACCAGGTTTGATAAGCACTACCGGTGCCGCTGTCGGCACCTGCTCTGGCAACAGATCCGCTCCCTCTGCCATCCAGGCAGGGGGATCAGGCTTTGGTGTTGATCATCGAACCGAGGGTGCTGCCCTGATTGGCCGGCTGGTCGGCTGCCGGTGCCGTGGCAGACGGGGTGCTGGAGGGCGTCTGACGGTTGGTGCTGTTGGTCTTGGGGGTATAGCTGTTGTAGCTGCTGACGGGCGAAATCGGCATGGCCATTGCGGTGGACTCCGGTGAAAGACTAAGTGCGGTTACGGTTGTATCCCGGCACAAACCAGCAAGGTCGGCAGGGTCTTGCCCCGATACAGCAATTTTGATGCCAGACCAAATTGCGGCAAAATTCCTCTTGTTTATCCTGGCTTTACAGTTCTTTACGCCCTTTTTTTCCGCCTGGAGGCAATCTTTGCCGCCATCCGGCAAGGCTGTATTCCCGGCCCCGCGCATGCAGCCAGGATACTGGCCGCGTCCGCCCCTTGCCGCCAGCTGGTTTTTCCCTACCGGGCTTTAATGTTGCCCGCAGCGCGGCCACCCCGTCCTCGCTGATGCTCCGCCCGTTTTCCGGGAATATTTTCAGGAAAATCAATCACTCTTCCAGATCGGACTTCTCGTGTAGAGGGCAACGAACTGCTGTCATGTCGAACCCGGCAGCCCCGGCGCTGTTAGCCCGGCCACGCCTTACCTTTACCGGAGAAGCCACATGCACGCCCCAGCCCGATTTTCTTCCGCAAAATGGCAGCCCCGCTGCCAGCGGACCACCCGGCATCAGCCTGTTACCCGGCGCGGCCAGACCGACATCACGACCACGCAGCTAGCGAAGGAAGCGCTGACGGCAAAGGCCCTGGATAGCCTTATTCCAGAGCATCAGATGCACCGGCCTGCCTGTCATGTCGTGGTAAAAATCACTCCGGCAGTGGGCTGCTGAGGCAGGAAACAATCATGGGAAACGACATGCCGCTCAAGGTAAATGGCCAGCGTTTGTGGGATAGCCTGATCGCCATGGACGAAATGGGGGAAAGCAGACCGGCGCTGTCTGCCGAGGATTTTGCCGCCCGCGCCCTGTTTGCCGACTGGTGCCATCAGGCCGGGATGAGCCTGGATGCCGATGCCATCGGCAACTTGTATGCGCGCCGGGCCGGACACGACAAGGACGCCAGCCCGGTGGTGATGGGCAGCCATCTGGATACCCGCCCTGGCGGTAGCTGTTTTGACGGCAGCTATGGCGTACTGGCCGCACTGGAGGTGGTACGCAGCCTGAACGATGCCGACATCACCACAACCAGACCGCTGGAAATTGCCGTATGGATCAACCAGGCCGGCGAGCGCTTTGCACCGGCCATGCTGGGCTCGGCCACCTTTTGTGGCGATGTGCCGCTGCTGCAGGCGCTGACAACCGAAGACGGGCGTGGCATCAGCGTGGCCACCGCGCTGTCCGGCCATGGCGGCGACCTGCCGCTGGGACGCCCCTTTGCCGCCTATTTTGAAGCCCACATCGAACAGGGGCCGGTGCTGGAACAGGCCGGTCTGCCCATCGGCATCGTGACCGGTGGCCAGGCCATCTGCTGGCTGGATGTGGAAGTGAACGGCAGTACAGCCCATGCCGGCACCACACCGATGGCACTGCGACGGGATGCGCTGCTGGGAGCCAGCGCCATGATAGGCCAGCTGGAAAAGCTGGCCACAGAACACCAGCCACACGGATTGGTCACGGTGGGGCAACTGCTGATTACCGCGGCAGCACGCAATACCATTCCGGGGCAGGTGCGCTTTACCGTGGATCTGCGTCACCCGCTGGATGTGCAGATCACCGCCATGGAACAACAAACCCGCCAGCTATTACAGCAGGTGGCGGCACAACGCGGGCTGGATGTCAGCATACGGCGGCACTGGTTCAGCATGGCCACGCCGTTTGACAGCGGCTGCATTGCCGCCGTGCGCCAGGCGGTAACGGCGCTGGCTTACCCGCACCAGGACATTGTCAGCGGTGCGGGCCACGATGCAATGAACCTGGCACGGCACTGCCCCAGCACCATGATCTTCATCCCCTGCCGCAAAAACCCTGCTCAGCACCAGGCCGAGTACGCAACACCGGACGATGTCCACATGGGTGCCGATGTCCTGCTGGGCGCGGTACTGGCACAGGCCGACAGCTAGGCCGATTGGGAAGCTGTCCCGTCCGGGGCCAGCTGTACCTGATTGCGCCCCTGCTGTTTGGCGTGATACAGCATGCGGTCGCAGCAGGCCAGCAAGTCGGTTGCCTGCAGCAGACCCTGCAGGCTGGAGAGGGCGGCGCCCAGGCTGATGGTAAGGTGCCCCAGCCCGTCAGGCCGGTAGTGGTGTTCTACTTCGAGCGCCACCACCTGCTGCTGTACGCGCTGGGCAATGTGCAGCAGCTCATCCCGGCTGCCGGTTTGCAACAGGATGGCAAACTCCTCGCCGCCATAGCGGAAAGCCCGGGCCTGGCCACTGCGCAGGCAGCTGACCATGGCACTGGCGACATCGGCCAGGATATGGTCCCCCGCCGGATGACCGTAATGGTCGTTGTAAGGCTTGAAGTAATCGATATCCACCAGCAGCAGGGCAAAAGGGCGGCCATGCTGCTGTGCCTGCAGCCAGAACTCTTCCAGCTGCAAATCAAAGGCGCGGCGATTCCCCACCCGGGTCAGGGCATCGGTAGAAGCCAGCATCTGCAGCCGCTGATTGAGGGTGGACAGTTCGTGCTTGCGCCGACGCTGCTCCTGCGACGCGTAAAACGCCAGCCGCACACTGGTGGTGGTGCTCCAGCTCATGAACAGGCAGAACAGCAACACCGGCAGGTAGACCAGCGAAAACACCAGCAAAGGCTTGCTGTCCTGCGGGTTCATCAGCGCCACATTGCCCATGATGGCCACGGAAATGGCCAGCGAGCTGACCACAGCACCCTTGAACGATACCCTGACTCCCAGATTGGCAAATACGATGAAGATCAGCGATGCATACAGGAAGGTCGGTACATCAGGCGAATGGCTGCGCTTGAGCAGCTCGAACCAGGACAGGGTGGCAATCAGGTCGTGCACCGGCATCAGCTGATCCATCAGCAGAATGTTGCGGCTGCGGCCGAATACCAGCCAGATATCCACCATGGCCACCAGCAACAGGCCGCTGCGCACCAGCAGCGAAACACCTGCCATATCGGGTATCAGCAGGGCATCGGCCAGTACATAGGAAAAGAAAGCCAGTGCGGCAATGATATTGGTCAGCAACAGAAAGGGCCGGTGCTGGCGCAGGATGTAATGCTCGAATTCCGGCCACAGGGACTGCGGAATGCGCACTCGCCAGCGAAAGCGGACAGCAGCAAGCAATTTGGAGGCGGCATTCATGACAGGAGCCCGGGCGGCCAGCGGTAGGGCCAACCTTGAAAAGACAGCGGCCAGTTTAGGACAAGCCCCCTGCCCCGTCTAGGCAAACGTCATGCCGGTGAAGCCGGCACTGGTCAGGGCAACAACACATAGCTCTTGCGCACGGTTTCCGCCACTTCCCATACCCCGCTGCTATTGGCGGGAAAATACAAGGCATCGCCCGCAGCAATGTCGATGGCCGCGCCGGTATCCGGAATGAAACGGCAGCGCCCCTGGATGAAATGGCAAAACTCGGCCTGCATGATCTGGCGTCGCCAGCGGCCAGGGCTGCACTCCCACACCCCGGCCTCCACCCCGTCCGGGCGCTCCACGGCATGTACACGGGTGGCGGCAACCGGCTCACCCAGCGGTACCGCTACCGGCACGGCTGCGGACAATGGGGTACTACCGCTGTGCGGCAGATGGGTAATCGTCATGGTGCTCTCCTGTCTGATATCGGGATAAACCGGCTGGCTTACTGCATCAGCCCTTCCATGAAACCGGCCACGCCCTGGGCCAGCCGGCGCTTCCACACCGGGCTGTCCGCTTGCTTCAGCGTGCGGTCCTCCCAGACAAAGCTCTTGATGATGGCGTTGTAGCCCAGCCAGCGCAGCGGCTCCGGCTCCCAGTTGCTGAGGCTGCCGGGCCGGCGTACCCAGGGTTGGCGGGTGAGCAGGGTGTCGCGGCCCAGAATCATGTCGGCCAGGGTACGGCCACCCAGATTGCTGGCCCCCACCCCTTCGCCGCCATAACCTCCAGCCCAGGCCACGCCCTGGGCTGCATCACACACCATATGCGGTTGAAAGCGCCGTGCCACGCCCAGATTGCCACCCCAGCCGTGGCTGATACGGGCCTGCGCCAGCATGGGAAACAGTTCCAGCATCAACTGACGGCGCAGGGTGATTTCATCTGGCGTCAGGGTGAAGTCCTGGCGCAGTTTGCCGCCAAAGCGATAGCCGCCACGGGCACCAAACACCAGCCGGTTGTCGCGGGTACGCTGGCCATAACTGACCTGACGGCTGTTTTCGCTGAAGGCTTCGCCGTGGCGCAGGCCAATTTCTTCCCACAAGGCATCGGACAGCGGCTCGGTGGCAATGATCAGGCTTTGCACCGGCAGCTGGTATTGTCCATAGGGTGGCAGGGTGGTGGCATAGCCTTCCACCGCCGGCACCAGCCAGCGCGCCCTGACGCTACCGTGTGCGGTGCTCAGTTGCCCCGGCTGCAGTGCGGTGACGCGGCTGTGCTCGTACAGCTTTACCCCCATGCGCTCCACGCACTCGGCCAGACCACGCACCAGCCGCGCCGGCTGGATGGTGGCCACATGCGGCGAGTACACCGCACCATACGGCGTGGCCAGCCGCAGTTGCTGGTTCAGCGCGGCCACCTCCAGCCAGCGGTAATCCTCCTCGCCATGGCCATGTGTCCGCCAGTCAGCCAGTTGCTGACGCAGGCGGACTTCCTGCTCGGGATAGCGGGCGGCGCAATACAGCACTCCGCCCTTGCGGTAATGGCAATCGATAGCTTCGCGGGTGATGACGCGGCCTACTTCATCGGGAATGTCGTGTAACAGGGCACGGCTTTGCACCCGTGCCGCCGGGTCCAGCGTGGCCAGCAGACGGTCCTCGCCCAGCACTTCGCCAATCAGCCAGCCGCCATTGCGGCCAGAGGCACCAAAACCGGCAATCTCGGCTTCCAGCACCACGATATTCAGGTCCGGGGCCTGCTGCTTCAGGTAGTAGGCAGTCCACAGCCCGGTAAAACCGGCACCGATAATGGCCACATCGGCCTCGATATCACCCTGTAGCGCCGCACGGGGCGTCAGGCTGTCGCCCAGTTGTTCCATCCACAGGCTGATGTGTTGTGTTGCGGCCATCTGTTGTCCTCCCGACATGATGGTGCGCAGCTTAGTCTGGCCGGACAGCCTCTGTCGTCGCAGCGGACCCGCGCGGAGAACGGCGCAGCCAGGCCGCGGGCGACTGCCCGGTATGCTGGCGGAAACAGCGGTAGAACACCGACAGCGAATTGAAACCGGCGGCAAAGGCCAGTTCCTCCATGCGCGCCGTACTGTCGGCAGCGGCCAGCTGACCCAGCAGATACTGCAGGCGGGCCTGGTTGACGTAGCGGTAGAAACTGAGTCCCAGCACCTGATTCAGCAGATAGGACAGCTGGTTGCGGCTGTAGCCGGTCGCTGTCGCCACGGCGGCCAGGGTGCAGTCGGCCTGCAGATAGGGCTGCCGGCGGTGGAAGTAACTGTGCAGGTCTTCCGCCATGCGCCCCAGCTGCCGCGCCGACAGACCCAGTTTTTGCAGCGGGCTGGCGGCGCTGGCGCTGCGATCGCCCTGCGTGCCGGCATGCTGCAAGGTAGCGTACTCGCGCACCTGCCAGATCAGCCCGTCACGCACGGTAATGGCCTCGCTGCTCTGGAAAGACGCCAGCCCGCCACGCAGCACCAACTGGTACTGGATAAAGGCGGTATCGCCATCCACGCGGATGCGGTCTACATGCTCCAGCCGTTCAGCCTCGCCCTGCGGCAGCGAGGACAGCACATAGTCATGCAGCTCGGCCAGCCGAAACACCCGGTTCTGCAGAAAGTCGTGATAGCTCACCTCCGGATGGTAGAGCGTCAGGATGTCTTCCAGCCGGCGTTGTTTCCATGCCAGATGATAGCGCTCCACCACCGCACGGGTATGCGCTGCCACCGCCTGTTCTGCCCGCAGGCTCATGGCTGCAAGGCCCCCGCTTCCGGGCCAAACTGCAGGGCCGCCAGCCGCGCATACAAGGGCGAGCTGTGCAGCAGTTCCTCGTGCCGCCCCTGCGCCACGATGCGCCCGCCTTCCAGCACCACGATGCGGTCGGCTTCCTTCACCGTGGCCAGGCGGTGGGCAATCACCAGCGTGGTGCGATTGGCTGCGGCACGCTCCAGCGCCTGCTGTACCAGTTGTTCGGATTCGGCATCCAGCGCGCTGGTGGCTTCGTCCAGCAGCAGGATGGGCGGGTTTTTCAGGATGGCGCGGGCAATGGCGATGCGCTGGCGCTGGCCGCCGGACAAGCGCACGCCGCGCTCGCCAAGGTAAGTGGCATAGCCTTGCGGCAAGGCCAGAATAAAGTCATGCGCCGCCGCAGCACGGGCGGCGGCGAATACTTCTTCGTCGCTGGCATCTGGCCGGCCATAGCGGATGTTTTCCAGCGCGCTGCTGCCAAAAATCACCGAATCCTGCAGCACCACACCAATATGCTGGCGCAAATCGGCCAGCGCCAACTGGCGAATGTCCACCCCGCCCAGGCTGATTGCCCCCTGTTGCGGGTCGTAAAAGCGCAGTAACAGCTGGAACAGCGTGGACTTGCCCGCACCGGACGGCCCCACCAGCGCCACGTGCTCGCCGGGGGCCAGCTCCAGGTCAATGTGGCTGAGCGAGGGCTGCTCCGGGCGCGAAGGGTAAGCAAAGCCCACCTGCTGCAAGCGCAGCCGCCCTGCCGTCGGCAAGGCATGCGGGTGCTGTGGCTCGGTTACTGGCGAGGCCAGTTGCAGCAGCTCCATCAGCCGTTCGGTGGCCCCGGCGGCGCGTTGCACCTCACCCCACACCTCGGCCACCGCGCCAATCGCCCCGGCGGTCACCACCGCGTACAGGATGAACTGCGCCAGCAGGCCGCCGCTCATCTGCCCGGCCAGCACTTGCTGCGCACCCAGCCACAATACGAACACGATGGCACCGAAAATCAGCATGATCACCGCCACCGTCAGCAGCGAACGGGCGCGGATGCGCGCCAGCGCAGTGCCAAAGCTCAATTCCACCGAGCCGACAAAGCGGCTGGCTTCCGCCGCCTGCTGGTTGAAGGCCTGCACGGTGGGAATGGCGTTGAGCACTTCACCGGCCATGGCGCTGGAATCGGCAATGCGGTCCTGACTGGATTTGGACAGCGCCCGCACGCGGCGGCCAAACAGCACGATGGGCAGCACCACCAGCAACAGCGTCACCAGAATGTAGCCGGTGAGGCTGGGGCTGGTCATGGCCAGCATCACCAGCCCGCCCAGCATCAGCAATACATTGCGCAGGCCCATGGACAGACTGGTGCCGATTACCGTCTGCACCAGCGTGGTATCGGTGGTGAGGCGCGACAGCACTTCACCGGTCTGGGTGGTTTCGAAATACTGCGGACTCATGCTGATGACGTGGCGATACACGGCGCTACGCACGTCCGCCGTCACCCGCTCGCCCAGCCAGGACACCAGATAAAAGCGCCCGGCTGTGGCCAGCGCCAGCACCACGGCCACGCCAAACAGCATGAGGAAGTACTGGTTGATGTGACCGGCATTGCGGCTGGAAAAACCCTGGTCGATCAGCACGCGGAAGGCCATGGGCAACACCAGCGTGGAAACGGCGGCCACGGTGAGCGCCAGCAGGGCCAGCCAGGCACGACGGCGATAAGGGCGCATGAAGGGCAGCAGCCCCAGCAAGGGGCTGATGCGTTGCAACAAGGGGCGGGCAGGCGTAGCAGAGGACATGAACAGACCGGTAGGAAAGCAAGGCTGTCAGGCTACACCATGCCACCGGCTACGGCCATTCGGGCAGGTCTGCACCTGCTACTGACAATGGCGCAGCGTCCCTGAGGCAGGGAGGCACAACGCAGCAACAGGGTTTTGCACACATACCCAAGGGCGGCTGACAAAATAGCACAGCGCCCCGGGGGCAAGGCGCGCCGACGCAGACAGTACACCGCGTACGGCAAGGAGGCGCAACGCAGCAGCAGGGATTTTGCCAGCCGCGTTTATTTCAGCTTGCAGGTCTTGATGCCAAACGGCAGATACGCCGGACACCAGCCAATCAGCCCGGTAGCCAGCGGCACCACGCCAATCCAGCCCCACACCGGCAGCAGACCGGCCACGGTGGCAATGATCAGGGCAACACCAATGACAATGCGCAGGATGCGGTCGATTCCGCCTACATTCGGGGACATATTATTCTCCTCAGTCAGGGGCCATGCTGGATGGCGATGAGGAGATGCTAGGCCTTGTCACCGCACACTTCAGTGACTAGATCACACAGCGGGGCAAACTGGCCGCAAAAACCACAGTCGGCACTTACTTGGCAGCCAGTTGCTGCAGAGCGGTGGCATGCAGCACCTGCAACTGGCCACGACCCAGCCGTATCCAGCCGCGGCGCTCGAATTCCTTGAGCTGACGGCTGATGACCTCGCGTGCGCTGCCCAGCTCTGCCGCCAGTTCCTGATGCGTGATGCTCAGAACAGTCTGGCCGCGAGCGCGTTGCAATAGGCAGGCGGCCAGTCGCTGGTCGATGCGACCAAAACTTACCTCTTCAATCAACAACAGCAGGTCGGCAATACGGCTGCCATAGGCGCGGAACACAAAGTCGCGGAAAGCCGCCGAGTCGGCCAATAACTGGCGGAAGGCCGGAATCGGCAGCGCCTGGGCGCAGATGGCGGTTTCGGCCACACCTTCGGCATCGTAATCGGTACCGCTCATCAGGCAGGCGGTAGTGACAATGCAGGTCTGGCCGTTTTCCACCCGGTACAGCGTGATTTCGCGGCCGTTTTCGCCCACTTTCTGTACCCGGATCTGCCCCTCCTGCAAAAACAGATAGGCCTGACAGGGGCTGCCTTCGCGGAACAGCACCGTCCCGGCCGGGGCCTGCATGGCCTGGCTGTGCGCCAGTAGTTGGGCACGGCTGGCGTCGTCCAGTGCGTCCAGAATGGCAAAGTCGCGCGTCCAGTCGCTCATGCGGTCGTTTCCTGTAACAGGCCACGCGCTTGCAGTTCCTGATACACCCGTAGTGCCACCCAGGCGTCGTTGCCGGCATAAGCCTGCTGCGCCGGGCTGAGCGGCAGGCGCGACCAGTTGGTGGTGGACAGTTTTTTCGATTTGCGGAAGTACTGGCCGAACAAGCGGGCTACTGCCTGTACGGCACCCACGGTGATGCGGGCATCGTCCGAGGGCAGCAGATTGCCCAGGTCGATCAGCCCGCCACACTCCACCCCCAGCCGGCTTTTCAGCAAGGCCCGGTCGGATACCAGGTCAAACCCCACCAACGGCCGCTGCGGGTCGGCCAGCAGGGTCTTGATTTCTTGCGGCAACACGCCCTTCACCACCGGCACCAACCAGGCGCACTGGCTGTCTGCCAACTGGATCAGATGCGGGCCGTCCGATTCCTCGCCCTTGCGAAAAGTCGGTTTCGATTCGGTATCAAAGCCCAGCAAGGGCGCAGCCAGCAAATCCGGCAGGGCGGCGGCCAGTGCCTCCGGGCTGTCCAGCATGCATACCTGCTCCGGGGTCAGCGCCGGAAACAGCGGCATGGTCTTGATTTCTTCGCGGGGGATTTGCCGGGTAAGGGACATGGATGACCTTGCATGCAGAGTGCCGCCCGGCAACAGGCCGGCGGCAAAGCTGCATGATACGGAATCCCCGGCGCTATTTCATCCTGCATGCCCGGTGGATGGTGGCTTGCCGTAGTCACTAGTCATGACCGGCACGATGGCAAACCCTGCTCCTGCGCTTGCCAGACTACGAAACTTCTTAACAAAGGAATGGAATGGACAGATCAAGCCTGGCGGCCATTGAGGCGGGCTTTTGCAGCATGGTAGCGTCGACACTCGTTGCGCCCTGCACGCAGACCGCGCCACGACACTGGCACCGATACCGGCGACGCCGATCGGCTGAATCCACCCAGCACATGATGCTGCCAAACGGACCTCTCCCAGCCATGATCAGCCTGTTTGATGACTTCAATATCGTACTGCACGCCGCTTTTGTCGGTTTCATCACCTTGTTTCCGGTGGTGGACCCGATTGGCACCGCCTTCATCGTCAACCCCTATTTCCGCCATCTGCCGCTGAAAGAACGCAAGCTGGCCATTCGCAAGATTGCCTGGTACGCCATGCTGACGGTGATTGCCGCCTTGTTCATGGGGCGCTGGATCCTGATGCTGTTCGGCCTGTCGATTCCGGTGGTGAAACTGGCCGGCGGCATCATGATTTGCAAGATGGGCTGGACATCGCTCAGCAGCACGGCAAGTAACCAGGACAAGTCGGCCAATAGCGCGGAATCGGCAGCGGTGGATGCCGGACAACCCAGCAGTGTGGAGAATGATCTGTTCTACCCGCTGTCCTTTCCCCTCACCGTGGGGCCGGGCACCATCTCGGTGGTGCTCACCCTCAGCGCCCACAGTTACAACGAAAGCTATGTCCGCTCGGCGCTGAGCACCAGCGGGTTGATCATCGGCATGGCCGCCATGAGCGTGCTGATTTACCTGTGCTATCTGAATGCCGGGCAGCTGGTGGCGCGGCTGGGCGCGGCATCGGAAAACATGATCAATCGCTTCATGGCCTTCCTGATTTTTGCCGTCGGTCTGCAAATTGCCTGGGGCGGGCTGCATACGCTGATCGGGCCTGCAACTTGAAGCATACCGACAGGGTAAACCTGGCAACCCCGCTATCCGTCAATACACCACGCAGCTCACCTTGATCTCCCCGACCGGTTACCATGCGGCAGCAAACACGATGACCGGCTCTTCATCTGTCCTGTAACTTACGGAGGCCCCTACCATGTGCACCACCTTCATGCTGACTGACCAGCACGGCAAGGCTTATCAGGGACGTACACTTGAATTCGGTCAGGAACTGGATTTCGTCCTGTCCTACTACCCACGTGGCACACCCTTCAACGGCCAGGTTCCGCCGGGCTTTGCCGCGACGCACTATGTGGCAAGGCATGCGTTTCTCTCCATTGATCTGCGCCTGAGCGCAGAGCGCCTGCCAGCGGTTGCCGGCATCAACGACGCCGGCCTGAGCGTGAACATGAACATGTTTGGTGAAACCGCGCTGCCCAGCCCGCAACAGGAGGACAGCAGGACGCTGATTGCCGTGTCGGAAGTGGGCAGCTGGCTGCTGGCAAACTGTGCCAATTGCGAGGAAGTGCGCCAGGCCGTCAGCCAAACCCAATTCTGGGTCGATCGCTTGCCGATCCTGGAGAACATACCGGCTCCCTTCCACTACGCCGTTTTCGACGAGCAGGCGCGCGGCCTGGTGATCGAGTTCGACCGCGGACAGGCACTGGTCCATGACAATCCGGTCGGCGTGATGACCAATGGCCCCGCGTTTGATTGGCATCTGACCAATCTGGACAACTACGCTCATGTTTCCAACCTGGGCAAACGCGAGCAACGCTTTGGCCACCATCTGGCGCGCACCGAAGACGTGGGCAATGCGCTGGCAGGCTTGCCGGCAGACGATACCTCTACCGGGCGTTTTGTGCGGGCCGCTTATTATGTGCAATTCTGCCGCACGCCACAGTCAGCGGACGAGGCCATCGCCATGGTGGCCAAAATTGCCAACAAGTTCGACCGGCCTCGCGGTGCCAGCAATCTGGTGGATGCCAGCAGCGGCAAGATAGAAGAGGAATGGACGACCTTTACCACACTGACCGACCTGAGCCGTCGCAGATTGCTGATCCGTCCGGACGATGCCGTCAACTACCTGCAACTGGCGCTGGATGACTTCAGGGACACCCATGAAGTCCGGCGGCACGATTTTGGCCCCTTCCTGCGCCAGCACATCCGCCTGAGCCAGCCACGGCTGTAAGCAAGCCTGCCCATATAGTCGACTGCGGGATAGCCCATCGCCAGCCCCGTCGGCAAACCAACCAGCGCTAAGCTTGTGGCGGCTTGAAACCGGGCAAGCGTTCAGCCAGATGGTCCACCAGCATGCGCACCTTGGGCGAAAGCTGGCGCTTGTGCGGATACAGCGCCCAGATGCCTTCGTCCGGCTCCTGATAGGCGGTCAGCAGCTCCACCAGCGCGCCGCTGTGCAGATGACTGGCCACGTAGTAATCCGGCAGTTGGACGATGCCCACCCCTTGCAGCGCGGCATGGGTCAGCGCGTGGCCGCTATTGCAGCGCAGGCTGCCCTTCACCCGCAGCAGGCGGCGCTTGCCGCCTTCCTGCAAATGCCAGAAGTCGTTGCTGCCCAGCAGGCAGTTGTGCTGCTCCAGCTCGGACAGACTGTTGGGCAGGCCGTGGCGCTGCAAATAGGCCGGTGCGGCGCACACATGCTGACGGCGGCTGGCCAGGCGGCGTGCCACCAGGCTGGATTCGGCCAGATGGCCCAGGCGGATGGCCAGGTCATAGCCTTCGGCCACCAGGTCCAGCACCTGATTGCTGAGGTTGAGCTGAATCTCCAGCGCCGGGTATTGCTGCAGAAAGTCGGTAATCAGCGGAGCGATATGGCTTTCGCCATAGGCCACCGGCGCGGTGAGCTTGAGCCTGCCTTGCGGTATGGCCTGATGCAAGGACAAGGCCCGTTCCGCCTCGTCCAGCCCGTCCAGCAACTGGCGGCAATGCTGCAGATACAACTGGCCGCTTTCGGTCAGCGTCAGCTGGCGGGTGGTGCGGTACAGCAGTTGCACATGCAGGCGCTGTTCCAGCCGGGTGATTTCGCGGCTGACCTGCGCGACTGACAAGTCCAGCGCCCGTGCGGCACGGGTAAAGCTGCCCAGTTCGGCCACGCTGACGAATTCGCTTACCCCTTGCCATGCCGCCATTATTACTCCTGAGAAAAAATCATTTACCGATTAGGCAGATTATCTGCAAAAACAGTCGCAATACAATGACGTTTTACTGCTGCCTGCCAGCAGCCCTACTCAGCCGCCCCGCACACCGCCGCATGCATGCCGTGGCGTGGCGTGGGCGGATTACCCCGTCAGGAGATCGCCATGAGTCAAGACATCATCAAGTGCAAGGCCGCCGTTGCCTGGGCTGCCGGTCAACCGTTGTCCATCGAGGAAGTGGAAGTCGCCCCGCCCAAGGCGGGTGAAGTACGGGTGAAACTGGTGGCCACCGGGGTGTGCCATACCGATGCCTACACCCTGTCCGGCGCCGACCCGGAAGGCATCTTCCCCTGCATTCTGGGCCATGAAGGCGGCGGCATTGTGGAGTCGGTGGGCGAAGGCGTCACCAGCGTGGCGGTGGGCGACCATGTGATTCCGCTGTACACGCCGGAATGTGGCGAGTGCAAGTTCTGCAAGTCCGGCAAGACCAATCTGTGCCAGAAAATCCGCGCTACCCAGGGCAAGGGCCTAATGCCGGACGGCACCACCCGTTTCTCCAAGGACGGCCAGCCCATCTACCACTACATGGGCACCTCCACCTTTGCCGAATACACCGTGCTGCCGGAAATCTCGCTGGCCAAGGTGAACAAGGCTGCACCGCTGGAAGAAGTGTGCCTGCTGGGCTGTGGCGTCACCACCGGCATGGGTGCGGTGGTGAACACCGCCAAGGTGAAGGCGGGCGATACCGTGGCCATCTTCGGCCTGGGTGGCATCGGCCTGTCGGCCATCATCGGTGCGCGCATGGCCGGAGCCAGCCGCATCATCGGCATCGACATCAACGAGAGCAAGTTCGAACTGGCGAAAAAACTGGGTGCCACCGACTGCATCAATCCCACGCTGTTCGACAAGCCGATTCAGGACGTGATTGTGGAAATGACCGACGGCGGCGTGGACTTCTCCTTTGAGTGCATCGGCAACGTCAATGTGATGCGCTCGGCGCTGGAATGCTGCCACAAGGGCTGGGGCGAATCGGTGATCATCGGCGTGGCCGGTGCCGGCCAGGAAATCTCCACCCGTCCCTTCCAACTGGTGACTGGCCGGGTATGGCGCGGCTCGGCCTTTGGCGGCGTGCGTGGCCGTTCCGAGCTGCCTACCTATGTGGAACGCTATCTGAAGGGTGAATTCCGCCTGGACGACTTCATCACCCACACCATGCCGCTGGAAGAAGTGAATACCGCCTTCGAGCTGATGCATGAGGGCAAGAGCATTCGTTCCGTCATTCATTACGGCAAGAACTAAGCGCTGTGCTGCCGGGCCGCAACTGTTGCTGGCCCGGCGTGTTCCCGGGAGACGGAAATGAATCTGGAAAACATCAGCAGCACCATGTGCTTTGGCGGCTGGCACAAGCAATACCTGCACGATTCGGCGGTACTGGGCTGCCGCATGCGCTTTGCCATCTACCTGCCGCCACAGGCAGCCCGTGGCGATAAGGTACCGGTGCTGTACTGGCTGTCCGGCCTGACCTGCAGCGATGAAAATTTCATGCAGAAAGCTGGCGCGCAGCGTATTGCCGCCGAGTTGGGTATCGCCATCGTGGCCCCGGACACCAGCCCGCGCGGCGAGGGCGTGGCGGACGATGCGGCCTACGATCTGGGCCAGGGGGCGGGCTTTTACCTCAATGCCACCCAGGCACCGTGGAACCGCCATTACCGGATGTACGACTATGTCAGCTGCGAACTGCCGGCGCTGATTGAAGCGCATTTCCCGGTCAGTCAACGCCGTGCCATTGCCGGCCATTCCATGGGAGGCCACGGTGCGCTGATCTGCGCGCTCAAGCGGCCGCAGGATTATGTATCGGTATCGGCCTTCAGCCCGATTGCCAACCCGGTGAATGTACCGTGGGGGCAAAAAGCCTTTGCCGCCTATCTGGGTGAAGACCGTCAGCAATGGCTGCAGTGGGATGCCTGCCACTTACTGGGTCAGGTACAACAGATCCCGCCACTGCGGGTGGATATCGGTCTGGCCGATGGTTTTCTGGCAGAACAGCTCAAGCCGGAGGCGCTGGAACAGGCCGCCCGTGCCGGCGGCCATGCGCTGCAGTTGTTCCGCCACCCCGGTTATGACCACAGCTATTACTTCATTGCCAGCTTTATCGAGGAACAGCTGCGCTTTCATGCCGGGCATCTGGCCGGCTAAATCTGCTGGAGATGCAAAAACAGCCGGGATACCCGGCTGTTTTGCTTGCTGCCATCACTCGGTCAGATACCAGCGGCCTGCCGCTGTTCCTTGCGGGTAACCAGGCTGACCAGCACAAAGCTGAGCACGCTCACGGCCAGGCTCAGATAGATGGGCACGTTGGAATCCAGCCCATAGCTGATCATGGCCATGATGGCGGTGCCACAGCCCAGCACCATGCTGCTGATGGCCCCCGGTGTAGTGGCTCGCGGCCAGAAAATCGCCCCGAGCAAAGGCACCAGCATACCAGCCACCAGCAGGTTGTAAGCCAGGGTCAGTGCGGTAATAACATCACTCACCAGCATGGCCAGTGCCAACACCAGGACACCAACCAGCAGGGTGACAATGCGGTTGGTCCACAGGCTGCAACCATCACGACCACTGAGGTCTTCGGTCAGCGTGGTAGACGCCGCCAGCAAGGCCGCACTGGCCGTGGACATCATCGCCGCCAGCGCGGCAGCAATCACCAGTCCGCGCACCCCGTCCGGCAAGCCTTCTTTCACCATGGAGGCAAAGGCATTGCCCGGCACCGCCAGGTCCGGCAGCAATACCTTGGTGGCCATGCCGATGGCTGCGCAAATCAGGCCGTACACGATGCAGTAAATCCCGGCGATACTGCCGGCATAGCGCGCCACGCCCTCACTGCGCGCAGTGAATACACGCTGCCAGATGTCCTGGCCGATCAGGATGCCAAAGAAGTAGATGACAAAGTAGGTGATGATGGTTTCACCGCCGATGGCAGTAAAGCTGAAGTAGGACGCCGGCAGCTTGGCCGCCAGTTGCTCCCAGCCGCCCACCCGGTATAGGCAGATAGGCAGCAGGATGAACATCAGGCCGATGGTCTTGATCAGGAACTGCACGATGTCAGTCAGCGTCAGCGACCACATGCCGCCCACGGCGGAGTACACCACCACCACGCCGCCGCCAATCAGTACCGCCAGCCAGAACGGCAGGGTAAACAGCACCTGCATCACGGAGGCAATGGCCAGCACCGAGGTTACGCTGAGCATCACCGCATACATCAGCATGACCAGTGCACTGGTGCGGCGTGCCACGGTGTTGTAGCGGCGCTCCAGCACCTGGGTAACGGTAAACACTTTCAGCCTGAGCAGGGGTTTGGCCAGAAACAGGTTCAATACCAGGATGCCGCACCCCAGCGCCGCACACAGCCAGAAACCGGAAATACCGTACAGGTAGCCCAGTTTGACCGTACCGACGGTGGAGGCACCGCCCAGCACGGTAGCGGCCATGGTGGCCATGTAAAAGCCCGGTCCCAGGTTACGGCCTGCCACCAGAAATTCCTCCCGGCTGGTGGCGCGGCGCATGCCCAGCCAGCCCAGCAATAACATGCCGCCGATGTAAACGAACACGACGAAGATATCGAGTCCCATATTTGTCTCCTGCAGTCTGACTATGAGCAATCAACGGGTTGATTGTCTGCAATGAATGCTGCGCAGCACGCAGCCTGGTGATGGTCTAGCGCCGGAAAGTGACACCGGGCAGTACGCACAGCATCTCGAACAGCAGATTGGCTGCCAGCAAGGCGGTATTGCCGGTAGTGTCGTAGGGTGGGGAAACCTCGACCAGATCACAGCCCACCAGGTTCAGGCCATGGCAGCCACGCACGATTTCCAGCGCCTGCACCGAAGTCAGGCCGGCAATCTCCGGCGTACCGGTTCCCGGTGCAAAGGCCGGGTCAATACCGTCGATATCAAAACTCAGGTAGACCGGCCCACCGCCCAACTGCTGACGCACCTCCTGCATCAGGCCTTCCAGCGAACGGTTCCAACAGGCTTCAGCCGGTACTACGCGGAAACCCTGACGCCGTGCCCAGTCAAAATCCTCAGCGGCGTAACCGCTGCCGCGCAGGCCGATCTGCACCACACGGCCCTGTGCCAGCAAGCCTTCTTCCTGCGCACGGCGGAAAGTGGTGCCGTGGGCAATCTTTTCACCGAACATTTCATCGTTGATGTCGGCATGGGCATCGACATGAATCAGCCCTACCGGGCCATGCTTTGCCGCGATGGCGCGCAGGATGGGCAGGGTGACGGTGTGGTCACCGCCCAGACCCAGCGGGATCACGTCGTACTGCAGCAGGTCGCGGTAGCCCGCCTCGATGCGCGCCACACTGTCCAGCAAGTTGTAAGGGTTGGTGGCGATATCGCCGATGTCGGCCACTTGCAGGGTGTCGAAGGGAGCGGCTCCCGTGCCCATGTTGTAAGGGCGCAGCAGCACCGATTCATTGCGGATTTCGCGCGGACCAAAACGGGTGCCACTACGGTTGGAGGTACCAATGTCCAGCGGCAGGCCGACAAATACGGCATCCAGACCGGCTGCGGTTTCTACCTTGGGTAGACGCATCATGGTGGCGATGCCGCCAAAACGCGGCATGGCATTGCCGCCCAGCGGCTGATTGCGTTCAGCGATTGACATGCAGACTCCTGAAACTGAGGTTGAACGAGGGCTCAGTCTATTCAGGTGGCAACTTGGGAAAAATCACCGTATTCCACTGTTTACATTGATAAATCTGAATGTGTGTAATGACCGGACTGACTCACCGCCTCCACCGGGGAAAAACCATGCTCAATACCCTGTCCAGCCTTGATTTACGCCTTATCAGGGTTTTTCGTGCCGTTGTCGATGCCGGCGGCATTTCGGCCGCCCAATCCACTTTGAACGTCAGCCAGTCCACCATCAGCAATCAGTTGGCCGCGCTGGAAACCAGGCTGGGCTACCGCCTGTGCGAGCGTGGCCGCGCCGGTTTTGCCCTCACCGCCAAGGGCAGCCAGCTGCTCAATGCCAGCCGCCAGTTGCTGGATGCAGCCGAGGCCTTCTGCGTGGAGGCACGGCAACTGGAACGCAAGCTGGTGGGGCAATTAAGAATTGGTGTGGTGGGGCATACCACCATGCGGGCGCATGCGCGGCTGTCGGAAACCATCCGGCGCTTTCGCCAGCGCGAAGAGGCGGTGGAACTGGTGCTGTCCATGCTGGCACCCGGCACCCTGGAAGAAACGCTGATCAACGGCGAAATCCATATGGGCATCGGCTATTTCTGGCACCGCGCCCCCAGCCTGCAATACCTGCCGCTGTTCACCGAACACCAGCTGGCCTATTGCAGCCAGGAACACCCGTTATTCCAGCAGGCCGGCAATATGCCGGTGGAAGAAGCCGCCCGGCATGACTGGGCCTGGCGCAGCTACCCGCTGCCGGACATCCCGCTGCCAGTGGAAAACTGGCGCATCACCGCCCGAGCCGACAATATGGAAGCCATGGCCGTGCTGATTCTGTCCGGCCACCATCTGGGCTTTTTGCCCGAGCACTTCGCCCGCCCCATGGTGGAGCAGGGCCTGCTGCGCGCGCTCAATCCGACGCTGCTGTGTTACCACCCCACCTTTCACATGGTGACGCGGCAGAACTCTCGGCAAAGCGAGGTGATCCGCGCCTTCATGCAGGATTTGCTGGCGGCACACCAGTTACCTGCCAGCTAAACACTTTGGCCCGACTACTGGCTGTGTCAGGGTGCCAGTCGCACCCGTTGCCAACTGGCATCGGCCTGCAACAGATATACCACCCGGTCGTGCAGGCGGCTGGGCCGGCCCTGCCAGAACTCGACGCGATCAGGAATCACGGCGTAACCACCCCAATGCGGCGGACGCGGCACACTGAGCGGGTGCTTGACGCCAAACATGGCGGCACGGCTGACCAGCACGCTCTTGGAGCTGATTTCCGTGCTCTGTTCGCTGGCCCAGGCCCCCAGCCGGCTGGTATAGGGGCGGCTGGCAAAGTAGGCGTCGGACACGTCCGGGGCCACCTGCTGCACCCGGCCTTCAATGCGCACCTGACGTTCCAGCTCCGGCCAGAAAAAGGTAATCGACACAAAGGGATTGGCCGCCAGCTGCCTGCCCTTGCGGCTGAGGTAGTTGCTGTAGAACACCAGCTGGCCGTTTTCCACGCCCTTGAGCAGCACGATGCGCGCCGTCGGCCGGCCATCCTCCCCCACCGTGGCCACATTCATCGCGGTGGGTTCGTGCACCTGTGCGGTCATGGCTTCATTCAGCCACAGCTCGAACTGCGCCACGGCATCGGGCAGGCAGTCTTCCGGCGATAATTCCTTTTTCGAATAATCCTGGCGGATATCGGCAAGATTCAGCGACATGCGGCTCTCCTGGTTCGGTATGCCGCCATGGTAAGGCAGAAGCTGGCGCCAGCGGTAGCCGGATACCCACAGCGACAAGCCGCAGGCGGCGGCGGAAAAACCCCAGAGTTAGGGACGTTGGCTGTAACTTAGGCTAGAATACGGCATTTCCCCTGCAGCCCTTTTCCGCTCATGCATCTGGTTGCCTTTGGCCTGAATCACCATACCGCCCCGCTGTCGGTCCGCGAGAAGCTTGCCTTCCCGGCCGAGGTGTTGCCCAACGCACTGGAGAGCCTGGTGGGTTCGCAGGCGGCGCGTGAAGCAGCCATCGTCTCCACCTGCAACCGTACGGAAATCTACTGTAACAGTAACGACCCAGAGCAAGCCTTGCGCTGGCTGTCGCAATACCACGGCCTGCCGGTGGAAGAGCTGCGCCCCTATCTGTACCAGCTGGATGCCAGCAGCGCCGCCCGCCATGCCTTCCGCGTGGCCTCCGGGCTGGATTCCATGGTGCTGGGTGAAACGCAGATTCTGGGCCAGCTGAAGGATGCAGTCCGGGCGGCGGAAAATGTCGGCACCCTGGGTTCGCTGCTTAACGGCCTGTTCCAGCGCACCTTTGCCGTGGCCAAGGAAGTGCGCAGCAGCACCGCCGTCGGCTCCAGCTCGGTGTCGATGTCCGCCGCCGCAGTGAAGCTGGCCGAGCAGATCTTCCCCACCATTGGCGAGCTGAACATCCTGTTCATCGGCGCCGGGGAAATGATCGAACTGGTGGCCACCCACTTTGCCGCCCGCGAGCCCTCCTGTATCACCATTGCCAACCGCACGCTGGAGCGGGGGCAGAAGCTGGCGGAACAGTTTGGCGGCAATGCCATCACCCTGTCCGAGCTGCCCGATGTGCTGCACCGCTACGATGTGGTGGTCACCTCTACCGCCAGCCAGTTGCCCATCGTCGGCAAGGGCTTGGTCGAGCGCGCCATCAAGGCGCGTCGTCATCGTCCCATCTTCATGCTGGATCTGGCCGTGCCGCGCGATATCGAAATCGAGGTTGGCAAGCTGGACGATGTCTACCTGTATACGGTGGACGATATCGCCAGCATCGTGGAAGTAGGCAAGGAAGCGCGCCAGAGCGCAGCCGAAGAAGCCGAATCCATCATCCAGGCCCGCGTGGCCGAATTCAACGACTGGCTGAAAAAGCGCGAAACCGTGCCGCTGATCCGCGCCCTGCGCGACGAGGCCGAGCGTACCCGCCGCCATGCACTGGAAGCCGCGCTCAAGCAACTGGCCAAGGGCACGGAGCCGGAAAAAGTGCTGGAAAGCCTGTCGCAGCAACTCACCAACAAACTGATGCACCCGCCCACCCAGGCCCTGTCCTCGGGCAGTGGCGCGGAGCATGCGGCCGTGGTGGACACCATCGCCCGCCTGTACCGCTTACACCCGGAGTCGTAATGAAACCGTCGATTGCGACAAAGCTGTCGCAGTTGGCCGATCGTCTGGAAGAAGTGACCCATCTTCTGGCCAGCGAGTCGGCAACTGCCGATATGGATCAGTTCCGCAAACTGACCCGCGAACATGCCGAGCTGACCCCGGTCGTGGAAACCTTCCAGCAATACCAGCAGTGCGAAACCGATCTCGCCACCGCCGGCGAGATGCTGTCCGACCCGGACATGAAGGAATTCGCCCAGCTGGAAATCGATGAAGGCCGCGAGAAAATGGCCGCGCTGGAGGTGGAGCTGCAAAAGCTGCTGCTGCCCAAAGACCCCAACGACGAAAAGAACATCTTCCTGGAAATCCGCGCCGGCACCGGCGGCGACGAGGCGGCCTTGTTTGCCGCCGACCTGCTGCGCATGTACACCCGCTTTGCCGAACGCAACCGCTGGCAGGTGGAAATCGTCTCCGCCAGCGAATCGGACCTGGGCGGCTACAAGGAAGCCATCGTCCGCATCATCGGTTTCGGTGCCTACTCCAAGCTGAAGTTTGAATCCGGCGGCCACCGCGTGCAGCGCGTTCCCGCCACCGAAACCCAGGGCCGCATCCACACTTCGGCCTGCACCGTGGCGGTGATGGCCGAAGCGGATGAATTGGTGGACGTGGTACTGAACCCGGCCGATCTGCGCATCGACACCTTCCGTGCCAGCGGCGCGGGCGGCCAGCACATCAACAAGACCGATTCCGCCGTGCGCATTACCCACCTGCCCACCGGCATTGTGGCGGAATGCCAGGATGGCCGTTCGCAGCATGCCAACAAGGCCAGCGCGATGCAGGTGCTGGCGGCGCGCATCAATGACATCCAGCGTCGCGAGCAGCAGCAAAAAGAGGCAGCTGAACGCAAGAGCCTGATCGGCTCCGGTGACCGCTCCGAGCGCATCCGCACCTACAACTACCCGCAGGGCCGCATTACCGACCACCGCATCAATCTGACGCTGTACAAGCTGGATTACGTAATGGATGGGGACCTGGTCGAGCTGACCGATGCCCTGATCACCGAGCAGCAAGCAGAACTGCTGGCTGCGCTGGGCGACTGACCCAACTGCAATCGGTTTGCTCCGCTGCACGCATCGTTGTACACTCGGACCCGGAAAAGCAGCCCTTGCCTGCAAGGAGCCCGGATCAAACGGTCCCGCCGCTTTTTCTCCGAATCTTCAGGCCACGCAAGTGGCCTTTTTTCTTGCCTGCACACCAGGCTGGGAGAACGCGGGAAATAAAAAATCGGCCAGGTCACAGAGGCAGGACCCGGCCGTTCCCAACGTGGAGATGGGTGGAAAACCATGATGTGGCGGTCGCTACGACCCACCACGCAAGACTGTATCGGTGCCGGGATACCTCACCGGCAGATAAGCCATGCAAGCAAGACATTGCTTGCACAATAAAGCGGGTAAGGGCTGCTTTGCGAAACAAAATGCTTCATCTGGAGACAGCCGTGCTTTGCATTGAATTATCAAGGCAATAGCCGCAAGGATAACCAGCCCCTGCCCGACTGGCAAAGCAGTTATAATCATGCCAGCCATGAATAAACAGCATGAATCCGATGAAACTACCTCCACTGAATGCGCTGCGTGTATTTGTTGCCGCGGCTGAACACCTGTCCTTCACCCGTGCAGCGGCCGCCCTGCACCTGACTCAGGGCGCAGTAAGCCGCCATGTGCAGACGCTGGAAGAGTTTTACGGCACCAGCCTGTTCATCCGCCAGGCACGCGGCCTGGCACTGACTGCCGAGGGCGAGGCGCTGGTCAAACCGGCGCGCGATGCCTTCCAGCTGCTGCATGAGGCCAGCGAAATGCTGCGCCTGCGCCAGAGCGGGCTGCGAGTGCGCATACCGCCAACCCCGGCCATGCGCTGGGTGCTGCCCAATCTGCCGGATTTCCAGACCCGCTATCCGGAATACACCCTGCACCTGATTACCCAGCTGATTCACGACAAGCCGTTCAACCGGGCCGAATACGACCTGGCCATCATCGGCATGCCGCGCCCGGAGGTGTATACCGACATGCGCATCGAATGCATCTGTCGGGAAAAACTGGTGCCGGTATGTTCACCAGCCCTGCTGGAAGGAGCGCATCCATTGCGCACGCCGGAGGATCTGCAATACCACACCCTGCTGCACCCGTGGCGGGATCAGGATGTATGGGATCGCTGGCTGAAACTGGCCGGGGTAAGCAACATCAATCCGGAAAGCGGCGTCACCTTTGACGCACTGGAGTACGCACTGCATGCAGCAGCAGCCGGCATGGGCGTGACACTGGCACAGGTTTCCATGGTGAATGACGATATCCAGCGCGGACGGCTGGTGATTCCATTCGACACCGTGCTGGAGACGGAGTGGGCGTATTACCTGATGTACTCGCACGAAATGGCGCAACAGCCGAAAATCCGTGCCTTCCGCGACTGGCTGATTGCCACGCTGGAGCGTAGCGAGGCCATCAGCCGGACCATGTAGCCTATCGGGCTACACGCAATATCACACGCTGGCGGTGTCCTGTTGCTGCAACCAGAGTTCGAATGCAGACAGCGCAGCTTCCAGCTCGGCCAGCAGGGCTTGCGCCTGCGCCACCTCGCCGGCCTTGGCAGCCTTTTCCACCGCCTCGGCCGCATTGCCCATCTCATTGGCACCCACCATGCGGCTGGCTCCCTTGATACGGTGAGCAGCCCAGGCCAGTTGCTCGGCACTGGCATCGCTGGCCGCCTGGCGCAAGGCCTCCATGTCTTCCTGGTTGGCTTGTGCGAAGTCGTGCAGGATTTCCAGCTCCACCGCCAGCTCGCCATCGCTGTAGACCTCCAGCACGGAGCGGTCTACCGGACACGGCGTGGCGGGCATAGGGGTATCGGGGACAGGCTGCATGGCATTCTCCGGCAATTTGCTCAGCCACTTTTCCAGCATGGCAGATAGGATATTGATGGCCAGCGGCTTGGTCAGGAAATCATCCATGCCTGCAGCGCTGGTCTTGTTCAGTTCTTCCTGCCCGGCATTGGCCGTGCAGGCGATGATGGGCAGGTGCCCGCGATCCGGATGCTCGGCTTCATAGGCCCGGATCAACCGTGCCAGCTCGTAGCCGTCAGTCACCGGCATGTGGCAATCGGTCAGCAGCAGGCTGTAGTGACCAGCCTGCCACATGGCGTAGGCCTGGGCACCATCTTCGGCACACTCGGCGGTATAGCCCAGTTTTTCCAGCTGCCGCAAGGTAAGCTTGCGATTGGTAGGATTATCCTCGGCAAACAGGATGGGCTGCAGCACGTCATGCTGTCCACTGCCAACCACGAGGGCAGGTATCTCGCCCTCGGTCTCACCCGCCGGCAGTTCTGTAATGTCCACGATATTGGCCACCAGCAGTAGGGACGCGCGCGTACCCTGTCCCGGCTGGCTTTCCAGTTCCACATGCCCGCCCATCAGGCCTGCCAGGCGCCGGCAGATGGCCAGCCCCAGACCGGTGCCTCCAAAACGGCGGCTGGTATCGGACTCGGCCTGGGTAAACGGCTCGAACAGGCGGCTTAGATTGTCCTGTGAAATGCCGATACCACTATCGATGATGTCAAAGCGTAGTGTCTGGGCAGAAAACTCCTGCTCCAATACCTCGACTTGCAGGGTAATACCGCCGTTGGCGGTGAACTTGACGGCATTGCTGACAAAATTCTGCAGAATCTGGCGCAAACGCAAGGGGTCAAGCAGCAGGGCCGGGGCCAGCTTTTCGTCAATATCCAGCTTCAGCTGCAAACCCTTGGCGGCGGCTGTTTCGGCATACAGGGTGCGCACCTGTTCCAACAATGGCTTGACTGCCGTGGGTGTCAGTACGACTTCCAGCTTGTCCGCTTCGATCTTGGAGAAATCCAGGATGTCGTCAATCAGTCGCAACAAGGTACGGGCTGACTCCTGGATGGTGTCCACGCTGTCTTTTTGCTCCGCATTCAGCGGGGTCATGGCCAGCAGTTCCAACATGCCCAGCACCCCGTTCATCGGAGTACGGATTTCGTGGCTCATGGTGGCCAGAAAAGAGCTCTTGGCCCGGTTGGCTGCATTGGCCTGATCCCGCGCCATGCGCAGTTCAAACTCCGCCAGCTTGCTCTCGGTAATATCCAGGCAGGCGAGGATGGTGCCTTCCCGTGGGCGGTCTGGGAATAGCAGCATGCCTTCAAACAACACCCAGATGGGGCGGCCATCGGCATTGATGCATTCCAGCTCACAGCGCAGCTTGCTTTGGTACTGCACCATATTGTTAAGCTGGCTGGTCAGGTCGAACCAGCTTTGATCCGAGGCCAGCAATTCCATCAGATGCATGCCTGGCAGGCTGGTTCCACCCTTGCCAAAAATGTCTTCGGCCATGCGATTGGCACGGACAATCTGCATCTGTTCATTCAGCCGCAGCAAGCCGACTGGCGAGGCCGAGTAAATGGCTTCTTCTTCCTGCAGTACCGAGCGCAGCTGGGATTCGGACAGCTTGCGCCGGTCTTCTTCATCGAAGAAACCAAGAATATTGGCATAGGCACCAACCAGTGGCTGTATGCCCTTGCCCAGCAGGGCCAGGTCTGGCTGTAACAGACAGATCAGCGCCGAAACATCGTCATCCATGGCCACCGGCAGGGTGATCCAGGGTGGCATCTCGGCCAGCCGCTGCAATAACCAAGTCAGGGGTTCGGCTTCGTGGGCCACCATCTCCAGCGACGGCAGGGTGGCAGGCCAGTTACCGGCCTGCAGGTGGATTTCAAAACGGTCGTCAGGGAATTCCGCCAGCACCAGCATGAAACCCTGCTCGGCACGGCTGAAGCGCATGAACTCATGCAGCAGTCGATCCAGCACCTCCTTGCGCGGCCACCGGCTGAGCATGAGGTTTTCCACGTGGGAGATGGCGGAGAGCATGCTCAGGTTATGCTCCAGCGAATGTTCGGCAATACGGCGCTGATGCTCGTCCCGCACAATCAACATGAATTCCTTGTCGGTATCGGTAGTGCGGAAAATGCTGACGGTAATGCCGGCGAAGAACAACTCGCCATCAAGCTTGATACCTTCCCCCTGCAAGGTCTGGCTGCCCTGTTCACTAACCATCAGCAAGGTATCTGCCAGCGCCTGCGGCAGCCGAAGCAGCTGGTTGATCTGCTGCCCTGCCAGCGCATCCCGCCCATTGCCGAACAAGCGTTGCGCACCGGCATTGGCTGACAATACCAGGCCTTGCTGGTCAATGGTCAGGATGGCATCACCCGCCGCGTCCAGCATGCGCTGCAGGCGGTTCAGCGGCTTGAGGACACGCTTGGTCATGCTGTACAGCAGTATCAATCCCAATCCCAGAATGGCAATGCCCAGCAAGCCATCATGGATCAGTTGCCGGCGGTAATCCTGCAACGCCTGTTCAATCTGTTCGGCACACAGCCGGTTGGTATGCTGGAACAGCGCCCAGCTTTCCTGCTGCACCTTGTCCACCTGCTGCTGCATGGCCGGCTGCATGCCGGCTAGCTGCTGGTGCGACTGCAACAAGGCCAGCTGCTGCTTGTTGAGCATGTGCAGCCGCAAAGCGGCATCCGATATCCGGCGCAGGCTGTCCAGCAGCTGGCGATCATCAATATGGGCGGCATCTGCACGCAGCTGCTGCAACATCAGATTGCTCAGATCCAGCCGCGACTGCAAATCCCCTTCCTCGGTTTCACTCAGCGGTGCATCCAGCTCGCTGCGCAACAGCTGCGCCGCTGCCGCTGAACGCAGGACATGACCGATGCTCCAGCTGTCCTGGGCAATATCCATCATGATGTACAGGCCGGGGGGGGCATTCCACTTCATCTGCCCGTTCATGCCGATCAGCACATCATTGATGGCATCCTGCAGGTGGCGCGAGGACAGCTCTTCGCCATAGCCCAGCGTTTCATCCGCCCCCCACGCCGGGCCGATCTGCATGTCGATCTCTGGCCGCAAGGAGCGGAAGCTTTCCAGCTGCAAGGTGACGTCTGCCATCTTGGCATGCTGGTCGCTGACAATATCTTGCTGTCCGGCCAGCATGGCCTGGCTCATCCAGTAATCAGCCTGCGAACGCAGCAAGGCCAGCTGGCTACGCTCTTTGGGATAGGGGGGGGTTTTGCGGTACAGCAGGTTGCGGCTAAGTATGGCTTCTCGGCGCAGCAGATCGGCGGCGGTGTAGAACTTGCTGCGGATCTGATGCACTTCGGACAAGGCCACAGCTTGCTGATAATGCTGCCACGATGCCGCCAGCAGCCGAGCAACCCAGCCAATCTGGAAGATCCCCAGCAATACCACTATGGCAATGACCGCACGGCCAATCGATAGGGTCTGGCTTGCCTTGTTGTTGGTGTTGGCCATGTTATCCCCTTGCAGGCAAGGTCACTCAGCCGGGCTGATCTGCGGCATCTGCGGCGTCACCATCAACTGCCGCAGACTCATGCACGGTTTCTATCACCAGCTGATGTACCCCGTAGCGGTCGCTGTAATTGCGTAACACCGCCAGCTGGTTGGCAGAAATGCTGGCACCGCGTGGCAGCAGCAGATGTCCCGTCTTGCTGCGCAAATCCTCGGCCAGAATGGATCCGGATTTGGCACTGTGCAAAGTCACCGTTTCATAGGGGACATCAGCCAGGTCTTCAGGCCGCTGTTCGAACAGGCGACGGAAGACCTTCTTGTCGTAATCCGTGCCGGTATCCACACCGTAATAGCTGAATGGATCCACCTCTGGCCTGGCCCGGCGCAGGGCCAGGTTAATGGCCTTTTCCACATCCACCGGCTTTGGCGGCTTTACGACAAAACCATCGGCATGCAGTTGCACGGCGACGGTAACATTGCTGCGATCAGCGTGACCGGAAAGAATGATGAACGGCAGATTGGACACATTGGCGGTATGGCCGCAGCGCAATTCTTTCAGCAAATCCAGTCCGTTCATCGGCTTCATTTCCACATCACACAGCACCAGATCCACCATGCGCATGTCCAGCGTGCGCATCGCTGTGCTGCCATCTGGTGCCTGAGAAATGTTTTCTGCCCGTATGCCCATGGCCTGCAAGGACTGGCTTACCAGCGTCCTGACCAGTGACTGATCATCAACGACCAGTATTTTCAGTTTTTCCATCTCGACCGACATGATTCACCCCTTGCATGTCATCACTCATTGCGCCACCGGTCTGGCTTGTAGGCAAGCCGGCAGTCTGCTGTTGTTCTAGATAAGATGATAGTTCGTCCACACCCAGCTGTAGTGCAATCTGCTCACCACTGACAGCGCACTGCTCATAGCCGGCTGCCGTAATGGCTTCCAGCTCAACTTCGCCATCGACATGACTGATGATCAGCCGGTCCTGCTGCAATCCACAGCATTGCAGCAGGGCCGCTACATCCTGCGGTTGCAGTGCCAGCTGCTGCAAAGTAACTGAGGACAGCCGCAAGCCATCCAGCGGCAGGCGCAGCAGATTGCTGACCGTCAGCCTTCCTTCACCGACTTGATCTGCCAGTAAAGGAAAGCCAAAGTATTTCAGCTTGGCAATATTCTCGAAACACACTGGCGAGCAGCCATCATGCAGGCCATCCGCCAGCAGAAAGCCAATCTGTCCGGTTGACAGCCCATGCTGTCGCAGCAAGGCACTATAGCGATCAAACAGGTTTTCATGCGCCAGGCAGCTGGCATCCAGATACAGACTGAACAGAACACCCTGCCGCCAAGGCTGGGGAATGCTGACCAGTATCTGCACCAGTCGCTCCATGACCATTTCCAGTATCAATACCGGCAATTGTGGGTTGACCGACAGCTTGCGGTACAAGACAGCATCCAGTGTCAAGAATCCATGCGGCAACTGGATACCCGCCACCTGCATTCCGCGCACCTGGCGCTGCGCCAAGCCCAGCACCGGCTTGAACTCAAGTGACAGCGGCCCGGCAGAACAGTCCTGCCACAGCTGCAGCGGGTCTACTGCCAGGGCGGCACCACGCTGCTCCATATCGGAAAAGACAGCATTCAGTCGTTGCAGGAACTGATCGATGCTGTAGGGCTTGCACAGGAAATGCACGCTGGCAATACCCTGCCCGTGCGCCATGTCGGCAATGGTATGCAGCGTCCGGCTGTCATAACCAGAAATAATCAGCAAGGAAGCACGGCAGCCAATGGCACTGAGATTTTTAATGAAGTCGATACCACTCATGCCCGGCATGCCGATATCGGTAATGATCAGATCGTAGCTGGTTTCTGCTGCACTGCGCAGCGCTTCGGCCGGATCGCTGAACTCATCGATCTGCGTGGCCTGACGACTGAAAAAACCGGTCTGGCGCGAAATGAGTTTGCGCAAAATGACCTGATCTTCCAGGATGAGCAGTTTCATGGGCTGCTGCATGACGGTTTCCCTCGGCAATTCACACTAAGATGGCGGGGCCGGTATAAACGTGGATATTTACGTTTTTGGTATAGCAGTTTGCCGAGGATCGAGGCAAGCATTACCACTAATATTCTTGATAAAATTCGCGCTCAATTAAACAAATAATCGAATTACCTGTAGTTTCACGATAATTTTGTGTGTTTTTGCCTGATATGGCTAACCACACGTAAAAACTGGCTCCCACATATTTTACAAGCCATTGGCATCCGTACGGTCAGTCTCAGGTACCACCGCCTTTGCCGGTGCAGCATCACAATGCTCAGGCTCTACCACTGAGCAATAGAGAGCCACACAGCGTGTGCAGCGGCCTGAAACGCACAAAGCCCAGCTCGATTGAGCTGGGCTTCTGTATGGGGAGTCTGGCGGTGTCCTACTTTCACATGGCGAATGCCACACTATCATCGGCGCTAAGGCGTTTCACGGTCCTGTTCGGGATGGGAAGGCGTGGGACCACCTCGCTATGGCCACCAGACATAAACTGTCAACAAACTTGAAGAAGCCTTGTGGGGAGTAGAGAGTCGGGAGTAGAGAGTTGTCTCTGCCCGCTCTTGTCCTGCTCTCCGTTTCGGGGGTAGTTCGTCAGTTGCAGGGGTTTACTCCCCACTCCCACCTCTCTACTCCCGCCTTAATTAGTCTTGGATCTTTGATCGCGTCGCACATGCACTATCCGTCAGCCCGGTTTCCCAAGCCACTCAAATGATAGGATCAAGCCTCACGAGCAATTAGTATCGGTTAGCTTAACGCCTCACAGCGCTTCCACACCCGACCTATCAACGTCCTGGTCTCGAACGACTCTTCAGGAGGGTCTAGCCCTCAGGGAAGTCTCATCTTCAGGCGAGTTTCGCGCTTAGATGCTTTCAGCGCTTATCTCTTCCGAACTTAGCTACCCGGCAATGCCACTGGCGTGACAACCGGTACACCAGAGGTTCGTCCACTCCGGTCCTCTCGTACTAGGAGCAGCCCCCGTCAAACTTCCAACGCCCACTGCAGATAGGGACCAAACTGTCTCACGACGTTTTGAACCCAGCTCACGTACCACTTTAAATGGCGAACAGCCATACCCTTGGGACCGGCTACAGCCCCAGGATGTGATGAGCCGACATCGAGGTGCCAAACACCGCCGTCGATGTGAACTCTTGGGCGGTATCAGCCTGTTATCCCCGGAGTACCTTTTATCCGTTGAGCGATGGCCCTTCCATTCAGAACCACCGGATCACTATGTCCTGCTTTCGCACCTGCTCGACTTGTCGGTCTCGCAGTTAAGCTACCTTTTGCCATTGCACTATCAGCACGATTTCCGACCGTACCTAGGTAACCTTCGAACTCCTCCGTTACACTTTGGGAGGAGACCGCCCCAGTCAAACTGCCTACCATGCACTGTCCCCGATCCGGATAACGGACCAAGGTTAGAACCTCAAAGGGGTCAGGGTGGTATTTCAAGGTCGGCTCCACCAGAACTAGCGTCCTGGCTTCAAAGCCTCCCACCTATCCTACACAAACCACTTCAAAGTCCAATGCAAAGCTACAGTAAAGGTTCACGGGGTCTTTCCGTCTAGCAGCGGGGAGATTGCATCTTCACAAACACTTCAACTTCGCTGAGTCTCAGGAGGAGACAGTGTGGCCATCGTTACGCCATTCGTGCGGGTCGGAACTTACCCGACAAGGAATTTCGCTACCTTAGGACCGTTATAGTTACGGCCGCCGTTTACTGGGGCTTCGATCAAGAGCTTGCACCCCATCACTTAACCTTCCAGCACCGGGCAGGCGTCACACCCTATACGTCCACTTTCGTGTTGGCAGAGTGCTGTGTTTTTGATAAACAGTCGCAGCCACCGATTCTCTGCGACCTCTCCAAGCTCCATCCGCAAGGGATTTCACCTAAAGAGGCATACCTTCTCCCGAAGTTACGGTATCAATTTGCCGAGTTCCTTCTCCTGAGTTCTCTCAAGCGCCTTAGAATTCTCATCCTGCCCACCTGTGTCGGTTTGCGGTACGGTTCTTGTGTAGCTGAAGCTTAGTGGCTTTTCCTGGAAGCGTGGTATCAGTCACTTCAGGTCCGTAGACCCTCGTTATCACTTCTCGGTGTTGAATGAAAGGGCGGATTTGCCTACCCTAACCACCTACCAGCTTGAACGACCTATTCCAACAGGCCGCTGACCTAACCTTCTCCGTCCCCACATCGCACTACACAAAAGTACGGGAATTTTAACCCGTTTCCCATCGACTACGCTTTTCAGCCTCGCCTTAGGGGCCGACTCACCCTACGCCGATGAACGTTGCGTAGGAAACCTTGGGCTTTCGGCGAGCGGGCTTTTCACCCGCTTTATCGCTACTCATGTCAGCATTCGCACTTCTGATATCTCCAGCATCCCTTTCGAGACACCTTCACAGACCTACAGAACGCTCCCCTACCATCTGCACTTACGTGCAAATCCGCAGCTTCGGTTATCAGTTTGAGCCCCGTTACATCTTCCGCGCAGGACGACTCGACCAGTGAGCTATTACGCTTTCTTTAAATGATGGCTGCTTCTAAGCCAACATCCTGGCTGTCTGGGCCTTCCCACTTCGTTTACCACTTAACTGATCATTTGGGACCTTAGCTGGCGGTCTGGGTTGTTTCCCTCTTGACGATGGACGTTAGCACCCACCGTCTGTCTCCCATGCTCGCACTTTCCGGTATTCAGAGTTTGCCATGGTTTGGTAAATCGCAATGACCCCCTAGCCATAACAGTGCTTTACCCCCGGAAGTGATACATGAGGCACTACCTAAATAGTTTTCGGGGAGAACCAGCTATCTCCGAGTTTGTTTAGCCTTTCACCCCTATCCACAGCTCATCCCCTAGTTTTGCAACACTAGTGGGTTCGGACCTCCAGTGCGTGTTACCGCACCTTCATCCTGGCCATGGATAGATCACTCGGTTTCGGGTCTACGCCCAGCAACTAAAGCGCCCTATTCGGACTCGGTTTCCCTACGCCTCCCCTATGCGGTTAAGCTTGCTACTGAACGTAAGTCGCTGACCCATTATACAAAAGGTACGCAGTCACCCCTTGCGAGGCTCCCACTGTTTGTATGCATCCGGTTTCAGGTTCTATTTCACTCCCCTCCCGGGGTTCTTTTCGCCTTTCCCTCACGGTACTGGTTCACTATCGGTCGATCACGAGTATTTAGCCTTGGAGGATGGTCCCCCCATCTTCAAACAGGATTTCGCGTGTCCCGCCCTACTTTTCGTATGCTTAGTACCAAGAATGAAATTTCGTGTACGGGGCTATCACCCACTATGGCGGCAGTTTCCAATGCCTTCCACTATCTCAATCTCTATCACATACAGGCTATTCCGCGTTCGCTCGCCACTACTGACGGAATCTCGGTTGATTTCTTTTCCTCGAGTTACTTAGATGTTTCAGTTCACTCGGTTCGCTTCCACAGACCTATGTATTCAGTCTGGGATACCCTTGCGGGTGGGTTTCCCCATTCGGATATCGCGGGATCAAAGCTCTATTGCCAGCTCCCCCGCGCTTTTCGCAGGCTTACACGTCCTTCATCGCCTGTGATCGCCAAGGCATCCACCAGATGCACTTAGTCGCTTGACCCTATCATTTCAGTAACCTAGATTACCAATCCGACAGAATTGTGTTTGTGCGACATGTCACACCGCCCCTTTTGATATGGCGACATGACATTAGATACAATCAAATTCCCAAGATGACGATTTGTCCTGCATGCAGAGTTAACTCCATGCATTTCATTTCGCCGTCTAATTAATTCGGCTTCTTCAGTTTGTTAAAGATCGGGCATTGTAAAAACAACGCAAACAGAAATTCACGCAGCAATAAAATGCTGTGTGCGCTTTTGTTTGCACTGTAAGAATGGTGGAGGATGACGGGATCGAACCGACGACCCCCTGCTTGCAAAGCAGGTGCTCTCCCAACTGAGCTAATCCCCCAAACTGGTGGGTCTGGTAGGACTCGAACCTACGACCCCTGCGTTATCAACACAGTGCTCTAACCAGCTGAGCTACAAACCCAGTTACTACCCTTAAATCATGAATAACCGATAGGCTGTGAGTACTTGACAATCGCCTTCTCTAGAAAGGAGGTGATCCAGCCGCAGGTTCCCCTACGGCTACCTTGTTACGACTTCACCCCAGTCATGAATCCCACCGTGGTAAGCGGCCTCCTTACGGTTAGCCTACCCACTTCTGGTGAAACTCACTCCCATGGTGTGACGGGCGGTGTGTACAAGACCCGGGAACGTATTCACCGCAGCATGCTGATCTGCGATTACTAGCGATTCCGACTTCACGCACTCGAGTTGCAGAGTGCGATCCGGACTACGATCGGTTTTATGAGATTGGCTCCACCTCGCGGCTTGGCTACCCTCTGTACCGACCATTGTATGACGTGTGAAGCCCTGGTCATAAGGGCCATGAGGACTTGACGTCATCCCCACCTTCCTCCGGTTTGTCACCGGCAGTCCCATTAGAGTGCTCAACTAAATGGTAGCAACTAATGGCAAGGGTTGCGCTCGTTGCGGGACTTAACCCAACATCTCACGACACGAGCTGACGACAGCCATGCAGCACCTGTGTTACGGCTCCCTTTCGGGCACCAAGCCATCTCTGGCAAGTTCCGTACATGTCAAGACCAGGTAAGGTTTTTCGCGTTGCATCGAATTAATCCACATCATCCACCGCTTGTGCGGGTCCCCGTCAATTCCTTTGAGTTTTAACCTTGCGGCCGTACTCCCCAGGCGGTCAACTTCTCGCGTTAGCTACGCTACCAAGGATTCAAACCCCCAACAGCTAGTTGACATCGTTTAGGGCGTGGACTACCAGGGTATCTAATCCTGTTTGCTCCCCACGCTTTCGTGCATGAGCGTCAGTGTCATCCCAGGGGGCTGCCTTCGCCATCGGTATTCCTCCGCATCTCTACGCATTTCACTGCTACACGCGGAATTCTACCCCCCTCTGACGCACTCTAGCCGTGCAGTCTCCAATGCAGTTCCCAGGTTGAGCCCGGGGCTTTCACATCAGACTTACACAACCGCCTGCGCACGCTTTACGCCCAGTAATTCCGATTAACGCTTGCACCCTACGTATTACCGCGGCTGCTGGCACGTAGTTAGCCGGTGCTTATTCTTCAGGTACTGTCATCCCCCAAGGGTATTAACCTTAGGGATTTCCTCCCTGACAAAAGTCCTTTACAACCCGAAGGCCTTCTTCAGACACGCGGCATGGCTGGATCAGGCTTGCGCCCATTGTCCAAAATTCCCCACTGCTGCCTCCCGTAGGAGTCTGGGCCGTGTCTCAGTCCCAGTGTGGCGGATCATCCTCTCAGACCCGCTACTGATCGATGCCTTGGTGAGCCTTTACCTCACCAACTAGCTAATCAGACGTCGGCCGCTCGAATAGCGCAAGGTCTTACGATCCCCTGCTTTCCTTCTCAAAGCGTATGCGGTATTAGCTATCCTTTCGGATAGTTATCCCCCACTACTCGGCACGTTCCGACGCATTACTCACCCGTTCGCCACTCGTCAGCGGAGCAAGCTCCCTGTTACCGTTCGACTTGCATGTGTAAAGCATGCCGCCAGCGTTCAATCTGAGCCAGGATCAAACTCTTCAGTTCAATCTCATAGCAAATTTTCTGGCACGCAAGATCAAAGAAAATAACAAGTATTTCTTGTCTTGCAGTGCAAGTATTTGGCTTTCGCCAAGCACTCACACCTATCGGTTATTCTGTTTTTTAAAGAGCGGTGCAGGTCGCTGCGTTTCGTTTCCGTCGCTGCGTTGTCTGCTGAGGAGGCGAACTATACCGCCACACCCTACCCTCGTCAACACTTTGTGCGAAGAAATCTGCACGATTTGCTGAAATCCCGGCCAAGAGCGCGCTAAGTCACTGAACGGTAATACTTTATGAAATGCGGATTTCATGACTATTTTGCTGCGCATGCACAGCCCGCGGTGCGCTGGCGTCCATCCTGATGCTGACCCACGGGGGAAACTGGCGCAAAAAGCTGGTCAGCGCACTGCCACCGGCAGCAAAAAGCCCGGCTGGGCCGGGCTTTTGCCCATATCTTGTCTGTCTCTACTAATCTGTCTCTATATAGATGATTTTATTGCTGTCATTTGATCCCCAGTCTGTCCATGCGGTAACGCATGGAGCGGAAAGTAAGGCCTAGCAGTTTGGCTGCCTGAGTACGGTTGAAGCGGGTGGCATCCAGCGCCTTGAGTATGGCTTCACGCTCCACCCGGTCTAGAAACATCTGCAGCGGTTCACTACCGGCGTAGCCAATACTGCTTTCCAGGTCATCCAGGGCCTGACAGGGGGTGAGCTGCAAGTCGGCGACATCGACCTTGTCGTCTCCGGCCAGCGCGATGGCACGCTCAAGGATGTTTTCCAGTTCGCGGAAATTGCCCGGGTAGTTATAGGACAGCATGGCCTTGACTGCATCCGGCGTGAGGCGTGGACGGCTCTCCGGGGTGGCGAAACGGTCCAGCAGCGCGCCGATGAAACGGGGAATGTCATCGCGCAGCTCGCGCAGCGGTGGCATGCGCAGCGGCAATACGTTGAGCCGGTAGTAGAGGTCTTGCCGGAACTGGCCGGCCTCAACCAGCGCGGCCAGATCTTTGTGGGTTGCACAGATGATGCGCGCATCGACCGGCTCCTCCTGCGGGCTGCCCAGCTTGCGCACCTTCTTTTCCTGGATGGCACGCAACAACTTGACCTGCATGGCCAAGGGCAGATCGGCGACCTCGTCCAGAAACAGAGTGCCACCGGTGGCTTGCTGGAAGAACCCGTCACGGTCACTGTCGGCTCCGGTAAATGCACCTTTGCGGTAACCGAAGAATTCGCTCTCCATCAGGTTTTCCGGGATGGCCCCACAGTTGACCGGGACGAATGGCCGCTCGGCACGCGCGCTTTGCTCGTGCACCAGACGGGCGGCTTGTTCCTTGCCGGTGCCTGACTCGCCGCTGATGTAGACCGCCGCCTGGCTACGTGCCAGCTTTTCGATCATGCGGCGTACATCCAGCATGGCGGGTGAGTCGCCGACCAGGCGCTCCATGCCCAGCGGCTTGCCATTGCCCTCTACTTTCAATACCGATTTCACCAGCGTGCGCAATTGCGCCAGGCTGATGGGTTTGGACAGGTAATCAAAGGCACCGGCTTTCATTGCCTTGACTGCGTTTTCGGTACTGCCATAGGCGGTAATGATGGCGCTGGGAATATCCAGTGCCTGCTCGGCGATGAACTCCACCACCTCTATCCCTTCTCCATCCGGCATGCGCATATCGCTGAGCACCAGATTGAAGGGTTCGCGCAGCAGCAGTGCCTTGGCATCGGTGACATTACCAGCGGTCACCACATCCAGCCCCATCTTGAGCAGAGTGAGTTCGAGCAGTTCGCGGATATCCGGCTCGTCGTCCACCACGAGCACACGCAGGGTGTTCTTATTCATAGGCATGATGACAGCTTAAACGGAAAACGCCGCCCGGGGGGATATAGTCGAGCCGGGCATCATTGGCTTCAGCCAGTTCACGGGCGATATACAGTCCTAGGCCGGTCCCGCTGCTTTCCGTGGTAAAGAAGGGTTCAAACAGGTGGGCCTGGGCGTCTTCGCTCATACCTGGGCCATCGTCAAACACATGGATGAGCACTTGCGCTTCAATCTGGCTGACTTCAATACGCACCGCGCCATGGACGTGCGAGGAGTGACGCCAGGCGTTGGCCACCAAGTTGGACAAGATCTGCCCCAGATGGCCGCGGTCAAAATAAACGCTGCCGGTGCTGTAGAAAATGGGGAGTATGCGACCGGCGGCTTCCGGCTGTGCCATGCCGAACTGATCGAGAAAGTCGGCAAGAAACTGTGACAGTTTGATCGTTTCGGTCTTGACCCGGTCACGCCGCCCCAGCATCAGTACTTCTTCTACCAGGCCATTGATGCGCTTGGCGTTGTCGCGAACGATGCGGGTAAGCCGCTGGGTAGCGGGATCCTCCGCCCCCTCGGCCAGCAGGTCGCCGGCATGGGAAATGGCTGCCAGCGGGTTGCGGATTTCATGGGCGATATTGGCAGTAAGCCGACCCAGTGCAGCCAGCTTGATGCGCTTGGCTTCTTCCGCCATGTCAGCCATGTCGCGCAGGAACATCACCACGCCGCGCAGATCACCGGCCAGAATGGGCACCATGCGACCGGCCAGTTGCCGGCCTCGCACATTGCGCTCGACAAATACCGGCATGGGCGAATGGCTGTTGAGGCGCCAGCGCTCCACCACCGGGCTCAGCTCGGGCAACAGGATGCCACGCTGCATATTGGGAAAGTAGCGCACAGCTTGGGCATTGAACTGCCTGACGGTACCGGTTTCATCCAGCACGATGACCGCATCCCGCTGGCTTTGCAGCACCAGTTCGTTCAGGCGGTTGAGGTTGGCAATTTCCCCGCCACGGCGCGAAGCCAGCTCTTCGGACTCTCGCGCCACCCGTGCCAGTTGGTAGGTCACCACCGAAGTGACAAAACCGGCCAGCGACAGCAGGCCGGTCTGGAACAGGTCGGTGGTGCTGCCAAATAGTACTTCATGTCGATAGTGTTCATAGCCCACGTAGCCAAACAGGCTGGCGGTGGCGATGGATGCATAGAACAGGGCAAATCGCCCGGAGGACAGCAAACCCGCCACGGCCAGATAGGGCAGCAGCAACATGCCATAGCCACTTTTCACCCCGCCGTTCATGCCCATCAGCAGCACAATCATCAGAATGTCGGCGGCAATGGCCAGTGACAGCTGCAGGGTATGCCCCGCCTTGCCATTGCGCAGGGCAAACCAACAGGCAATCAGTCCACCATATACCGCGGACCACAGATAGAAGCGCCCACCGCCACCCACCAGCGGCTGTCCTTCCGAGCCTTGCAGCAGGGACATGAACAGCAGCACCAGCAACATGAGTGCACGAAAACCGTTGACGAAGGCCAGGGCCTTGCGCGGGGTCAGCGGCAGCGGGCGATCCAGCATCATGGCGTGCCAGCCGCCGGCAGGTCGCCAATGGCCGATACTGCCCACTTCTTCGGCATCAGCTTGCCCTTTTTGCCACGCTTGGCATCGAACTCGGCCAGGGCCAGCTTTTCGTCAGCCACTTTGCCGCGCACCGATACCGTAGCCAGCAGCGCCTTGTCGCCCTTGACCAGGCCAATGGCGGTCAGCGTTTCGCCAGCATCCAGCGCCATCAGCATCAGGCCACGGCCCTTGGCCATTTCCTTCAGCTCGCCAGCCGGGAATGCCAGCAGGCGGCCATTATCCGCTGCAGCCACCAGTCGCATGGCCGCCAGATCGGCATTGCTGGCCACAACTACCGGGGTGATGACGTTTTCACCATTGTCCAGCGTGAGAAAAGCCTTGCCGGCCTTGACCCTGCCCGACATGTCAGACAGTTTGGCCACAAAGCCATAACCGCCAGAACCGGCCACCACGAAGCGGGCATCGTCCTTGCCGGAAATCATCTGCGCCGGCTTGGCACCGTCCTGTAGATCCACCAGCGAGGCCACCGGCACGCCGTCGCCACGACCGGTCGGCACATCAGCCGGGTCGATGGTGTAGGCGCGACCCTTGTTGTCCAGCACGATGACCGACCACACGGTGCGGGTTTCCACCACGGTGTGTAGACCGTCGCCATCCTTGAAGGCCAGTGCCGACAGATCGACGTTGTGGCCGACGCGGGCGCGGATCCAGCCTTTTTGCGACAGGATGATGGTGACCGGCTCGTCGGCGATGGTCTGGGTGAGCACGGCGCGTTCGGCCGCCTTGATTTCACTGCGACGTGGATCGCCATACTTGGCGGTATCCGCCATGATTTCGTCGCGGATCAGGCGGGTGAGGGCGTCCGGCGTATCCAGCACATGGCGTAAACCTTCGCGCTCTTCACGCAGCTCGGACAGCTCCTTCTCCAGCTTGAAACCTTCCAGCCGCGCCAGTTGGCGCAGGCGGATTTCCAGAATGTCCTCGGCTTGTGCTTCGGACAGGCCGAAGGCTTTCATCAGGTCGGGCTTGGGTTCGTCCGATTCGCGGATGACGCGGATGACTTCATCGATATGGATGAAGGCAATCATGCGCCCTTCCAGGATATGAATACGCTTTTCCACCTGGCCCAGCCGATACTTGAGGCGGCGGGTGACGGTGCTGCGACGGAAGTCTATCCACTCGGACAAAATAGCCTTGAGACCCTTCTGCGCCGGGCGGCCGTCCAGACCGATCATCACCAGGTTCATCGAGGCATTGCCTTCCAGACTGGTTTGCGCCAGCAGGATGTTGATGAACTCGTCCGGGTCCTGCCGGCTGGACTTGGGTTCGAACACCAGCCGCACCGGACACTGGCTGTCCGATTCGTCCCGCACGCGGTCCAGCAGCGACAGCATCAGGCTCTTCAGGTTTTGCTGGTCTTGTGTCAGCGCTTTCTTGCCGGCCTTGAGCTTGGGGTTGGTGGCTTCTTCGATCTCGGCCAGTACTTTCTGTGCCGACGATCCCGGCGGCAGCTCGGACACGATGACGCGCCACTGGCCACGCGCCAGTTTTTCCACTTCCCACTTGGCCCGCACCCGCACGCTGCCACGGCCACCTTCATAAGCAGCCAGGATATCGTCGAACGGGGTGATGATCTGGCCACCGCCGGGAAAGTCCGGGCCGGGGATAAAGTCCATCAGCTGGCGGGTAGTCAGTTCCGGATTGGCCAGCAAGGCCAGGCAGCCACGTGCCACCTCGGTGAGGTTATGTGGCGGGATTTCCGTGGCCATGCCCACGGCAATACCAGAAGCGCCGTTGAGCAGCACCATTGGCAGGCGTGCCGGCAGCAGGGCGGGCTCTTCGAAGGCACCGTCGTAATTGGGCACAAAGTCCACGGTGCCCATGTCGATTTCGCCCAGCAGCAGCTCGGCAATCGGTGTCAGCCTCGCCTCGGTATAACGCATGGCGGCGGCACCGTCGCCATCACGGCTGCCAAAGTTACCTTGGCCATCAATCAGTGGATAGCGCAGGGTGAAGTCCTGCGCCATGCGCACCAGCGCTTCGTAGGCCGAGCTGTCGCCGTGCGGGTGGTATTTACCCAGGATTTCACCCACCACCCGCGCCGACTTGACCGGCTTGGCACCATGCGCCAGACCCATATCGCGCATGGCATACAGGATGCGGCGCTGCACCGGCTTCTGGCCATCGGCCACCTCTGGCAGCGCGCGGCCCTTGACCACGCTCATGGCGTATTCCAGATAAGCACGCTCGGCATACTGGTCCAGTGGAATCCAGTCGCCCGTCTGTGCATCAGCCGGCGGGGCAGGCGGTGTCACGGGCGGCTGCGTGCCGGAGACTGGCGGCGCATCGTCAAAGAGATCGTTACTGTTCATGGGGCAGGGCTTGCTTGTGTGATAGGGTTTCAGCTTGTTCATCTGCAGTACCGCCACGCTGCACACCGGCCATCAGCCGGGCAGGGTGGAACACTGCGCCATTCATTTTCGAGGGCAATTCTACTATGGCCAGCCTGTTGCAGTGGCAATGCCACCCGTTTGACGGTTTTTCCCCGCTTGCGCTGTATGAAATGCTGCAGTTGCGCGACCGGGTTTTCGTGGTGGAGCAGCAATCCATCTATGGCGATATCGACGGTGTCGACCTGCATTGCTACCACCTGCAAGGACGTGATGGTCACGGCAAACTGCAGGCCTATGCCCGCCTGATTGCTCCCGGTGAAAAATACCCGGATGCCAGCGCCATTGGCCGGGTGGTACTGGAACCGGCACTGCGTGGCAAGGGCCTGGGTAACCAGCTGCTGGCCGAGGCGGTGAACCACTGCCTGCAGCTGTGGCCCGCAGCACCCATCATGCTGTCGGCCCAGCTGGCTGCCTGCGGACTGTACGAGCGCTTCGGCTTTGTTGCGGTTTCGCAGCCCTATGACGATGGCGGCATCATGCACGTGGACATGCGGCGCGGCACACTCAGCCACTAAGCTGCAACCTGTTCAATCCGCCCGCGGAGCGAACAGGTCTTTCCAGCCGGTATACGCCGTGACATACAACACTGGGAACCACAGCAACAAGCCCAGCCCCAGCGGCAGCAAGGCAAGAAACAGCAGCAAGGCCAGCATGAAGGCAGACAGCAGCACCGCCTGCCAGTTGGCCAAGCCGCCACGGAAACTGTCACGCAGCGCCTGCCACGGCCCCAATCCGTTCAGCACCACCAGCGCCGGGGCAAACCAATAGCACAGGCTGAGCAGAAACATCAGCGCTGCACTCAGTAACATGAGCAAGCCGATGGGTCCATCCAGCCTGGGCATATTCTGCGCATTCTCCGTGGCAATCACATGGACGCCCAGCAAGGGCATGGCCGCACTGAGCAGCAGCATCGCCAGCAGCAACAAGGCCAGATACAGCATGCCGACATTGAGCAAGGCGCGGGGAGCCTGACGGAAACCGGCAAACAGCGCGCTCAACTTCAGTTCGGTATCGCGCTCCGCCTGTTGTGCCGCCAACACAAAGCCACCGGCAAACACCGGTCCCAGGAAAAAGGTAAGCGGCGGCCCCAGCATGGGTATGGCCGCCACGGCAAAGTGGATCAGCAGATAGCTGCCAGCCAGCAGCATCCAGGTCAGCGGTTGTTGCCTAACCAGATAAAATGCTTCCACGATCCAGCGCCAGCCACGTGCATAGCCCACCTGGCGTGCATCGATGCGTGCGGGGAAATCAGTCTGCATGCTTGCTCCTGTCCGGCTGTTTCATGGTGAAAACCCAAAATCCTGCGCCGACTGTCCATGAGAGCGGGGTGCAGGTCAAGCCCGTTAGCCAGCCGACCCCGGCCAGGCAGCTAAGGCTGCATGCAGCAATGCTGTCAACAAAGCATTGAAAATGCATGAAAACGGCGCACAAGCTGCGCCGTGAAGGTTGCCGCAATGCGGCAAAATCAGCGATAATTCCATGATTTCGCGGCGGTTAATCCATGCCGGTGCCATGCACGGGCCACGGGCTGACTGTCGTACCGCGTCTGTCCCGCCCCCTTTACAGTTTTGAGGTTTTCCCGAAATGGTCACCCGAACCGAGCTAGCCAACGCCATTCGTTTCCTGTCTATGGATGCAGTGGAGAAGGCCAAATCTGGTCACCCTGGCGCCCCGATGGGCATGGCTGATATCGCCGAAGTACTGTGGCGCGATCACTTGAAGCACAACCCTGCCAATCCTTCCTGGTCCAACCGTGACCGCTTCGTGCTCTCCAACGGGCACGGCTCCATGCTCATCTACAGCCTGCTGCACCTCACCGGCTACGATCTGTCCATCGACGACCTCAAAAACTTCCGTCAGCTGCATTCCAAAACCCCGGGCCACCCGGAATACGGTTATGCACCGGGCGTGGAAACCACCACCGGCCCGCTAGGCCAGGGCATCACCAATGCGGTGGGCATGGCGCTGGCCGAAAAAATGCTGGCCGCCCAGTTCAACCGCGACGGCCATACCGTAGTCGACCACAATACCTGGGTATTCCTGGGTGACGGTTGCCTGATGGAAGGCATCAGCCACGAAGCCTGCTCGCTGGCCGGTACCTGGGGCCTGAACAAGCTGATCGCCTTCTGGGACGACAACGGCATCTCCATCGACGGTCATGTTGAAGGCTGGTTCACCGACAACACCCCGGCCCGCTTCGAAGCCTACGGCTGGCAGGTGATCAAGAACGTCAACGGCCACGATCCGGTGGAAATCGCCACCGCCATCGAAACCGCCAAGAAGGGCGACCGTCCGACGCTGATCTGCTGCAAGACCACCATCGGTTTTGGCTCGCCCAACAAGCAAGGCACCCACGATGTGCATGGCGCGCCGCTGGGCGCGGCCGAAATTGCCGCCGCGCGCGAAACGCTGAACTGGCCGCATGCACCGTTTGAAATTCCGGCCGACATCTACGCCGCCTGGAGCGCCCGCGACAAGGGTGCACTGGCCGAGATCGAATGGAACAAGCAGTTTGACGCCTACCGCGCCGCTTACCCGAAACTGGCTGCCGAATTCGAACGCCGCATGCAGGGCGAACTGCCGGCAGCCTGGGCCGAAGCCCGCGACGCGGCCATCGCCAAGATCGTGGACGCTGCCCAGACCGTGGCCACCCGCAAGGCCAGCCAGATTGCACTGGAAGCCTTCTCGCCCAGCCTGCCTGAGTTTGTAGGCGGTTCGGCCGACCTGACCGGCTCCAACCTGACCAACTGGTCTGGTTCCAAGTGGATCGACGCGGCCGGCAACGGCAACTACATCAGCTATGGCGTACGCGAGTTCGGCATGGCTGCCATCATGAACGGCATGACGCTGCACGGTGGCCTGCGCCCCTACGGCGGTACCTTCCTGATGTTCAGCGAATACGCCCGCAATGCACTGCGCATGGCCTCGCTGATGAAGATCAACCCGGTGTTCGTGTTCACTCACGACTCCATCGGCCTGGGCGAAGACGGCCCCACCCACCAACCGGTGGAACAAGTGGCCACGCTGCGCCTGATCCCGAATCACCACACCTGGCGTCCGTGCGACACCACCGAAGCTGCGGTGGCCTGGGCGCATGCCATCGAACAGAAAACCACCCCGAGCAGCCTGATCCTCAGCCGCCAGAACCTGCCCTTCGTGCAGCGTGATGCACAGCAGATCAAGGACATTGCCCGTGGCGGCTACGTGCTGCGTGATGCTGCCGATGCCCGCGCCGTGCTGATTGCCACCGGTTCGGAAATCGAACTGGCGCTGAAGGCACAGGAAGCACTGGCAGCCGAAGGTATTGCCGTGCGCGTGGTGTCCATGCCTTGCACCAATGTGTTCGACCAGCAGGACAAGGCCTGGCAGCAAAGCGTGCTGCCGGCCGGCCTGCCGCGTCTGGCCATTGAAGCCGGTGTACCGGACTCCTGGCGCAAGTATGTCGGTCTGGAAGGTGACGTGGTGGGCATGGCCCACTTCGGCGAATCCGCACCGGCCGGCGTGCTGTTCAAGGAATTCGGCTTCACCGTCGACAATGTCGTCGCCAAAACCAAGAACATCATTCAATAAAAAAGCACAGGCCGCCCCATCCAAAAACAAAGCAGGGGTGGCCTTATTTTCATGGTGTCTCCATTCTGACCCGCTCACGCGGGGAGGCACCAGTTTTCCGGGAGAGTAATAGTATGACCATTCGCATCGCGATCAACGGCTACGGCCGCATTGGCCGTCAGGTACTGCGCGCCATTTACGAATACAACCTGCACAACGATTTCAAGGTTGTTGCCGTCAACGCAACCGGCGATCTGGCCACCAACGCCCACCTGACCAAGTTCGACACCGTACACGGTCGTTTTCCGGCAGACATCGCTCACGATGAAGAAAACCTGCTGATCAACGGTGAAAAGATTCCCTTCTTCTCCACCCGCAACCCGGCTGAACTGCCGTGGAAAGCCCTGAATGTAGACCTGGTACTGGAATGTACCGGTGCCTTCACCAGCAAGGAAAAGTGCCAGGTCCACCTGGACGCCGGTGCCAAGAAGGTGCTGATTTCCGCCCCGGGCGGCGACGACGTTGACGCCACCATCGTGTACGGCGTAAACCACGACGTGCTGACCAGCGCCATGACCGTGGTGTCCAACGCATCCTGCACCACCAACTGCCTGGCACCGGTGGCCAAGGCACTGAACGACACCATTGGCGTGACCAAGGGCCTGATGACCACCATCCACGCCTTTACCAACGACCAGGTGCTGACCGACGTGCGTCACAAAGACCTGCGCCGCGCCCGTTCCGCCACCGAAAACATGATCCCCACCAAGACCGGTGCCGCCAAGGCCGTGGGCCTGGTACTGCCGGAACTGAAGGGCAAGCTGGATGGCTTCGCCGTGCGCGTTCCCACCATCAATGTTTCGCTGGTTGACCTGACCTTCAAGTCTGGCCGTGACACCACCAAGGACGAAGTCAACGAAATCCTGCAGGCTGCATCCGAAGGCCCGATGAAGGGCGTGCTGGGCTTCAACACCCTGCCGCTGGTTTCCTCCGACTTCAACCACAGCACCGAAGCCTCCACCTTTGACGCCACCCTGACCAAGGTGACCGGCGGCAATATGGTTAAGGTACTGGCCTGGTACGACAACGAGTGGGGCTTCAGCAACCAGATGCTGAAAACCGCTCGCGCCATGTTCGAAGCCAAGTAAGGTGTGGCCCTGCGGGGCCAGCAGCAAATGAAAGCAGGTGGGACGCAGGTCCGCCTGCTTTCCTGCAGTTAACAGGGTTGACGGGTGAGCCGGTTGAGCCATGCTCCCGCCACTGCGCCCCAAGGCGAACACCCCCGTCCAGGCTGCGGCTTAGCGCGGCGCTTAACAGCCAGCAGGGCAGGGTGCAAGAGCCAACTGCTGTAATAAATACACTACTTGATCTGCTGTCTGTTGCGCATGCAGGCAGCCCGGTACAGTAGCAACAGCGATAGCCCGCGTAGCGACAGGGCTGCTAATCAAATGTCATTTACGCTTACACTATCGCCAAGCCCGAATAACGGCTGTACGGCCTTCCCCACGAAGGCGGTCGCCAATCGCATTCAACAGATAAAAGCGAGCCACCGATGAAATTCAACAAACTGACCGAGCTGGACCTGGCCGGCAAACGCGTACTGATCCGTGTTGACATGAACGTGCCGGTGAAAAATGGCGTGATCGGCGACGACACCCGCATCCGCGCCAGCCTGCCGTCCATCGAACACAGCCTGAACGCCGGTGCCGGCGTCATCCTGATGACCCACCTGGGCCGTCCGACCGAAGGCGAACCCAAGCCGGAAGACAGCCTGGCTCCGGTGGTGGAACGCCTGTCCGCCCTGCTGGGCAAGCCGGTACGTCTGGTTGCCGACTGGCAGGCCGGCCTCAGCGTAGCCGCCGGCGAAGTGGTGATGCTGGAAAACGTGCGCCTGAACAAGGGCGAGAAGAAGAACAATGCCGAGCTGGGCCAGGCCTATGCCAGCCTGTGCGATGTGTTCGTCAACGATGCCTTTGGCACCGCACACCGCGCCGAAGCCTCCACCCACGCCGTGGCCCAGTTTGCTCCCACCGCCTGCGCCGGCATCCTGCTGGCTGCCGAGCTGGACGCGCTGGGCAAGGCCCTGCTGGCCCCGGCACGTCCGCTGGTAGCCATTGTGGCCGGCTCCAAGGTTTCCACCAAGCTGACCATTCTGGAATCGCTGGCCGACAAGGTGGACCAGCTGATCGTGGGCGGCGGCATTGCCAACACCTTCTTGCTGGCCGAAGGCAAGAACATCGGCAAATCGCTGGCCGAAGCCGATCTGGTAGAGGAAGCCAAGAAGGTGATTGCCAAAATCCGCGCCCGTGGCGGTGATGTACCGCTGCCCAGCGACGTGGTATGCGCCACCGAATTTGCCGAAACCGCCGCTGCCACCACCAAGCCGGTGGCCGAGGTGGGCGCTGACGACATGATTCTGGACATCGGCCCCGATTCCGCCGCCGAACTGGCGGCCATCATCGCCAAGGCCGGTACCGTGGTATGGAACGGCCCGGTCGGTGTGTTCGAGTTCGACCAGTTCGGTAACGGCACCAAGACCCTGGCGCAGGCCATCGCCCAGTCGCCGGCCTTCTCCATTGCCGGCGGCGGTGACACGCTGGCGGCGATTGCCAAGTACGGCATTACCGATGACATCAGCTATATCTCCACCGGTGGTGGCGCTTTCCTGGAATTCCTGGAAGGCAAGACCCTGCCGGCAGTGGCCATTCTGAGCGAACGCGCCGCCTGATCGCAGTCATCACCACATGCAAGTGAATGGCACGCCCGGCGTGCCATTCTCCCCACCCTTGCCGGAGTACTGCCATGCCGTTGAATACCTGGTTGCTGTTTGTCACCACCGTGTTTTTTGTTTCCGCCACGCCCGGCCCCAACATGCTGCTAGCCATGACCCATGGCATTCACCATGGCGTGCGCCGCACCGCCGTGACCTGCCTGGGGCTGATGACCGGCCTTGGCATCATCATGCTGGGCTCGGCAGCCGGCCTGGGAGCCTTGCTGGCGACATCGGAACAACTGTTTTCCATAGTAAAATACGCCGGTGCCGCCTATCTGATCTATCTTGGCATCAGAACCTGGCGTGCCACGCCGCAACCGGTAACGGAAGTGGCCGAAGATAGCAGCAAGAGTCATACCCCCGGGATGATGTTCCGCACCGGCTTTCTGGTGTCGATGAGCAATCCCAAGGCCTTCATCTTTTTTACTGCGCTGTTCCCGCAGTTCATGGACGCGCGGCTGCCGCAGGGGCCGCAGCTGGCCATTCTGGCGGCCACGTTTTACGTGATTGAAGCCTCCTGGCAGTTTGTCTATGCCAGTGGTGGCGCCCGCCTGGCAGGCTGGCTCAACAGCGCTCGTCGCCTGAAACTGGTGAACCAGGTATCCGGCGGGGCCTTTGTCGGTGCCGGCCTGTTGTTGTCCGGCGTGTCCCGCCACTAGGCGGCTTGCACCACCGCATGCGTAATTGGACTGCCGCTGTACCACAGATGGCAGTCCCCGATTTGAAACCCATGCCGCCAAACCGCGGCATGATTTGAGGAGATTTTCATGGCACTCGTTTCCATGCGTCAGCTGCTGGACCATGCAGCCGAATTCAGCTACGGCCTGCCGGCTTTCAACGTCAACAACCTGGAACAGATGCGCGCCATCATGGAAGCCGCTGACAAGTGCGACGCACCGGTCATCGTGCAGGCTTCCGCCGGTGCCCGCAAATACGCCGGCGCACCCTTCCTGCGTCACATGATCCTGGCCGCCGTGGAAGAATTCCCGCATATCCCGGTGGTGATGCACCAGGACCACGGCACCAGCCCGGACGTATGCCAGCGCTCCATCCAGCTGGGTTTCTCTTCCGTGATGATGGACGGCTCGCTGAAAAGCGACGGCAAGACCCCGGCCAACTACGACTACAACGTGGACGTGACCCGCACCGTGGTGAACTTCTCGCACGCATGTGGCGTGTCGGTAGAAGGTGAAATCGGCTGCCTGGGCAGCCTGGAAACCGGCATGGCCGGCGAAGAAGACGGCGTGGGTGCCGAAGGCGTGCTGGACCACAGCCAGCTGCTGACCGACCCGGAAGAAGCCGCCCGCTTCGTCAAGGACACCGGTGTGGATGCCCTGGCCATTGCCATCGGCACCAGCCACGGCGCGTACAAGTTCAGCAAGAAGCCCACCGGCGACGTGCTGCGCATCGACCGCATCAAGGAAATCCACGCCCGCATCCCCAACACCCATCTGGTGATGCACGGTTCCTCTTCGGTACCGCAGGAATGGCTGCAGATCATCAACGAATTCGGTGGTGAGCTGGGCGAAACCTATGGCGTGCCGGTGGAAGAAATCGTGGAAGGCATCAAGCACGGCGTGCGCAAGGTGAATATCGACACCGACCTGCGTCTGGCCTCCACCGGTGCCATCCGCCGCTTCATGGCGCAGAATCCGAAGGAATTCGATCCGCGCAAATACCTGAAGGCCTCCACCGATGCCATGCGCGACATCTGCATCGCCCGCTACGAAGCCTTCGGTGCCTGCGGTCAGGCCAGCAAGATCAAGGCCATCAATCTGGACACCATGGCCAATCTGTATCTGAAGGGCCAGCTGGCGCAAATCGTCAAGTAAGCGTCCCTCCATTCTGCCATCAGCCCGCTCCTGCAGCGGGCTTTTTCATGTCCATCCGCCAGCCGCCGCATGCCGGCCTCCCCCATCAGCAGCATTGGCGCAAGCCACACCATTGCTTACACTGCAATGATGAGCGAACTGTTATCTCCCCTCGAATGGTTTTTCGTCATTCTGCTGGCAGTGATTCCACTACTCGGGCTGGGTTTTCACCTGTGGATCATGCTGCTGGGCCATGGCAACAACGACAAGCGCACCAAGGACCAACCATGAAACTCGACATCCTGTATTTTGCCCGCCTGAAAGACAGCTTCGGCATGGGTAATGAACAGTTGGAAACCGAGGCCAGCAGCGTGGACGAGCTGCTTACCGAATTGCGCCAGCGCGGCGGCAACTGGAGCAGCGAACTGGCGGCTGGCAAAGCCTTCCGGGTGGCGCGCAACCAGGAACTGGTACGGCTGGATGCCACGCTGAGCGACGGGGACGAAGTGGCCATCTTCCCGCCGGTTACCGGGGGCTGACATGCAGCCATTTACGGTGCGGATCCAGCATGAAGTGTTTGATTGCGGCGCGGAAATCGCCCGCCTGTCGGCCAACCCGGCCTGCGGTGCCGTGGTGAGTTTCAGCGGCCTGGTACGCGACTATGGCGACCGTCAGGACATTGCCGCCCTGGAGCTGGAGCATTACCCGGGTATGACGGAAAACACACTGCACGCCATCATCCAGCAAGCGCGGGAACGCTGGCAGCTACAGGCAGCAACTATCATCCACCGCGTGGGTCATTTGCCGCTGGGCGAGGCCATCGTGCTGGTGGTCACCGCCAGCAGCCATCGCAAGGATGCCTTTGCCGCGGCGGAATTCCTGATGGACTTCCTCAAGACCGAAGCGCCATTCTGGAAAAAGGAAATCCAGCAGGATGGCAGCAGTTACTGGGTGGAAGCCAAGGCCAGCGACCAGAGTGCCGCCGGGCGCTGGCAGTGATGCCTTACACCGCACTGATTCTGGCCGGCGGCCAGGCTAGCCGCATGGGCGGGGTGGACAAGGGCCTGGTGGAACTGGCCGGTCAGCCGCTGATTGCCCGCACCCTGCACAGCCTCACCGCGCAAAGCCAGCCACCGACACGAATCCTGATTTCGGCCAACCGCAATCTGGATGCCTACGCCGCTTACGGTCATCCGGTATTGCCAGACAGTCTGCGCGATTTCCCCGGCCCACTGGCGGGCTTGCTCAGTGGCATGCAGGCGGCACCGGATGCCATCCTGCTGATGCTGCCATGCGATGCCGTGTGTCTGCCCACCGACTTTGCCGCACGCCTGCTGGCAGCCTTGCCGGGGCAACAGGCAGTCAGCGCCAGCGATAGCGCGCAATGGCATCCCAGCCTGCTGGCGCTGCAAGCAGGCCTGCTGCCCTTACTGCAGGCCTACCTGGACGGCGGCGGTCGTTCCATCCGCGGCTGGCTGGCCGGCCTGCAACATGTAACCGTGCAGTTTGACCAGCCCTTTGCCAATCTCAATACCCTGGAGGCGGTAGCAGCGCTGGCGCAGCAGTGGCCGGTTGACTGACACTGTCCAGCAGCCAGCTTTTGAACAGACGGGCATTGTCGCTCAATGATTTGTGGCGCGGGTGGACCAGGAAATCCACCTTGCCGCTGACAAAGGCAAACGGCCCCAGCCGCTTGAGCACGCCTTGCTGCAGCAGATCATGCGCCATGAACTCCCAGCCCAGTCCGATGCCCATTCTTTGCAACACGGCATTGAAGGCCAGCGTCACCTGATTGAACATCGGCACCCGCTCCGGCGCGGTATAAGCCAGGCCGAAGTGGCCAAACCAGTCATGCCAGTTGATGCAATTCCAGGCCGATGAATCCAGCTGGATCAGCGGCAGCTCAGCTAGCTGCTCCACCTGCGTGATGGCAGGGTAATCAAGCTGCGCGCTGTACACCGGGTATACCACTTCGGGAAACAGTGGCTCGGCCGCCAGCGAGCTCCACTGACCATCGCCATAGAAAATGGCAAAGTCGTATTCGGCCACGCTGGCTTCATCCATGCTGTTGCTGGCATGAATATTCACCGTAATGTCGGGGTGCTGCTGACTGAAGGCCACCAGCCGGGGAAACAGCCAGAACTGCGCCACCGCATGGGTGCAATTCACGGTAAGGGTATGGCGGTTGTGCTCGGCCTGCAGCCGCACCACGCTGCGCAACAGCGATTGCAGCATGGGGCCGACCTCGCGCTGCAAGGCCAGCCCGGCCGGGGTAGGCTGGATGCCGCGCACCAGCCGCTCGAACAGCGGCAGCTTGAGCCAGTCTTCCAGCGCGCGAATCTGCTTGCTCACCGCACTTTGCGTCACACACAGTTCGGTGGCCGCCTTGGTGAAACTGCCATTGCGCAGTACTGCCTCGAAGTGGATCAGGCTTTCCAGCGGCGGCAGATTCTTCAGATACCGGCTCATGTATTTGCGTCCCCATCATCACTGCTGCCGGGCTGACATTCCCGTTCAGCATCTTGTATTGAAGCATGATATTAACCCGGGCAAGCCCTACGCAAAACATGCCATTCCTATGAGGAATGCGTGAATGCCGAGATATCCTTTGTCGGCCCGCCCTGCCAGCACGTAGCCTTGGGTCATCATCAGTTGCGCAGGGAAGATGCAAAATGAAACGCGGAGTCAGTTATGCCGGCCTGGCCGGTGCGGTATGGGGCATGGTGCTGATGGTGCCGCAGGTCATGCCGGCCTTCAGCCCCTGGCTGCTCAGCGCGGTTCGCTTCACGCTGTATGGCGTCATCTCCTTGCTGCTGGCACTGCCGCTGGCCGGGCGGATACGGGCCAAGCTGCAAAGCCGGGACCTGCTCATGCTGACCGTACTGTCACTGGTCGGCAATCTGCTGTATTTCATTCTGCTGGCAGCCGCCATCCAGCTGGTCGGCATTGCTCCCGCCTCGCTGATTGTCGGTGTGCTGCCGGTCACCATTACCCTGCTGGGGCTGAAGGATGAAGGCGCACTATCCTTGCGCCAGCTGGCCTGGCCGCTGGCCATGGTGCTGGCCGGCATTGTCTGCATCAATATCGACACCTTTGCCCTGAGCCGGCCCAGCGATGCCTCCCTGCTGGACCGTGTACTCGGCGTGCTGGCCGCACTGGGTGCGCTGGCCAGCTGGAGCTGGTTTGCTGCCAGCAACGCCCGCTATCTGCGCCAACGTCCCTGTTTTGACAGTCATGAGTGGTCCTGCCTGCTGGGCATGGTGACCGGGATCATGGGCGGTGTGTTGTGGCTGGTTGGCAAGGGGCTGGGGTTGCCCATGGTCAGCCATGCCGTCAGCAACGGGCAGTGGCAGCTGTTCTGGCTGGCTGCTGCCGCGTGTGCGCTCGGCGGTTCCTGGCTGGCCAATGCACTGTGGTATGCCGCCGCCCGCCGTCTGCCACCCACGCTGTCCGGACAGCTGATCGTGTTTGAAACGCTGTTTGCCTTGCTGTATGGCTTTGCCTGGCTGCAACGCTGGCCGCGACCGCTGGAACTGGCCTCCATGCTGCTGTTGCTTGGCGGGGTGGCCTGGGCGGTACGGCGGCATGCCGCTCCGGACGAACCGGCAACGGAAGTGGTCCTGCAAGGCGGCTAAAGCTTGCCACTTGGTGCTGGTCATAAAAAAACGCTGCCGAGGGCAGCGTTTTTCATATCGGATGCAAGAGAGCTTATTTGCCACCAACCGTGCCCAGTTTGGCACGGCGTGCCTTGACCGCATCGGCCAAGGTGGTAAGCAGCTTCTCGGTGTCATCCCAACCGATACAGGCATCGGTGATGCTCTGACCGTATTTCAGCTCGCAGCCCGGCTTCAAGTCCTGACGGCCTTCTGCCAGATGGCTTTCCACCATCACGCCAAAGATATGCTGATCTCCGGCTGCCAGTTGGCCAGCCACGTCGTCCGCCACTTCCATCTGGCGACGGTAGTCCTTGCGGCTGTTGGCATGGCTGAAATCCACCATCAGCTTTTGCGGCAGGCCCACGGCCGCCAGTTCGGCAGCGGCGGCGCGTACATGCTCGGCCGAGTAGTTGGGTTCCTTGCCACCACGCAGGATGACATGGCAATCCGGATTGCCGCCGGTGGACACAATGGCGGAATGACCGGTCTTGGTAACCGACAGGAAGTGGTGCGACACGCTGGCCGAGCGGATGGCATCCACGGCAATTTTCAGGTTGCCGTCAGTACCGTTCTTGAAACCCACCGGGCAGGACAGACCGGAAGCCAGTTCGCGGTGAACCTGGCTTTCGGTGGTACGTGCGCCAATGGCACCCCAACTGATCAGGTCGGCAAAATATTGCGGGGTGATCATGTCGAGGAATTCGGTTGCCGCCGGAATGCCCATGTCGTTGAGCGTGAGCAGCAGACGGCGCGCCAGGCGCAGGCCGGTATTGATATCGTAGGATTCGTTCAGGTGCGGGTCGTTGATCAGACCCTTCCAGCCCACGGTGGTGCGCGGCTTTTCAAAGTACACACGCATCACCACCACCAACTCGCCAGCCAGACTGTTGCGCAGCGTGGAGAGCTTGCGCGCGTACTCGATGGCGGCATCGGTATCGTGAATCGAACAGGGGCCGATCACCACCAGCAGGCGATCATCCTCACCACGCAGCAGGGCGGCAATGTCCTTGCGGGTGGTGTAGATGACTTCGGAAGCGGTTTCGGTGATGGGCAGTTCGTACAGATGGGCAATCGGAGGCAGTAATTCCTTGATTTCGTTGATTCTGACGTCGTCGGTCTGGCGTTGCATGTTTGTCCCTAGCTGATATCGTTTTTACCTTGCATAGCAGCAAGATACCCGTACCAGCCATGGCCGACAAGCCCTTGTGTGAGTGGCATGCACAGGCAAAAAAACAAAAAGCGCCATCGCAAGGCGATGACGCTTTGTCAGGGCAGAATGTCGCGCTGGCTCAGTCTGCGTATTGGCGCTTCATCCGTTCACGGCGCTCCTGGGCTTCCACCGACAGGGTGGCTGTCGGACGTGCCATCAGGCGGCGCAGGCCAATGGGTTCGCCAGTGTCTTCGCAATAGCCGTAGGAGCCATCGTCAATCTGACGGATCGAGGCCTGAATCTTCTGCAGCAGCTTGCGCTCGCGGTCACGGGTGCGCAATTCCAGCGCATATTCTTCTTCCAGCGTGGCGCGATCGGCAGGATCCGGGGTGGCTTCCTGCTCTTGCAGATGGTTGGCAGTGGCATTGGCGTTGATCAACAACTCCTGCTGCATCTGCAACAACCGGTCTTTGAAGAACTCAAGATGGTCGGCGTTCATGTAATCATCGCCTTCCCAGTTGAGAATATCTTGTTCGGTCAGCTTGGCCATAATTTTGGTGCTTCCAGCATGAGAGTTGGCAGACAGGCGAAGAAGATTACCCACGGTATCGGATTTGTGCAACTGCCAGCTACAATTCCCTTCTCCGGCTCGCCCCGCTGCTGACACTTGGTATAGCGCCAATCGCGGCGGGTAACAAGCTTGTCACATGAAAAAGGCGGCCGAAGCCGCCTTGGAACTGCAATCCGCACTTATTTCTGCGACAGAATCCACTTCACCAGAGTCTTGACGTCGGCGTCACTGACCTGAGCGTTCGGCGGCATCGGGATCGGGCCCCACACACCGGAACCACCTGCTTTTACCTTGGCGATCAGCTTGGCTTCGGCACCTTTGTCACCAGCGTACTTCTTGGCCACATCCTTGTAAGCCGGACCCACCACCTTGTGGTCTACCGCGTGACAGGACAGGCAATTGTTCTTTTGTGCCAGTTGCAGGTTAGCCATGGCAGGTGCAGCAACAGTACCCAGCAGCAGGGCAGCAAGCAGCATTTTCTTCATCACGATTCTCCAGATCATTGAGGAAATGTCTCTACATCTTTTCAGATATAACAGAGCCTGACAAATAAACACATTTACTGCATCACCACTTTGAGTTGCATCAAGAAGCTGCTCTCCAGAAACTGGACCGGCAGCATCAGGATGACCTGAATGATCAGGAAGAGGATCAGCGGTGACAGGTCGACCCCGCCCACCGTGGCGCGGCGGAAGGGACGGAGGAAGGGGCGAGTGAGCGCATCCAGAATCGGGCTGAGCGGATTGTACGGATTCACCCAGCTCATGACAGCCTGCACAATAACCGCCCCCATCAACAGGGTAAGCGACTGCTTGAACACATCCAGCACAGCCAGCAGGGTGAGTGCCAGCCAGGTTTCTGGTGCTGCCAGGCTGTACATCGGATTGAGCGACAGGATGATGACGCTGGAAACCATGCTTACCAGCCAGGCCAGCAGCATGGTGGCGCTGTCATAACCGCGCAGCGATGGCACCAGCTTGCGCAGCGGCAGCACAGCAAAATTGGTGGCGGCCATGACAAACTGGCACAAGGGGTGCTTGAACGGCGCCCGGGCCACTTGCAGGTAAAAGCGCAACAGCAGAACCAGTACAAACAGGTCGGCGATGGTCTTGATCAAAAATTGCACGGTTTCCAGAAACATGAAGCTTTAATCCTGACTGAGTTGTTGACCCATTTCGATGGAGCGGTCACGGCAATCCATGGCACCCGCAATGATGGCAGCCTTGACGCCTTCGGCTTCAAAACGGGCGATGGCACGTTCGGTGGTGCCGCCCTTGGACATCACGTTGGTACGCAGGGTGGCTACCGGCAGCGTGCTCTGGCGTGCCAGCTCCACTGCACCATCAAAGGTGGCCAGTACCAGCCGGCGTGCTTCGTCGGCAGCAAAGCCGGCCTGTTCGGCGGCTTCGATCATGCTTTCGATAAAGTAGAACACATAGGCCGGGCCACTGCCGGAAACGCAGGTAATGTCGTCTATGCCTTCTTCCTTGTCCAGCCATACCGTGATACCGGCAGCCTGCATGATGGTTTCGGCATTGCTGCGGTCTTCCGCGCTGACGCCACTGCCAGCATACAAGCCGGATACGCCCTTGCCCACCATGGCCGGGGTATTGGGCATCACGCGCACAATACGTTCGCTGCTCAGCCAGCGTGCCATGGCATCACAACGGATGCCGGCGGCAATCGACAATGCCATGCCGCCATTCAGCCGTGGTGCCAGCGCCTGGCAGACATCTTTCAGCTGTTGCGGCTTGACGGCCAGCAGCACGATATCATCCGCCGACAGTTGCTCCGGCAGGTCGCTGGCTGTTGTCACGCCAAAATCACGGCTCAATTCCGCCAGCTTGGTGGTGTTGGGGTCCACCACATGAATACGATGGCCGCCTTGCTGATGGAGTCCGCCGATGATGGCCGTAGCCATGTTGCCGCCGCCGATGAAGGTAATCTGCATTGCCTGTTTTTCCTCTTGATCTCTATTGCCATGCCCGGACAGTCCTGCTGCCCGGTTGCTGATGTTATGCATGATAGTGGCGGGCACCGAAAATGGCAGTGCCTACCCGCACCATGGTGCTGCCTGCCGCGATGGCTTGCGCCATGTCGGAAGACATTCCCATGGATACAGTATCCAATGCGAGACCGTCTTCGCGCAATTCATCCTGCAACTGACGCAATAGGGCAAACTGGCCCGCCAGCTTTTCCCTGTCGTCGGTTGGCTCGGGAATGCACATGAGGCCTCGCAGCTGCAGATTCGGCAGTGCCGCCACCGCCTGGGCCAGCGCCCTGGCTTCGGCAGGTGCGCAGCCGCTCTTGCTGTCCTCACCGGACACATTCACTTGCACACAAACCTGCAGGGGCGGCAGTGTTGCCGGACGCTGCTCGGACAGGCGCTGTGCAATCTTCAACCGTTCGATGGAGTGCACCCAATGGGCATTTTCTGCCACGATACGGGTTTTGTTGGACTGCAGCGGACCAATGAAATGCCACTCGATATCCAGCCCAGCAAGGGCCGCAGCCTTGGCCTGCAGCTCCTGCACATAGTTTTCGCCAAAGGCACGCTGGCCAGTGGCATAAGCTTCCTGCACGGCACTGGCAGGAAAAGTCTTACTGACCGCCAGCAGACGCACGCTGCCGGTTTGCCGGCCTGCAGCGGTTTCGGCGGCACGGATGCGCTGGCAGACATCGGTAATGGCCTGTGCGATGGAATCGCTCATATTGCTCCTTGTGGCGCAGCCGGGCGCTCTCTACAACGAAAATGGCAGGACTGCTGCCTCTATTGCTATCTACATATCCTTTTGCAACGGCTTGCGCTTACAATCGCAAAAAAACGTTAGCGTCATGCCCGCTGCCGGGTAATCGTGGAGAAATTATAAATGGAAATTTCCGAGCTCTTGGCCTTTACCGTCAAGAACAAGGCATCTGACCTTCACCTGTCCGCAGGTCTGCCACCGATGATCCGGGTTCACGGCGATGTTCGTCGCATCAACCTGCCGCCGCTGGATCACCATGATGTGCACGATATGGTGTACGACATCATGAATGACTATCAGCGCAAGATTTTCGAAGACGAATTCGAATGCGATTTTTCCTTTGAATTACCCGGCATAGCCCGTTTCCGGGTAAATGCTTTCGTGCAGAACCGCGGCATGGGCGCGGTATTCCGTGTGATTCCGTCCAAGGTGCTGACGCTGGAGCAACTGGGGGCACCCAAGATTTTCCAGGATATTTCCAGCTACCCGCGCGGCCTGGTGCTGGTTACCGGCCCGACCGGTTCCGGTAAATCCACCACGCTGGCGGCGATGGTGGATTTTGTCAACGAAAACAATTATTCGCACATCCTGACGGTGGAAGACCCGATCGAATTCGTGCACGAAAGCAAGAAATCGCTAATCAACCAGCGCGAGCTTGGCCTGCAGACCCACAGCTTCTCCAATGCCCTGCGTTCGGCACTGCGTGAAGACCCGGATGTAATCCTGGTGGGTGAATTGCGCGATCTGGAAACCATCCGCCTGGCGCTGACGGCAGCTGAAACCGGCCATCTGGTATTCGGCACCCTGCACACCAGTTCTGCGGCAAAGACCATCGACCGTATCGTCGATGTGTTCCCGGCCGGGGAAAAGGAAATGGTACGTTCGATGCTGTCCGAATCGGTACGCGCAGTCATCTCCCAGACCCTGCTGAAAACCAAGGACGGCAATGGTCGGGTGGCGGCACATGAAATCATGATCGGGACACCGGCCATCCGCAACCTGATTCGCGAAAACAAAATTGCCCAGATCAACTCAATGATCCAGACCGGCCAGCAACACGGCATGCAAACGCTGGACCAGTGTCTGCAGGAGCTGGTACGGCGCAATATTGTTGCGCCAAACGAAGCACGCCAGAAAGCAGCGTCCAAGGATGCGTTCTAAACTAAAGCAGGCACGCTAGCCCGCTCGGATGGCCATCATGGAAAAAGACCAGGCATCAAAATTCATTCACGACTTGCTCAAACATGCAGTCGGTAAAAACGCGTCTGATATTTTCATTTCAGCCGAATTCCCGCCGGCAATGAAAATCGACGGCAAGATCACCCCGGTAGCGCCTCAGCCGCTGTCGGCACAGCACACCAAGGAGCTGGTGCGCTCGGTGATGAACGACCGCCAGACGGAAGAGTTCGAATCGAAGAAAGAGGCCAATTTCGCCATCAACCCACCGGGCATCGGGCGTTTCCGGGTCAGCGCCTTCATCCAGCAGGGCTGTGCCGGCATGGTACTGCGCAAGATCAATACCGAGATTCCCACCTTCGACAAGCTGAACCTGCCCGAGGTATTACAGGACATTGCGCTGATCAAGCGCGGGCTGGTGATTTTCGTTGGTGGTACCGGCTCGGGCAAATCCACCTCACTGGCAGCTCTGGTTGACTGGCGCAACAGCCATAACCAGGACCACATCATCACCATCGAGGACCCGATCGAATACGTGCATCAGCACAAGAAGTCGATTGTCACCCAGCGCGAAGTAGGCGTGGATACCGAAGACTGGGAAGTTGCCCTGAAAAATACCCTGCGCCAGGCCCCGGATGTGATCCTGATGGGGGAAATCCGCGACCGGGAAACCATGGGCTATGCGCTGCAGTTCGCCGAAACCGGCCACCTGTGCCTGGCCACACTGCACGCCAACAATGCCAACCAGGCGCTGGACCGCATCCTTAACTTCTTCCCGGAAGAACGCCACCAGCAGGTGCTGATGGACTTGTCGCTGAACATGCGCTCCATCATTTCGCAGCGCCTGCTGCCAATCAAGACCGGGCGCGGACGGGTGGCTGCGGTGGAAATCATGCTCAATACGCCGTTGATTTCCGACATGATCTTCAAGGGCGAAATTGCCAGCCTGAAGGAAGTGATGAGCCGTGCACGCGAGTCCGGCATGCAAACCTTCGACCAGTCGCTGTTCGACCTGTTCGAAGCCGGCTACATCAGTTACGAAGATGCGCTGCGCAATGCCGACTCCATCAACGACCTGCGCCTGAAGATCAAGCTATACAGCGAGAGCTCGAAAGGACGCGACCCGCTGGATGGCATCGACCATCTGAACATCGTCTGAGCCGGTGGCATTACGCCCAGGCTGAGCCACCTGCACGGGCGACTGGAAAATAACAGATGTACTTCGACGAAAACACGACTGTCCTCATCATCGAGGATTCGCTTACCGTACGTCAGGGCCTGCGTACCATGCTGTCCATGGCTGGCATTACCCGCTCCGATGCAGTCAGCAGCGCTGCCGAAGGGCGCGCCAGGCTCAAAGGGCGGCGCTTTGATGTCGTGCTGTGCGACTACAACCTGGGCGACGGTATGGACGGCCAGGAATTGCTGGAAGCACTGCGTAAAACCGGGGCGCTACCGCTACCCACCATCTGGATCATGATTACCGGCGAGCGCAAATACGAACGCGTGGTAGCTGCCGCCGAAATGGCTCCGGATGATTACATCCTCAAGCCCTTCAACTCCAACCTGCTGCTTACCCGCATGAATAATGCCCACAAGCGCAAACAGTTTCTGGCCCCGGCCCACGAACAACTGGAGAAGGGCAACCGCAGTGGTGCCATCAGCACCTTGCAGCAGCTGGTTGCTGCCGCGCCGGGCACGGCCAACCGCATTGACGCCAACCGGTTGTGTGCCGAACTGCTGGTGACCGAAGGCCGCCAGGGCGAGGCGCTGCACATCTACCAGGAATTGCTGGAAAGCAAAGTGATTCCCTGGGCCAAGATGGGCGTGGCGCGCATCCAGGCCGACCAGGGCATGCAGGGCGAATCCAGCGCGCTGCTCAAGGAAATCATCCAGGATGCACCGCTTTATACCGACGCCTACGACTTGCTGGCGCAGAACCTGATCGACGAAGGGCAGTATGCACAGGCCGTTGATGTGCTGGAAAAAGCAGTCAGCATTTCACCACGCAATTTTCATCGTCTGAAAAGCTGTGGCACCGCGGCCCTGCGCTCTGGAGATCCGGAAAAGGGTGCACAATACCTGCAACGGGCGGTGGAAGTAGGGCGTAACAACAATTTCTTTGGCCCGGAAGTACTGGTCGACTTGCTGCAGGCTTATTCCGAAACCGGCAATACCCAGAATATCGACCGTCTGCAAGCCGAAATCAGCGCCAGCCTGGCTGATCGCCCCGAAGCGCAATTCACCCTGCTCACCTGCAAGGCACTGACCGCGCTGGTACAGCAACGGGCCGAGGAGGCGCTGGGCTTGCTCAAGCAGGCGGCTGGCGACCTGCTCAAACCCTTTGTGCACTTTGAATCGGCCCAGCGTTTTCTGGGGGCCGTGGTACGCCTGCCAGAAACCTTGCCAGACCCGTCGCTGCTGGAAAACTGGACCCGTACCATCACCATGCGTTTTGCCTACAGCCGGCACGAACTGGCTACGCTACAGGAAATTGCCCGCAAGCATCCCCATTGCAGCGAATTGATCGAGCAGGCCTATGCCGAATTGCAGGAGCAAAGCAACCGGGCCGTGGAACTGACGACCGAGGGCCGAGCCGCCGAAGCAGGCCATATGCTGCATGAAATGGCCATGCGCCTGTACAACGAGCGTACGGGCATGAACGCCTGTGCCATTTTGCTGCGGGTTCGGGAGCAACTGCGCAAGAAAAATCAGGATGTGGCCGAATACGACCGCATGCTGCATGAGATTCTGGACTGGCTGCCGAGGGATAACGAACGGGTACAGGGCTTTCTTAACCGGCTGCATGATCAGGATGGTGACTAGATCAGTTCGGCTGGGGACCGCACGGGCTGGGCAGTGTCATTTCCACATGCTGTTGACCCAGTCCAGCGCCTGGGTCTGCACCCGCATCAGCATTTCCGGGTCGTAACCCGCGAGTTGAGGCTCCACCTCGTTCTCCAGCGATTCGGTCACGCGCAACAATTCGCCCAGCACATGCCGGCCTTCCAGTACCGCTTCCTTCAGGATGTCATCCACCGGCAAGCCAGCAATCACCTCGGCCTTGGGCTGCTGTACCAGCACATCCACCAGTGACAGCATGCCTATCATGAAGGCGCTGTCCTGTACATCGCGCCGCTGTGGATAACAGGCTTCGGCCAGCAGCTCCATGATGCGCCCGCGCGTGGCGGCCAGCTCCAGCAGCGGATTGCGCTGTGGTTCGATATTGGTGGCATTGCTGGCAAACAGCAACAGCATGGACCAGCGTTTTATCTTGGCCCGCCCCAGCACCATGATGGCCTCCTGCACTGACGATACCGGTCGACGCGTTGCCGCAGAAGCCGTAGTGCCGAGCTTCATCAGCATCAGCACCACATCCGGTGCCAGCTTCAGTGCCTGTGCCAGTTCCTCATTGTCGGCATCGCTCATCAGCAAGCCCAGCAGGCTGAGCATGGCATGCTGGCTGGCATTGGCCTGGCGGGTGGACAATACCGTAGGCCGGGCAAAGAAATAGCCCTGGAACCACTGGATGCCCAGTTCGCGGCACAGCGCAAACTGCTCCACCGTATCCACCTTCTCGGCCAGCAGAATGCCGGGGAAACCGGCCAGCTGCACCACCAGCTCACGCAATTGCAGCAGGCTGAGTGCCACCAGGTCGATCTTGATGATATCCACCAGCGGCAGCAGGGCACGCCGGTCGTCATCCAGTTCGATGACATCGTCCATCGCCAGCCTGAAGCCCTTGCGGCGCAGATCAGCCAGCCTGTCCAGCAAGGCCGGGGTTACCTTGACCGTTTCCAGGATCTCAAGCACCACCTTATCGCAGGGCAAAACGTCCAGCAGATCATCCATCAACAGGGTGTCACTGACATTGATGAAGCCCAGCCGGTCTCCCAGTACTTCACCCACACCCAGATCGACAAAGGCATGGCGGATCACCGCTGTGGTGGCCATCACATCATCGTTGACCCGGGCGACATTGGCCTGACTGGAGCGGAACAACAGTTCGTATGCCACCAACTGCTGGTTGGCATCGACAATGGGCTGTCGCCCAAGATAGCGGGTCGAATACATGAAGGGACCTGGCGGCAAATCGTTGACACTATTGTCAGTGTAGGCCCGTAGCAGATGGCTTGGCAGGGATTTTACTCCGTCAATAATACATTGGTGATTACATCACTTGTAATCATTATCAACTAATAAGGCGGATAGTGTCATCTGTGCGCGGCAAGAACTGGATTCTACTGTCATCAACCGGTTACTCGGCGCTGGGTGGGGCATGAAAAAACCCGGCCGGGGCCGGGTTTTCGGTACTGCAGGCTGATGGTCTCAGTGCTGCAGGATCTTGGACAGGAACTGACGCGCACGTTCGGAACGGGCATTGATGTCGCCGAAGAAGGCGTCCTTGTCGCAGTCCTCCACGATGGCCCCCTTGTCCATGAAGATGACACGATGCGCCACACGGCGGGCAAAGCCCATTTCGTGGGTCACGCACATCATGGTCATACCTTCCTGGGCCAGCTCGGTCATCACATCCAGCACTTCGTTGATCATTTCCGGGTCCAGCGCACTGGTGGGCTCGTCAAACAGCATGGCAATCGGATCCATCGCCAGCGCACGGGCAATGGCCACGCGCTGCTGCTGACCACCGGACAACTGGCCGGGGAATTTGTGCGCATGGGCTTTCAGGCCCACCCGATCCAGCAGCTTCAGGCCCTTGTCGCGAGCCTCGTCCGTGCTGCGGCCCAGCACCTTGACCTGGGCAATGGCCAGGTTTTCGGTAATGGACAGATGCGGGAACAGCTCGAAGTGCTGGAACACCATGCCCACGCGGCTACGCAGCTTGGGCAGGTCGGTTTTCGCATCGCCCACGGCAATACCGTCGACAATGATTTCACCCTTCTGGAAGGGTTCCAGTGCATTGACGCACTTGATCAACGTGGACTTGCCGGAGCCGGACGGGCCGCACACCACCACCACTTCGCCTTTCTTGACGCCGGTGGTGCAATCGGTCAGCACCTGGAAATCGCCATACCACTTGCTTACATTGTTGATGCTAATCATCGCGCTCATACCGCCAACCTTTTTTGCAGACGCTTCACGCATTGCGACGCGCCAAAACTGATCACGAAGTATACCGCTCCGGCAAACAGCAGGAATTCATGCGGCAACCCCACGACATCGCCCTTGGAACGGGCGGTGTTGAGAAAGTCCATCAAGCCTACCGCATACACCAGCGAGGTGTCCTGGAACAGGATGATACTTTGCTGTAACAGCAGCGGCATCATTTTGCGGAAGGCCTGCGGCAGGATTACCAGCCGCATGGCCTGGCTGTAAGTCATGCCCAGTGCATAGGCGGCATTGATCTGCCCGCGCGAAATGGACTGGATGCCGGCGCGGACGATCTCAGAGAAATACGCCGCCTCGAACATCACGAAAGCCACCAGGCAGGAGGTGAATGCACCGACCGGCGTCAAATCGCCGGTAATCCAGCTCAGTACCATCGGCACCACCAGATAGAACCAGGAGATGACCAGCAGCAAGGGGATGGAACGGAAATAATTGACGTACCACTTGGCCAGCCGTGACAGCACCAGGTTGTCCGACAGGCGTGCCAGTGCCAGCAGGGTACCCAGCACCACACCGCCAGTCACCGCCAGCAGCAGCAGCTTGAGGGTGAGCACCATGCCATCGGCAAGGCCGGGCAGGGCGGGAATGATCTGACTGAAATCGAGGGCCATTATTTGCTACCTCCCATCATGCCGGGAATGCGTACCCGCTTTTCCACCCAGGCCATGAAACCCATCAGGCTCATGTTGAGAACAAAGTAGATCAGCGTTGCCAGAGTGAAGGCTTCAAAGATGTTGGCGGAAAACTCGGCGGTCTGCTTGGTTTGGGCCAGTAGCTCCATCAGACCGATCAAGGACGCCACCGAGGAGTTCTTGAAAATGTTCAGGAACTCGCTGGTAAGCGGCGGAATGATAATGCGGAAGGCCTGCGGCAACAGCACAAAGCGGTAAGTCTGTACCGTGGTGAAACCCATGGCCTGAGCGGCATTGTTCTGGCCGCGCGGCAGCGCCTGAATGCCGGTGCGCACCTGTTCGCACACCCGTGCAGCAGTAAACAGACCCAGGCAGACCACCACCGACAGATAGGCAGAGGTCGCCGGGCTGATGCCCTGCTTGAACCACATTTCCAGCGGCGTGGGCAGCAAATCCGGTACCAGGAAGTACCAGATGAACAGCTGCACCAACAGCGGTACGTTGCGGAACAACTCGACATAGGTGGTGGCGATGGTGGGCAGCAGCTTGCCCGGCAAGGTGCGCATCACGCCCAGCACCGAACCGAGCAGCAGGGCGATGATCCAGCCCGCCAGCGCCACGGCAATGGTCCAACCCAGACCGGACACAAACCAGTTCAGGTAGATTTCGCTGCCGACACCGGTGGACTTGAAGAAAATGCCCCAATCCCAGTGGTAATTCATAGTGTTCTCCTGATGCAAGCAGGCACACATGCCTGCTGCCGACAGCCACGCACCTTCCCAAGCCGGGAAGGCAGGACTGAGGGATGAAGTCCCTGCCTGCAGCCTGCAGGCAGAAAATGCAGATACAAAGCTGCCGCCCCCGTGCTGCCGTTATAGCCATAAGCAGAACAGGGGGACAGGCAGATAGCAATTGAGCCGGCCCAGGCCGGCTCATGCATCTGCACTACAGGGAGGGATCGCTTATTCGGCGGCCTTGTCGGTCGGCTTGGCGATCAGTTCCTTCACCACTTCGGACATCGGGAAGTTCAGGTTCAGGCCCTTGGGCGGAACCGGGCTGGTGAACCACTTGGCGTAAATCTTGTTTACTTCGCCGGACTTGTAGGTGGCCTTGATGGCATCGTCCACCACCTTCTTGAAGGCAGCGTCGTCCTTGCGCAGCATGCAGCCGTAGATTTCGAAGGACTGCGGCTTGCCGGTCACCACCCAGCCCGCCGGGTTCTTGGCCTTGGCCATTTCACCGTACAGCAGGGCGTCGTCCATCATGAAGGCGACGGCGCGGCCGGATTCCAGCATCAGGAAGGATTCGCCATGGTCCTTGGCAGAAATGATATTCATGCCCATCTGCTTGTCGGCATTCATGGCCTTGAGCAGGCGCTCGGAGGTGGTACCGGCGGTGGTGACCACGTTCTTGCCCTTGAGGTCGGCAAAGTCTTTCACGCCGGAAGTCTTGGCAGTCAGCAGACGGGTGCCGATTTCAAAAATGCCCACCGAGAAAGCCACTTGCTTCTGGCGCTCTACGTTATTGGTGGTGGAACCACACTCCAGATCGACAGTACCGTTCTGTACCAGCGGAATACGGGTTTGCGAGGTCACCAGATTGTACTTGACCTGCAGGTTCGGCATTTTCAGCTCTTTCTTCACTTCTTCGACAACCTTGTTGGCCAGGTCTACCGAGTAGCCCACCGGCTTCTGGTTATTGTCGTAGTAGGAGAAAGGGATGGATGCATCACGGTTGCCCAGCACGATGACGCCGGATTCCTTGATTTTCTTCAGGGTGCCGGTCAGTTCGGCAGCCATGGCCGGGGTGCTGGCCAGAGCGGCCAGGGTTGCTGCAGAGATGAGACGGGTGCAAAGCTTCATATTGGTTTCTCCTGGGGTCCTTGATAGATTCACTGCCCTCAGCCTGAAGGCCGCAGGCACTGCTGCTGTTATAGGCTGGATTTACCAGCAACAGGATCCAGTCCTGACTTGCGGGCGCTGCCGGCAAACCCCCGTTTGCCATCCCGTCAGTCCATCGTAGACATCCTGCTTACAGTCACCGCCTCTTGTGATGGGCGGCTCTCCCTGTGTTTTCCCCCCGTTTTGGCCGGGGGTGAAAAGTTTGCGATTCTGCTGCCAGTGGCCGCAGTAATGCAAGTGGCACTGCAACAAGGGCTGCTTGCAGCAGCCCCTTTGTCAACTTGTTGCGACAGTTCAACCAGCGAGGTGGTTCGCCATACGCACAAAGTCTTCCACCTGCAGGTTTTCCGGCCGCAGGCCCGGGTCTATGCCCAGGGCTTCGAAATCGGCCAGTTCCAGCACGCCCTTCAGATTATTGCGCAAGGTCTTGCGCCGCTGCGAAAAGGCCTTGGTCACCAGCTCTTCCAGCTGCCGTTCATCCTTGGCCACACCACAGCGTCCCGGCGCCGGAATCATGCGCACCACGGCGGAATCCACCTTCGGCGGCGGCCAGAATGCACCCGGCGGCACATTGAGCACCAGTTCCATTTCAAAGCGGTACTGCAACATCACTGTCAGCCGGCCAAAATCTGTCGTGGAAGGCTCAGCCAGCATGCGGTCCACCACTTCCTTTTGCAACATGAAGTGCATGTCGGTAACGTGCTGGCCAAAGCTGGCCAGGTGAAACAGTAGCGGGGTAGAAATGTTGTAGGGCAGGTTGCCGACAATCTTGAACGCGCCATCGGTAATGGAGCCGAAATCGAACTTGAGGGCATCACCTTCGTGGATGGTCAGGCGCTCGGGCGGGAATTCCTTTTTCAGCCGGGCAATGATGTCGCGGTCGATCTCCGCCACATGCAGGTGGCGCAGGCGGTCCAGCAGCGGCTTGGTAATGGCACCCAGACCGGGGCCGATTTCGATCACTACATCGTCCGGCTGCGGGTTCACCGCATGCACGATGTTTTCAATCACGCTGGCGTCTTGCAGGAAATTCTGGCCAAAGCGTTTGCGGGGAATATGTTGGCTCATGGAAGCTCGAGAGAAAAATTGCCTGAATTGTAAACCTTACCCGCCAGCGTGTGCCAACCCCTTGTTTCTGCTCAGCCGTGGGCAAATGCCAGCACACCCCAGGCCAGCACCAGATAACGCAGGGCCTTGCCTGCGGTCAGCCAGACAATGCTGGCCAGCCACGGCAGCCGCAGCCAGCCGGCCGCCAGCGGCAGGGCGTCGCCAATCAACGGCACCCAGGACAGCAGCAATACCGCCGGACCATAACGGGCAAACCAGCCCTCCAGCCTCGGTGATAATTCCTTGCGCGGGGCGCGGCGCCCCAGCCACAGACTGGTGATGCTGCCGGCGCTGTTGGCCAGCGTAGCCAGCAGCAAAGCTGGCCACAGCCAGTCCGGCCATTTGTAGAGGAAGGCCGCCAGCACCACTTCCGAATTGCCCGGCAAAATGGTGGCCGAGGTAAATGCCGATACCGCCAGTCCGCCCAGCGCCAGCCAGACGGCATCCATCAGATGTCCAGTTCCAGGCCAGGCTGGCCACAGGCTTCGCCAATGGCGGTGCGCAGCGTGGTAAAGAATTCGGCACCATCCCGTACCGCCAACCACTGGCCGTCCTTGTGAGCAAAATGATAACCACCGCTCTTGGCGGCTATCCACAGCTCCTGATTGGCGGCATGGCGGTTCACCACGATCTTGCTGCCATCGTCGAACTCGATTTCCAGTACATTGCCATTGGTAACGAAGTCGGCATCCAGACCGGCGTCGTCAATGGCATCTTCGATGCGGCTGAAAATACGATCGGTCACATCCAGAAATTCACTTTCGTTCATGTCGTCTCTTCCTTGAATTGCGGTGTGCTAGACTCAGGATTTTGCCACATCGGACTGCCTTTTATGCTGCGAACCATGCTGACCTGCCTTGCCCTGAGCCTTGTCGTGACTGCCTGTGGCTATAAAGGCAATCTTTTCCTGCCCAAGCAGGAAGGGGCCCATACCCATGCTTCGGCCCCGGCGGCGCAGGCGCGCCCGGCCCAGTAACAACGGTTTTTCCGCTTTTTACCCGGCCGGATCCGTCGGCTGGCGGGTTTGCCGCTACACTGCGTGGCCCGCGTGCCGCGCTGGCCCGGCGGGATACTATCGTTAGCTGATCTGGTGATTTGTCACCAGCCGGTCTTCATCCAGAATACGCTGCCCGAAGGACGAAAAGCTGCCATGACCCGTTTTGCCCGCCATCTGGAACACCACACCATCGTCAATCCCTTTCCCGGTATCGTGAAACTGGAAACCGCACTCGGGCATCGCATCAAGACCCGTATCGGCTCCAATGAAAGCCTGCCGGACCCGGTGTCGCCACTGGCGGGTGAACTGGGCAAGGTCCTGGCGGAAATGGCCAGGCTGTATCCCGATCCTTACGCCCACGCACTGCGTGAACGGGCAGCAAAGCTTAACGGTGTGAGCCCGGCGGAAGTGCTGTTCGATACCGGTGCCGATAGCCTGATCCTGCTGGCATTGCGACTGACCTGCAACCCTGGCGACGCCGTGGTCACCACCGCTGGCACCTATCCCAGCTTCCGCTACTTTGCCGAGGGTGTGGGCGCACGCGTGCTGGAAGTGCCCTATTGCCAGCGTGGTCAGCACATGCGACCTGATCTGGCCCGGCTGGCCGAAGTAGCCCGCGCCGAGCATGCCTCGGTACTGTATCTGGCCAACCCCGACAATCCCACCGGCCATTACTGGCAAGCCGAGGATATCTGCTCCTTGCGCGCCGCACTGCCGCCGCACACCCTGCTGCTGCTGGACGAGGCCTATGTCGATTTCTGTACCGATGCCGCCGATGCGCCCCCCGCCGGCATCCTGCCGCACACCCTGCGCCTGCGCACCCTGTCCAAGGCCTATGCACTGGCCGGTCTGCGCGTGGGCTATGCCATTGCCAGCGCCGACATCATCGCCAAGGCCGACCAGATCCGCCCGCAATATGCGCTGTCCAGCATTGCCCAGACCGCGGCACAAATCGTGCTGGACGACCCGGACTACTCGCGCAAACTGGTGGCACAGACCATCACCCTGCGCCATCACCTCAGCCATGCCTTGTACGATCAGGGCCTGACCCCGCTGCCATCGCACACCAACTTTGTCTGCGTCGCCTATCCGGATGCGCAGCAGGCCGAGGCCATCCAACGCCATCTGCTGCAAAGCGGCATCGCCATTCACCGCCCGCAGCACCCGGCCGTGCGCCACATGCTGCGCATCACTGCCCATCCGCAGGCCACCAGCGCCCGTGTACTGGCTGCGCTGGCCGGTCAGCTCGACTAGTGCCTGCGCTGCCACCTGCCTTGCCTTGACCGCCCACAGCCACCGCCAGCCGGTGGCTTTTTTGCGTCCAAACCCATGCACATGCCCTCGCTTTCTACTAGCCAATTTCATGGTCCTGCTGTGGAACCTTGGTGCCCGCGAGCCATCCATCAATCCACATATCATAAATACTCCAGCAGGAGCACACCCATGCCGTTTACCGCTCAGGAACGCCAGCAACTGCTTGCACTCAAGGGTGTTGGCCCGACAGTCATCGCCCGGCTGGAACAGATAGGCTTTAGTAGCCTGAGCCAGCTGGCGGACCAAGACGCCGCCAACATCACCTGGCAAGTGGCGCAGGCAATTGGCTCCAGTTGTTGGCATAACAGCCCGCAGGCACGGCAGGCCATCGCCAAGGTCATCGCACTGGCGCGGGAACAGCTACCTCGCACCACCTCAGGAAAGGAAGCATGATGAAATTTGCCTACACCATTGTTTATGTGGCGGATGTTGCCGGTTCGCTGGCATTTTTTGAAACGGCATTCGGCTTTTCCCGCCGCTTTCTCACCCCGGAAGGCGACTATGGCGAGCTGGACACCGGCGACACCACCCTGTCCTTTGCCAGCAAGGCGCTGGCCCTGAGCAATCATCCACAGGGTTTTCGCTTTGCCGATGATGGCGCACTGCCGCTGGGGGTGGAAATCGCCCTGGCTACTGATGACGTGATGGCGGCACACCAGGCCGCACTGGCTGCCGGTGCCAGCGAACTGGCGGCACCACAAGTCAAACCCTGGGGCCAGACGGTATCTTTCCTGCGTTGCCCGGATGGCATGCTGCTGGAGTTATGCAGCCCGGTCACACCTTGAACACGCAGGATTCAAAAAGCACACGCCATGCACCGCGCCTACCGTCTGCAGCAATGGTAAATCTCCACGGCTGACTGGCCGTCGGCAATCCCGCTGGATGGCTTCATGCAGGTAACCCGGACAGGCGTGGCCAAGCGGCAGCAGCAGCTACGCACCACCAGCCAGCCCTGGCATCACTAAGTGCCTACAGGACTTGAAACCGGGCTGGCATTGATGGATTCTCCCTGTCTATATTGACAGCTCGGGGGTCGTGATTGCGGAGAAATAGGCATGAATCTTGAAGATGCCCTGCTGCTGCATTTTGAAATGAAGCAGGAACTGCGCATGGCCATGCTGGAGGGCAGACAGCTGGATTGCGCGCAGATTGCCGATGACTGCGGCTGTGAACTGGGGCGTTGGCTGCAGGAGGAGGGCCGTGTCAATTGCTGTCAGTATGCGGTGTTCCAACAGTTGGTGGAAAACCATCGCGACTTTCATCTGGAAGCAGCGCGGGTGGCCACACTCATCAACCAGGGCCAGTTCGATGCCGCCAGCGAAGCGCTGGCGGTCGGGCCATCACACTACAGCCGCTTGTCGTCTGCCGTGGGCAGCGGCATTGCCGAACTGCGCAAGCACCTGTTCCAGCAGTTCAGCCACTAGCGGCCCTAGCGCTTGGGGCTGCTGACAGAATGGCGTCGCACCCCTGGGGTCAGAACGACTGCAACAACGCCAGCAGCGCCTCGCCATCCAGTCTGGCTACCAGGTCACCACCTTCCAGCAGGCTGTCGGCCAGTGCGCGTTTTTCCGCATGCAGGGCGACGATTTTTTCCTCAATGGTGTTTTCCGCCACCAGCCGGTACACCGTTACCGGCCGTTGCTGGCCCATGCGGTAGGCGCGGTCGCTGGCCTGGTCTTCCACCGCCGGGTTCCACCATGGGTCCAGATGAATCACGTAGTCGGCCGCCGTCAGGTTCAGCCCGGTACCGCCGGCTTTCAGGCTGATCAGAAACACATCACCCTCACCGGCCTGAAACGCATCCATGCGTGCCTTGCGCTGCTTGCCCGGCGTGGCACCGTCCAGATACTGGTAGGCAATACCTTGCTGATCCAGCCATTGCCGCGCCAGCGCCAGATGATCGACAAACTGGCTGAACACCAGCGCCTTGTGGCCATTGTCCAGCAGCTCGGTCATCAACTGGCAAAAGAAGGCAAACTTGCTGGCGGGCAGGGCGGTGTCCGCTTGCAGCAAGGCCGGGTGACAGCAGAAGCGGCGCAAGCGGGTCAGTTCGGCCAGCACCTGCATGGTCTTCTTATCCTGGCTGTCCACCTCGGCCAGCTTTTGCAAGGCCTGCTGGCGCATGGCCTCGTAGACATGCAGCTCCTGCTCGGACAGCGCAATGCGGCTGGTGATATCGGTGCGTGGCGGCAGCTCGGTCAGCACCTGTGCCTTGGTGCGGCGTAACAGATAGGGCTGGATCAGCGCCTTGAGCGTGGCGCGGGCTTCTTCATCGCCCTCGGCGATGGGCTGGGCAAAGCGCTGCTGGAAGCGCTCCTCATTACCCAGCAGGCCGGGAGTGATGAAACGGAACAGGCTCCACAATTCGCCCAGATGGTTTTCCACCGGCGTGCCGCTGGCAGCCAGGCGGAAATCCGCCCGCAGGCTTTGTGCCGCCTGCGCGCGCTTGGTAGCCGCATTCTTGATGGCCTGCGCTTCGTCCAGCACCACGCTGGCCCAGTGCACGTCGGCAAAATCGTCCGCCTGCAATTGCAGCAGGCCGTAACTGGCAATCACCAGATCCTGCTGCCCGACTGTGGATAAGTCGCGCTGCTGTTGATAAGGGCGCAAGCGCAGGCTGGGGGCAAAGCGGGCGGCCTCGGCCAGCCAGTTGAGCGCCACCGAGGTGGGTGCCACCACCAGTTGCGGGCCCAGATGCGCACGACTGAGCAACAGCGCCAGCGTCTGCACCGTCTTGCCCAGCCCCATGTCGTCGGCCAGGCAGGCCCCGGCACCGATATGCGCCAGCCGGGACAACCAGGCAAAGCCTTGCAATTGATAGGGCCGCAAGCTGGCTTGCAAGGTGGCGGGGACTGTTGGATGAAAGGTGCGCAGGCTATCCCAGCCTTGTTGCAACTGCTGCCAGCCGGCATCGCCGTCAAACTGGCCGATGTCCTCACTCAGCCCGGCCAGCAGCGGGGCGGCCAGCAGGCTGAGGCACAAACCGTCAGTCATGGCGTGATCGGCCAGCCGGGCCAATTGCTGCAACCTGGCTTGCAGGCTGTCGGACAGCACCAGCCAGTCCTGCTCGGACAGGCGCAGATACTGACCGGGCTGAGTGGCCAGCGCTTCCAGCAACTGACGCAATTGCAGCACCCGGTCTTCATCCACCTGCACTTCACCGGTCACTTCCAGCCAGCCGTTCTTGCGTTTGGTTTTCAGCCGCAGCTGCGGCAAGCCGGCCTGGGCCTGGATGCGCATGCGCTGGCCTTGCGGCCAGACACATTCCAGCCGCGCCGGGGCAATGGCCTGCAATTGCTGCAACTGCTGTACGACTTGCAAAGCCTGTTGCTGACTGGCCAGCAACCATTGCAGCACGCCATCCGGGTCGGGCCTTGCCGCCGCCAATGCCGGGCAATCCTCCAGCAAGGCCGCCAGTGCCTGTTTTTCCTCACTTAGCTGACGCTGCAAGCGCACCGCTTGTCCTTGCAGCAAGGCCACTTGCTGCCATGGCCCGCGCCCCGGCGGATACCAGGCGGCTTGTTCCGCCACCCGGCAGCGCAGTTGCAGGCGCAGTCCCTCGGGCAGCGGGGTGAGAACGGCAAACAGCCGCGGGTCGGCCTGCATGGCGGGCAGATCGGCACCATCATCCGCCTCCACCAGTTCCACCGGCAGCCAGGGCAGCATGTCGCCAATGGCTTCCAGCAGCTTCTTGCGCGCGGCCAAGGGCACGCTCAGGCGATGGCCCAGCAGCGCGGCCAGTTGGCGGATTTCCGGCCCCGGCCAGTACACCAGCAAGCTGTTCAGCCCGCTGCGCTGCCACAGGCAATGCTGGCAGGCGGCAATGCCGGGCGGGCTCAGTTGCAACACCATCTGCTGTTGCTGCTTGTGCAACAGCAGACTGATCTGGCCTGCTTCCAGCGTGACCGGCTGATCGGGCTGTTCTTCCCAGAACAAGGCCGGATGACCCAGTAGCAGCGGCAGGGCGGCTTCACCTTCCAGCTCGGCCAGACTGCTGCCATCGGCCAGCTGATGGGTGCGCTCAAGCTGGCTTATCACCAAGCGGTCCTGCGCGCTGAGCCAGTCCCACTGTGCGGCCTGATCCAGCAAGCGCCCCAGCGGCAGCACCCGGCCACGGCTCCAGCCAGCGCCTTCTGGCTGCTGGATGCAGGGGGTGAGGCGGATACCGGCTTCATTGGCCAGAATGCGCCAGGCCAGGCGCTGCGAGGTAGTGGTATGCATCGGCAGGAACAGGAAAATTCAGCGGGCTATTGTGCCTTAAGCCTGCTGTTGAGGGCAGATCTACCGAGCGGCAAGAGAAAACAAAAACCGCCCAACAAGAGTGGGCGGTTTTTCTTGCGGGCTGCCAGACAGATGCAGCCCTTGCAGATGAGACCTGCGCTCAGATGCGCGCCAGTGCGCGGCGGGCGGCGGCGATGGTCTGTTCGATGATTTCGTCGGTATGGGCGATGGAGACAAAACCGGCTTCGTAGGCCGACGGTGCCAGGTACACGCCTTCGTCCAGCATGGCGTGGAAGAAGCGGTTGAAGCGTTCGCGGTCCGAGGCGGTCACCTGGGCATAGCTGGTGGGCACGGCATCGCAGAAGTAGATGCCGAACATGCCGCCCACGCTGTCGGTGACCATGCTGACACCCGCCTCTTTGGCAGCTTCGGCCAGGCCTTGTGCCAGACGGGCGGTGCGGCGGCTGAGAGTAGCGTGGAAGCCCGGTTCCTGGATCAGCTTCAGCGTGGTGAGGCCGGCGGCCACGGCCACCGGGTTACCGGACAGGGTGCCGGCCTGGTAGACATTACCCAGCGGCGAGATGCAGCCCATGATGTCGGCGCGGCCACCAAAAGCCGCCAGCGGCATGCCACCGCCAATCACCTTGCCCAGGGTGGTGAGGTCCGGCTTGACGCCGTGCAGCGCCTGGGCACAGCCCAGATCAACGCGGAAACCGGTCATCACTTCGTCGTAGATCAGCACCGTGCCGTGTTTTTCGGTGAGGGCGCGCAGGGTTTGCACGAATTCTGCCGACGGCTTGATCAGGTTCATGTTGCCGGCGATCGGCTCCAGGATGACGCAGGCGATCTGGTCGCCGATTTCCTGGAAGGTGCGTTCCAGCTGCTCGACGTTGTTGTACTCCAGCACCAGGGTGTGCTTGGTGAAGTCGGCCGGCACACCACCGGAAGAAGGATTACCAAAGGTGAGCAGGCCGGAACCGGCCTTGACCAGCAGGCTGTCGGAGTGACCGTGGTAGCAGCCTTCAAACTTGACGATGGCGTCACGGCCAGTGAAACCACGCGCCAGACGGATGGCGCTCATGGTGGCTTCGGTACCGGACGATACCAGTCGCACTTGCTCGACCGAGGGCAGCAGCTTGCAGATTTCTTCGGCAATCTCGATTTCCGCTTCGGTGGGCGCGCCAAAGGACAGGCCATCCACCGCCACATCCTGCACCGCCTTGATCACGGTGGGGTGGGCGTGGCCGACGATGGCCGGGCCCCAGGAGCCGATGTAGTCGATGTACTGTTTGTCGTCGGCATCCCAGAAGTGTGCGCCCAGCGCCTTTTTCACAAAGCGCGGCGTGCCGCCTACCGAGCCGAAGGCCCGTACCGGCGAATTGACACCACCGGGGATGGTTTTCTTGCCACGTTCAAACAGTTCGAGATTGCGGGACATGCTGTTTCCTTATGACGGGTAGGGCGCAAACCAGCCTGGTTTGCTGCCGGAATCGGGTTTGCCAGTGGCGCAGGGCATGCGCCGTGCGGTATCCATGCTGGCGAAAGCGTTATTTTTCCACAGCCGGGCTGGCCAGTGTTGGCATTTCAGCGCTGCGGCCAGCTGGTGTAGGGCTTCTTGGACAGATAGGCATTGGTATAACGCCCGTCTTGGGTGACTTCCGCGCCCACCCAGTCCGGCTTGGCAAACGGGGTGTCTTCCGCTGGCAGCTCGATTTCCGCCAGCACCAGCCCGGCGTTTTCGCCAAAGAATTCGTCCACTTCCCAGACAAAGCCACCAAACTCGATACGGTGACGCAGCTTGTCCACCACCATCGGGCACATGGCGTCCATGATGGTCCGGGCATCGGCCAGCGGAATAAGGTATTCGAATTCATGGCGGCTGATGTCGCTGATATTGCCCTTGAGGGTGAGCCAGGCCTGATCGCCCACGATACGCACCCGCACCGTGCGTTCCTTTTCTACCGACAGGTAGCCCTGGCGGTATTGCACGCCTTCGGCCAGACCGCGCCAGCCATCATTGGCAATGACAAAACGACGTTCGATTTCCAGTCCCATGCTGCTCTTTCCCGTTCAGGGCGGTTTGCCCTGCATTCATTCACAAGTTGTGCGCAGCGACATGCGCCGCACCGACATCAAAACGGCTTCACCACCACCAGAATCACCACCGCGCACAGCGCCAGCACCGGAATTTCATTGAAATAGCGGTACCACACATGGCTGTGGCGATTGGCACCGGCAACAAAATCGCGGTACAGCTTGCCGCAATACAGGTGGTAGGCAATCAGCAGTGCCACCAGGGTGAGCTTGGCATGCAGCCAGCCACCGGCAATGCCAAAGCCCAGCCACAGCACCAGGCCCAGCGCCAGCGCCAGCACCGCCAGCGGCGTGGTGAAGCGGTAGAGCTTGCGCGCCATCAGCAGCAGGCGGTCGTACTCGGCGCCCGGCGCGGCCATGGCCAGGTTGACGAAGATGCGCGGCAAATAAAACAGCCCGGCAAACCACGAGGTGACAAAAATGATGTGAAAAGCCTTCAGATACAGGTAAGCCAATTCAGACTCCATTCAGACTGCATGCCATGTAGCCGGTGCCACACGACGTTTCACGTGAAACAGCATGTTCAACCGCGTTTTGCCTGCAGATAAAGTGGCATCACTTGCGGGATATGTGCCTGCAAGTCGCTGATGCGCGTGGGCCCCGAAGGGTGGGTGGATAAAAACTCCGGCCCGCTGCCACCACCGGCGCTCATCATCTTGTTCCACACATTGACGGCGGCATTGGGGTTGTAACCGGCACGCGCCATCAGTTCCAGACCGATGATGTCGGCTTCCGATTCCATGGTGCGGCTATGCGGCTTGCTCAGCGTCACGTCGGTCACCATGCCTGCCAGATTGAGCTGGCTCTGGTTCAGCCCGGCCACCGCGCCCACCACCGACAGGCCCATCTGCTGGGCATAGGCCTGGCTCATGGTTTCGCGGCTGTGCTCGCGTAGCGCATGGGCGATTTCATGGCCGATGACTGCCGCCATTTCGTCATCCGTCAGCTGCAAGCGCGTTACCAGGCCGGAATACACCATGATCTTGCCGCCGGCCATGGCGTAGGCGTTCAGCTCCTGCGTCTGCGCCACATTGACTTCCCACTTCCAGCGGGCGGCATCCGGCCGGAACACCGGCGTCTGGGCAATCAGCCGCTGCGCCACCCGTTTTACCCGGGCGGTGAGTACTTTGTCGGTATTGAGCTTGCCCGCGCTGCGCGCCTGGCTGACCTGGCCAGCGTAGGATTTGGCCGAGGACTGCTCCACTTCCTGTGCACTCAGCCACATGCTCTGGCTACGGTTGATGCCCACCACACCGCTATTGGTGGTGTTGACCTGGGCGCAGCCGGCCAGTGCCAACAGCAGGGCTGCGTGGGAAAAGACTTTTCTGCAAACTTGATTCATGCCACATTCCTTGCCACGGCCTTAATGCCGTGAAGTGCATGCGTGCCGCCAGCTCAGATTTCCACCATTTCGAAATCGTCCTTGCGGGCATCGCAATCGGGACAGGTCCAGTTGGGCGGGACATCTTCCCACGGAGTTCCCGGCGCGATGCCATCTTCCGGCCGCCCGGCTTCCTCGTCGTAGATGAAACCGCAAATCAGACACATCCAGGTGCGCATACGTTTGTTCCAAGCTCGGTTAAAATAGGCATTCTAATTGCTGCCGCACGATCTGACCAAAGAGGTTACCGCCTTGTCCACATTGCCCCCTCCACCAGCAGTACTCACCCTGGCTGGTTCCGACCCTTCCGGCGGCGCCGGCATCCAGGCCGACATTCTCACCCTGGCCAGCCTGGGTTGCCACCCCTTGTCCGTAATTACCGCCATTACCGTGCAAGATACGGTGGGCGTGGACGACTTCATGGTGCTGGATGCCGACATGGTGAACGACCAGGCGCGCTTCCTGCTGGAAGACATTCCGGTGCTGGTGTTCAAGATCGGCATGCTGGGCAGCGTGGAAAACGTGGCCGTGGTGGCCCAGCTGATTGCCGACTATCCGGATGTACCCGTGGTGCTGGACCCGGTGCTGCGCAGCGGCGGCGGCCACGAGCTGGCCGATGACGACCTGATTGCCGCCATGCGCGACTTGCTGATTCCGCAGGTGTCCATCATCACCCCCAACAGCATGGAAGCACGCCGGCTGGCGATGAACGACCCGGACGAAGACGAGGAACTGAGCCTGGACGAGTGTGCCAAACGCCTGCTGGCACTGGGCTGCCCGCATGTATTGATTACCGGTACGCACGAAAATACCAAAGAAGTCATAAACAGTCTGTACAGTCCCAACGGCATAGTACGTGCCGACCGCTGGGAGCGGCTGCCTGCCAGCTATCACGGCTCGGGCTGCACGCTGGCCTCGGCCATTGCCGGCATGCTGGCCACCGGGCTGATGCTGCCCGAAGCAGTGCGCGAAGCACAGGAATATACCTATCAAAGCCTGGTGGCGGGTTTCCGCCCCGGCATGGGCCAATACATCCCGGACCGGATGTTCTGGGCCCGCGAAGAAGAAGGAGCAGAAGGTGACAGTGATTAAGGGCTTGTATGCGGTATCGCCGGAGGCAGAAGACAGCGAGCAATTGCTGGCCAAGGTCAGCCGCGTGCTGGATAACGGCGTGGCCATCCTGCAATACCGCAACAAGAGCGACAACACCGTGCGCCGCCTGCGCCAGGCCAGCCTGCTGGCCAGCCTGTGCAAGAGCCGCCGCGTGCTGTTCCTTATCAACGACGATGTCACCCTGGCACGCGCGGTACAGGCCGATGGCGTGCACCTGGGCAAGACCGACGGTTCGGTGGCCGATGCCCGCGCAATACTGGGGCCGGATGCCATCATCGGCGTGTCCTGCTACAACGACATCCGCCTGGCCGAACAGGCCGCACGCGACGGTGCCAGCTATGTGGCCTTTGGCGCGGTGTTTCCCTCCCGCACCAAACCGCATGCCGTGGCAGCACCGCTGTCGCTGTTTGCCGAAGCAAAAAAACTGGGCCTGCCATCCGTCGCCATTGGCGGCATCACCCCGGACAATGCCGCCGAAGTGGTGGCGGCCGGTGCCAGTGCCATTGCGGTGATTGGCGGCCTGTTTGATGCCCCCGACCCGGCCGCCGCCGCCCGGCAGATGGCGGCATTGTTCAATTAATGGCCATTTTTTTACTGCTGCCCCCGCTATCCGTCACGCTGCTGCTTCTACGGTGCGGGTGCCGCATGGATTGCTCTGGTTTGCAGATATTTTTGCAAAGCATCGGCAAAGCATCGCAGTTTAAGGGTTTGTTGTCTGGCTGGCGGGAAGAATAGGTAAAGCCGTATGGCAGGAATGGTGTAGTCCTCCAGCAGTGGCACTAGTTCGTGCTGTGCCAGGGCTTGTTGCAGCATATGAATAGGTTGCAGGCTGATACCGCCACCATGTAGCGCGGCAGAAAACAAGGCAGGCCAGTTGTTTATTTTCAACCGGCTGGAGATCTTGATGTGGTGTGTTCCATCCGGGCCTTGAAACGACCAGGTTTCATTGCCTCCCCAGTTGCCATGCAGACATTGGTGATGTTTGAGCTCCACGGGATGGACTGGTTTTCCGTATTTTTCCAGGTAAGAAGGGGCGGCGCACAAACAGAGCTGCTGCTCCCCCAGTGGCTTGGCGACAAATTGCTCATCACCAGGCGACTGTACGCGAATCACAGCATCGAATCCTTCTTCTACCAAGTCCACAAAGCGGTTGCTCAGGTACAGATCCATTTCAATATGAGGATGGGCCTGCAAAAAAGAGGGCAACATGGGCACCAGTAAGCATTGACCAAAACTCAAGGGTGCTGCCAGCCTCAGACGTCCGCGTGGTTCGGCCTGCATTTCCTCTACAATCGCTTTTGTGGCTGCGATTTCACCCAGGATAGTTTTGCAGCGTTGGTAAAACAGGTTGCCGGTTTCAGTTAGGCTTTGCTGCCTGGTGGTTTTGTTCATGAGCCGGGTGCCGGTCCATTGCTCCAGAGCCCGTACATGCTTGCCTACCATTTGGGCCGTGATTTCCAGCTTGTCTGCCGCCTTGGTAAATGACCCTTCCTCAACCGCCCTGACAAAAGCGGTCATGCTCGTCAATCTGTCCACATTTTTGCCTTACAAAAGTCTGCAATATCGCTTAATTAGAAACTATTGGTTTCGATACTATAGAAAATTTAATTATTTATGCTGAAAAAATTTCAAATTAAACTCATTTCTGTCTAAACAACTAGCGGATGAGGCCAAAATGAAATTTGCTACTTTTGCCAAAGGTTTGCTTGCTGCTGTTTTTGCCATATCAGCACTGGTGGCACAGGCCAGTGAGCTTATGGCGGATCAGGATGGTAAGATTTTTCGAGTAAGCTTACTGGGTACCGGGACGCCAGTGCCACAAATGGCGCGTGCGGGTTATAGCACTTTAGTGGAGGCAGGAAACCAGAAACTGGTTTTTGATTTTGGTCGCAGTGCCAGCACGCGTCTGTGGCAATTGCATATTCCGCTAGGGCGCATCAATGCTTTTTTCCTGACTCATTTTCATTCCGATCATACTGTCGGTTTACCTGATTTTTGGCTGACGGGCTGGTTACAACCGGCCTATGGCCGCCGTACTTCACCGATGAAGCTTTATGGCCCCACTGGAACGGAGGCGCTGGCGCAGGGCTTGCAACAGGCTTATGCAACCGATATTGCTACCCGAGTGAAAGATGAGGGCACCCCTATGGATGGGGTCATGATCCAGGCTCATGATGAAACAGCAGGTTTGGTGTATGACGTGGGTGGCGTGCGGGTTTATGCCTTTGATAATGATCATGGCGTCAATATCAAGCCTTCATTTGGGTATCGTATTGAATATCAAGGTCATGTTGTGGTGCTCTCCGGGGATACCCGCTATAGCCCTGAGGTAGTCAAGCAGGCCAAAGGTGTGGATTTGCTAGTGCATTGTGTTTCTTTGACATCGGATGCCTTGTTGCAATCCAACCCGGCATACAAGGCCATTTTTGGCCATCTTTCCTCTCCGTTGGATGCCGCCCGGGTCTTGCGGGAAGCACGGCCCACATTGGCAGTCTTCAGTCATATCGGTCTGAATGGGGAGGTTTCCGTTGCGGACATCGCCAAACAGGTGCAAGCAAATTACGATGGCCCTTTTGTGATAGGCGAGGATTTGATGCAGTTTGAAATCCCGCTGCAGGCTGGGCGTCAGGGTATTGCCGTGTGGCAGGCTACCAAACCGTAAGCATGGCATGGAGACCCATTCGCAACATCTCCGTTGCTGCATTGCGTCTCCTTGCCACACTACTTGCCTTGCATACCCCCGCCCAGTGCCTTGAACAGGGCCACCAGGTTTTCTGCCTGCGCTTGCCGTGATGCCAGCCAGGCTTCACGCTGCTGCGCTTCCAATTGTTGCTGCGCCAATACCTCGGTTTTTGCCACCTCACCAACACGGAAACGCTGCCGCGCCAACCCTAGCTGCAATTCGGCCAGTTCCACATTGGCCTGCAAGGCATGCTGGCGCTGTGCCTCTTGCTGGTAGCGCAGCAAGGCGGTTTCGGTATCGGCCAGTGCTGCCAGCACTTTTTGCCGATAAGCCGCCAAAGCCGCATCCCGCGCCGCTTCGCGCGCTGTCACCTGGTTTTTCAGTCGTCCACCGGTAAACAAGGGCAGGCTCAGTTGCGGGCCGACATTCCAGAAGCGACTTGCCGCCGCAGTGAGATTGCCTTCGTGGATGGAATCCCAGCCGCCACTGCCCACCAGCACCAGCCGCGGGTATTGCTCGGCCACTGCCACGCCGATATCGGCTGTCGCCGCCGCCAGTTCGCGTTCGGCCTGACGGATATCCGCCCGCCGCCGCAACAAGTCAGCCGGCATGCCCACCGGTGCCTGCGCCAGCGTGGCAGGAACAGGCCGTTCCGCTGCCAGCGTGGCCAGCAGCTGGGCCTGGGTCTGGTCCAGCAATACGCTGAGTGCAGCCACGGTAGCACCTTGGGCGGTGTGCAGGGCTGGCAGCGCCGCTTGCAGGCTAGCCACATTGCTGGCCGCCTGGTTAAGTTCGCTATCGGAAATTTCACCCGTCTGGCGCAGCAAGCCGGTGAGGCGCAGGCTTTCCCGCGCTGCCGCCAGTTGGGCTTCCAGGTTGTGCTGGCGTGCCACCCAGCCACGGTAATCAATCACATTGCGCGCCACTTCCGCCGCCACCCGCAGCGCTACATCGGCCTGCTGTTCCTGCACGCTATCCAGCCGCGCTGCGGCAGCTTCGCGGCTGCGGGCGGTATGGCCGAACAGGTCGATTTCCCAGCTGGCATCCAGTTGCAGGCGCTGGTCGTTAAAGCCGGTGCGCGGATTGGCAAACGGGATGTTGGCAAAGTTTTCGCTATTGCGGCTGAACTGGTCGCGCCCGCTGCGCACACCGGCATTCAGTTGCGGCCACAGCGCACTGTCCACCACACCCAGGCTGGCCCGTGCCTGGCGCACACGGGCATCGGCCTGGGCCAGATCCGGGCTGGACTGCAAGGCCTGCTCCACCAACTGGCTGAGCGCGGCATCGTCAAATACCGTCCACCAGCGCTGCAACTGCGGCTGGCTACTGCCAGCCTGATGCTGGTAGTGCGCCGGCAGCGTGGTTTGCGGCGCGTGGTAATCCGGGCCGACGGCGCAGGCGGTGAGCGCCAGCAAGGGGAAGAGCAAAGGAAAGAGGATACGGTGTGACATCAGTGACTCCTCTGCAGGAACATCCGGTAAGCCAGCAACAAGGTGCCGGCAGCAATGGCCAACAGCGGCCACAGGTGTGGCCAGGCCTCGGCCAGGCCATAACCCTTCAGGAAGATGCCCTTGACGATGACGATGAAGTGGCTGAGCGGGTCCACCGCGCTGACCATTCGCAGCGGCAAGGGCATGTTTTCCACCGGGGCCATGTAGCCGGACAAAATCACCGCGGGCGACATGAAGGCAAACGAGCCCAGAAATGCCTGCTGCTGATTGCTGCTGAGGGCGGAAATCAGCAGGCCGAAACCCACCAGCGACAGCCCGTAACACAGCATGGAAACCAGCAGCAACCACACCGTGCCGCTGAACGGCACCTGGTAAACCCATACCGCGGCAGCGGCAATGATGCAGCCTTGCACCAGCGCCACCAGCATGCCGGGCAGCGCCTTGCCGGCCATGATGTAGGCCGGGGTCAGCGGCGACACCAGCAGTTGCTCGAAGGTGCCTTCTTCGCGCTCGCGTGCCAGCGACAGCGCGGTCACCATCAGGCAGCCGATGGTGGTGATGATGGCCACTAGGCTGGGCAGCACGAACCAGCGGTATTCCAGATTGGGGTTGTACAGGTTCTGCACCAGCAGCCGAGCCGGTGCGGCTTGCCGACTGCGCTCGGCGGCATATTGCTGCACCACTTGCAGCGCGTAGCCATAGGCAATCTGCGCGCTGTTGCTGCGCCGCCCATCGATAATGGCCTGCGCCGTCACGCCCTGGCCGCTGGCCAGCCGGCGCGAGAAATCCTGCGGCAGGCTGATGGCCAGCAAGGCCTGTTGCCGGTCTATCACCTGCTGCATGTCTTGCTGGCTGTGCAGCATCAGCACTTGCGGAAAGGCCTGGGTGGCAGCCAAACGTTGCACCAGCTCGATGGAAGCAGCGCCGCCATCCTGATTGAATACAGCCAGCGTGCTGTTTTTCACTTCCAGCGTGGCGGCAAACGGAAACAGCAGCAGTTGCAGCAGCACCGGGGCGATCAGCAGGCGGCGGCTTTGCGGGGTGCGCAGCAGCGCCTGCATTTCCTTGCGGATCAGGGTGAGCAGACGTTGCCACATCTCAGTTGCCATCCAGTCGGCGCGGTGTCCGCCAGGCAGTCAGGCCCAGCCAGAAGGCGGCGGACAGCAGCAGAAACAGCAGGTTGATCAGCAAGACCGGCCAGATTTCACCAGCCTGGAAAAGTGTCTGCAAGGCGCTGACAAAATAGCGCGCCGGAATCAAGTAAGTCACCGCCTGTACCGCCAGCGGCATGCTGCGGATTTCAAACACGAAACCGGACAGCATGATGGCGGGCAGGAAGGCCGCGGTCAGCGCAAACTGCGCGGCAATGAACTGGTTGCGCGTGGTGGTGGACAGCAACAGGCCCAGGCCCAGCGCGCTACCCAGAAACAGGCTGGTGACCACAAACAGCACCCACAGCGAACCGCGCAGCGGCACACCCATCACCAGGGTAGCCACCAGCACACACATGCCCATGGCAGCCATGCCCAGCAGGTAGTAGGGGATGATTTTGGACAGCAGTAATTCGCTGCGGGTGACCGGGGTGGATAGCAGTGCCTCCATGGTGCCGCGCTCCCACTCGCGTGCCACCACCAGCGAGGTGAGCAGCGCGCCGATGATGGTCATGATCACCGAGATGGAGCCGGGCACCAGATAATTGCGGCTCACCGTGGTGGGGTTGAACCAGTAACGCGGCTGCACGGTCAGCGTGGCCGCAGGGGGCTGGCCATTCTGGCGCTGGTTCAGCCACAGCTGGAATACCCCTTGCACATAGCTGGCAACAAAATTGGCGGTATTGGGTTCGGCCCCGTCGGTCAACAACTGGATGGCGGCGGCGCCCTGACCCTGCCTGACCCTGGCGGAAAAATCGCTGCGCAGGATCACCACCCCGCGCACCTCGCCCGCCTGCAATTGCTGACGCATGGCGGACTCGGAAGTGGACAAGCTGGCGGCGATATAGGGCGAGGCTTGCAGCGTTTGCACCAGGCGGCTGGCTTCTGCGCCGCCATCCTGCTGCACAATGCCCAGTCGCACCCGGTTGGCATCCAGATTGATGCCATAGCCGTAGATGAACAGCAGCAACACCGGCAGCACGAAGGCAATCAGGATGCTGCTGGGGTCGCGCACGATCTGGTAGCTTTCCTTGCGGCACAGCGCAGTCAGGCGACGCAGGCTGATGCTCATGTGGCCTCCCGCAATTGGTCGTCACGCTCCACCAGCGCGATGAAGGCGTCTTCCATGCCGGGATCGGGCAGGGCCGGGCTGGCCACCATGGCCTTGAGTGCATCCGGGGTGCCGCTGGCAATCATGCGGCCGCGGTACACCAGCCCGATGCGGTCGCAATATTCTGCTTCGTCCATGAAGTGGGTGGTCACCATCACCGTGACACCCTTGTCCACCAGGCCGTTGATATGACTCCAGAATTCACGGCGGCTGACCGGGTCCACCCCCGACGTTGGTTCATCCAGAAACAGCAGCGGCGGCTGATGCATCAGCGCGCAGGCCAGCGCCAGCCGCTGCTTGAAGCCCAGCGGCAGTTCTCCGGCATTCATGGCGAGGAAGGGCTGCAAGGCAAATACCCGCACCATGTCAGCCACTGCCGCCCGCTGGCGCGCGCCGGACAGGCCATAGATGCCGGCGAAAAACGCCAGGTTCTGCGCCACGCTGAGGTTGCTGTACAGGGCAAATTTCTGCGCCATATAGCCAATTTGCTGCCGCGCCTGGCTGGCGGACTTTTTCAGGTCCAGCCCCATCACCCGTGCCGCGCCACTGCTTACCGGCAACAGGCCGCACATCATCTTGAAGGTGGTGGATTTGCCCGCGCCATTGGGGCCGAGCAAGCCGAAGATTTCGCCACGGCGGATGCGGAAATCCACATGATCGGTGGCGACAAAATCACCAAAACGACGGGTGAGCTGTTCCGCCACGATGACGGCGTCGGCATCCACCCCATCCGGCAATCGCGCTGGCGGCATGTGTTCGGTCAGCGGTGAATCGCCACCCGGCCCGCCACCCAGCAAATCGATGAAGGCATCTTCCAGCCGTGGCTTGACTGCCTGCAAGCTGGCATCGGGACCGGCGTCCAGACTGGCAAGATCCGGCAGCTCTCCTGCCGTGCGCAACACCAGCCGCACGGCATGGCCTTGCAAGGCACCGTCGATCACCTGTGGACAACGCAGTGCGCGGCGCAATACCTGACGACGGTTGCCGGCAATGCCCTGCAACAACAGGCTGCGGCCCTGCATGCTGTCCATCAGCGCCTGCGGGCTGCCACTGTATTGCAGCCGGCCTTCGTGCATCAGCAGCACTTGGCCGCACAGCTCGGCCTCGTCGAGATAGGAGGTACTCCACAGCACGGCCATGCCGCCATCGGCCAGACTGCTGACCATGCGCCACAGCTCGCGGCGCGAGATGGGATCCACCCCGACACAGGGTTCGTCCAGCAACAGGATGCGCGGCGAACCCAGCAAGGTGCAGGCCAGGCCCAGTTTCTGTTTCATGCCGCCGGACAATTTGCCGGCCAGCCGTGTGGTAAAGCGCGCCAGATCGGTAAACGCCAGCAGGCGTGCAAAGCTTTCTGCCCGCGCCGCGCCGGTGACACCACGCAGATCGGCATACAAGGTGAGGTTTTCCAGCACGGTAAGGTCTTCGTACAGGCCGAATTTTTGCGGCATATAGCCCAGTTGCAGGCGCAATGTGTCCCCCGCTGTCACCGGGTCCAGCCCTTCCACCTGCAAGCTGCCGCTGTCAGGCTTGAGCAAGCCGGCCATCAGCCGCAGCAGGGTGGTCTTGCCGGCACCATCCGGCCCCACCAGCCCGGTAATCACCCCGCGGCGGATGTCCGCACTCAGCTCGCACAGCGCCGGCCGCCCGGCAAAGGCGTGGCTGACTGCCTGCAGGCGGATGGCGATGTCGCCCGCTGGCGTGCTCATGGCTGGGCCAGCTTTACCGTTACCGGCATGCCCTGACGCAAGGCGGCATCCGGCTGGGAGACGATCACGCGCAGACGGTAAACCTGGGCGGTGCGCAGGTCGGCGGTTTCCACATTCTTGGGAGTGAATTCCGCCGTGGGCGAGACAAAGCCCACTACGGCGGCATAGGGCTGGCTGCGCCCGTCGCGATATACCCACACCTTACGCCCCGGCTGGGTCTGGCCCAACTGGGTTTCAGCCACATAGGCGCGCACCCACACCGGCCGGGTGAGCGACAGGGTCAGGGTGCTGGCACCGGCTGCCAGCATGCTGCCCGGCTCCAGCACCCGGGTGAGGATGATGCCGTCCGACGGTGCGCTCAGCACGGTATCGGCCAGTTGCAGCCGGGCGCTGGCCAGCTGGGCTTCGGCCCGTTTCACATTGGCGTCCACTTCGGCCACTTCCTGCGGCCGGTAGCCCTTGCTCAGTGCCTGGTATTGCTGCTGCGCGGCCTGATACTGCGCTTGCGCCTGCTCATGGGCGGAGCGGGCGGCATCCAGCGCCTTCACCGCTGCGGCACCGCTGCCGGCCAGTTCCTGTTGCCGCTGCCAGGCGGCATTGGCATCGGTCAGCACGGCCTGGCGGGCATCCAGCGTGGCGCGGGCCTGCGCCACATCTTCCGCCCGATAACCCTGATGCATCAGCGATTGCCGCGCCTTGAGCGCCAACAGCGCCGCTTCGGCATCGGCCACGGCATTGCGCTGCGGTGCGTCGTCCAGCCGGGCCAGTACCTGCCCGGCCTTCACCGTTGCGCCTTCGTCCACCAGCACTTGCTGCAAGCGGCCTCCAACACGAAATGACAAATTCACCTCGCGGATATCCACATTGCCGGACAGCACCAGCGCATCTGCGCCCTTGTCCTGTTGCCCGTACCAGATGCCTGCGGCCAGCAGCCCCAACACCAGCAGCCCCGCCACCATGCGTTTCTTGTTCATTACGCCAGCTCCCTGGCACTGAGGCCCTTGAGCGCCCAGTGCAATCTTTGCTGCAAATGTTCCGGTTCCAGCGCATAGCTGGCCAAACCCTGCTCCAGCAGCGTGGGCAGGATGTGCTTGCCGCTGCTCAGCTGCTGCAATAGCACCGGGAAGCCCAGTGCCGACATCAAATACATCAGTTGGTGCAAGGGCGGAGCCTGACATAGCTGGCCGGCCTGTTGCGCCTCGCTCAGGCATTGCAATAACAACTGCGGATGACGCGGTGCCAGATTGCGGATGAATTCCACCGCCGCCACCTCGCCCGAGCCGGCATCCAGCAGCAACTGGCTGATCACCCCGCCCTCGGCCCTGGCAAAAGCCACCAGCTGCAACAGCATGGCCGACAGGCGGTCCAGCGGCTCACCCTGCTGCTGCAGGCTGTCCTGCAATTGCCGGTATAGCGGCGCATACCACAGCTCCAGCAGCATGCTGACAAATTGTTGGCGGTTGCCAAAGTGGTAGACAAAACTACCGGGATTCACCTCGGCCTGCTGGCAAATACCCCGTACGGTCAACTGGCGCAGGCCATACTGGCGCAAGTGCTGCAAGCCATGTTCCAGCAACAGGACGCGGGTGGGGTGAGGATTGGTTTCGCGCTTCATGCTGCTAATTTATACATGTGTATAAAAATGGCAAAGCAAGATATTGGAATAATTGATGCAAGACAGGAAATGGCCGGTCAGGCGTGGCGGGCAGGCAACAGCAGGCCGCAGCCGGCCCACTGCATCAGTCAGGCAGATGCGCCTGCAGTAACTGGACAATACGCTGGCTGGCACCACGATGCGCTGCCGTAAACGCCAGCGCGGCGCTGTGCATCTGCTGACGACGGGCATCGTCCTGCAACAGCTCAAGTGCCTGCTGCACCAGCGCGGCGGCATCCGCCACTTGCAAGGCAGCGCCTGCCTGCAGCGCCAATTCACTGGCCTGGGCAAAATTGAACATGGACGGGCCAAACAAGACCGGCAGGCCGAGGCTGGCCGGCTCGATCAGGTTCTGCCCCCCCAGCGGCAACAGGCTGCCGCCGACAAAAGCCACATCGGCACAGCCGTAATAGGCAAACAGCTCGCCCATGCTGTCGCCCAGCCACACGCGGGTAGCAGCAGCAATCTTGCTGTTGTCGCTGCGCCGCTGCACGGCAAAGCCCATGTCCTGTGCCAGCGCGGCCACGCTGTCGAAGCGTTCCGGGTGACGCGGCACCAGCAGCAGCAGGGTATTGCCCACCTCGGCCTGTTGCCAGGCCTGCAGGATCAGCTGTTCCTCGCCATCGCGCGTACTGGCGCAAATGAATACCGGACGGCTGCCTATACGCTGGCGAAACTGCGCTGCCAGCTCGGCCATGGCGGCTGGCGGGGTGAAATCGTACTTGGTATTGCCACAGACTTGCGGGGAAACAGCGCCCAATTGCTGCAAACGTTCGGCATCTTGCTGGCTTTGCGCAGCAATGGCCGTCAAATCACGCAAGGCCGGGCCAATCAGCCCCTGAATGCGACGATAGCCGCGCAGCGATTTTTCCGACAGCCGCGCATTGGCCAGAAATACCGGTACGCCCTGCTGGCGCGCCGCATGCAGCAGATTGGGCCACAGCTCGGTTTCCATCAGCACACCAAAGCGTGGCTGCCACACGGCCAGAAAATCCCGCACCGCGCCGGGATAGTCGTAAGGCAGATAACGCACTTCGGCATCCGGATACAGCTGGCGTGCGGTATCGCGGCCGGTGGGAGTCATCTGGGTCAGCAGCAAGGGCACATCCGGCCAGCGTTGGCGAATGGCCTGGATCAAGGGCAAGGCGGCACGGGTTTCGCCCACCGATACCGCATGAATCCAGATCGCGCCAGTGGCTTGAGGCTGGAGAGCCTCGCCGAAACGCTCGTCCCAGTGCTGCAGATAGGCCGGGGCCTTGCGCGCGCGTTTTTTCAGATAACGGCGGATCAGCGGCGTGGCCGCCCACCACAGCAAGGAATACAGCCCGCGCCGCCAGTTCATTGCATGTCCTTGCGCGCCAGCAAGGCCTGATACACCGCATCCACTGTCGGACACTGGCCGATATTGCCCAGATTGGTGGCCCAGGGGGTTTCCACCACCCCGGTCTTGCCGGGGTCGGTATCGGTGTAGATGGCCACCAGCGGCACATTCAGGGCATTGGCCAGATGACACAGACCGGTATCCACGCCGATGACGGCGCGGGCATGGCCCAGTAATCCGCAAGCCTCTACCAGATTCATGCGTGGTGCCACCATGGCCTGCGGCATGGCAGCGGCCAGTCGCGCTGCGCGCTGCTGTTCGGCAGCATTGCCCCAGGGAATGATCAGTTGCAGACCATGTTGTGCAGCAAGCTGTTCACCCAGCGCAATCCAGTGTTGTTCCGGCCACTCCTTGGAGGCACGGCTGGTGGCATGCAGCAGCACGGCGTATTCGCCTTGCGGCAACCAGTCCGGTCGGGCTGCCGCAGGTACGCCAAAACATGGGCTGCCCTGCGGTTGGTAACCGAATACCTTGGCCAGCAGCAAGCGGCAGCGTTCCACTGCCGACAGCGACCAGTCCACCCGGTGGGTCTTGTCATACAGCAGGCAGGCCAGCGGTTCGCGAATGCTGTGGCGGTCATAGCCGGTAAGCGGCGCACCGCTGAACTTGGCTGGTACTGCACTTTTCAGCAACCCCTGACAATCCACCACCAGATCCCATTGCGTGGCGCGCAGCTTCTGGCGCACGGCTTTCATTTCAGCCCAACAGGCTGGCGACAGCAGCTTTTTGCGCCAGCGTCGCCATGCCAAAGGAATCACGTCATCCACCGCCGGGTGTAAACGGGGAATGTCGGCGAAATTTTCTTCGGCCAGCCAGCTGATCCTGAGATTGGGGTAGTGCGTCTTGAGCTCGGTGATGGCTGGCCAGGTGTGGATAAGGTCGCCCATCGACGAGGTACGCACAATCAGTACGTTCATCATGGCGCGCATTGTAACCGAGCTGCACTGAAGCCGCTGTGGTTAACCAGGTAAATTCCGTGCGCAACAGATGTGGATAAGCAGCTGTGTATAATTCCGGCCATATTTATCCACAATCTGCCAGCCTGTCCGCCACCGGATTAATCCCAGTGCCATCAACAGGGCAAGTTACTGATCACGCATGTGTTTTTTATGGTTATCAACAGAAAACCACGGCTCTCATTAGTCTCTTCATAATAAAATTCAGTTTAAGATAAACAAGGTAACTGCACAAAAATGGCCATTAACAGGCAGGCGTATTCAAGTCACTGACAGCATGTGGATAAACCAGGTCCAGCCAGAAAGGCTAAAGTTATCCACAAATGCTCAGCATGCAGGAAGCAGGCTGCTCAACATGTTTTGATATCTCTTAAATTATTGAATAAACAAGTAAAAAGACACTTATCCACAGATTTGGACTGCCTTCTACTAGTTTCTTCTATATACATATGGGAATAACAAGAAAAGATGCGAGAACCACTCAGCGTTGTGCTCATCACCAAAAATGCGGCCTTACAGCTGGAAAAAACCTTGGCAAGCATTCAGTGGGCAGAAGAAATCGTGGTGGTGGATTCGGGTAGTACAGACAATACGGTTGCCATAGCTTCTGCCTATAAGGCGAAAGTTATCCACCAGAGCTGGCTAGGATTCGGTCCACAAAAGCAGTTTGCCGTTCAGGCAGCCAGTCATGACTGGGTGCTATGTCTGGACGCAGACGAATGGCCATCGGAAGAATTGGTATTGCAAATCAAGCAGATACTGAACAATCCACAAGCCCGTGCTTACCGGTTTGCCCGCAGTAACCGTTTTATGGGTCGTTTTCTGAAACATGGCGAAGGCTACCCGGACTGGAGCCTGCGGCTGTTTGACCGACGCCATGCACGCTGGTCGGACGATCTGGTTCACGAGTATGTGCAGACCGAAAGCCCTGTGGAAAAGCTAACTGGCGATCTGATGCATGAGTCCGGCGAAGACATCGCGTTATACCTGGACAAGCAGAACCGCTATACCAGCCTGCAGGCGCAGCTACTGTATAAACGCGGGAAAAAGGCGGGATGGAGCAAGCTGGTGTTCAGTCCATTGCTGCGCTTTGCCAAGTTTTACCTGTTCCGCCGTGGTTTTCTGGATGGTTTGCCCGGGCTTGTCCACATCAGCATCGGTTGCTTCAACAGCTATATCAAATACGCCAAGCTCAACGAGCTGCACAGGCTGGAAAAGAAATCATGAACATACTGGTAACCGGCGCTGCCGGTTTCATTGGCCGGGCGGTATGTGAACGTCTGCTGCAGGCTGGTGATTGCAATGTGATTGGTGTGGATAATCTCAACAGCTATTACCCGGTGAGCCTGAAACAGGCCCGTCTTGCCACGCTGGAGGGCCGTGACGGCTTTCGTTTCGTGCAACTGGACCTGGCAGACTGGGATGCGCTGAACGCGCTGTGTGGGGCGGAAAGCTTCGATTACGTGATCCATCTGGCAGCACAGGCCGGCGTGCGCTATTCCATCGACAATCCGCATGTCTACGCCCAGAGCAATCTCTTGGGCATGACCAATGTGCTGGAAGCCTGCCGCCGCCATGCGGTCAAGCACCTGGTGTATGCCAGTTCCAGCAGCGTGTACGGCCAGAATGCCAAGGTGCCGTTTGCCGAAGACGACAGGGTGGATGCGCCGGTCAGCTTCTATGCCGCCACCAAGAAAGCCAACGAAGTGATGGCGCACAGCTATGCCCACCTGTATGGCTTGCCCTGCACCGGGCTGCGCTTTTTCACCGTATACGGTCCGTGGGGAAGGCCGGACATGGCACCCTGGCTGTTTACCGAGGCGATATTGCAGGGCAAGCCGATCAAGGTGTTCAACCATGGCCAGATGCAGCGCGATTTCACTTTTATCGACGATATCGTGGAGGGCGTGGTACGGGTGATGCAGCATCTGCCATCCGCCGCAAACGGCCAGCCACCGTATGCGTTGTTCAATATCGGCAATCATAATCCGGTGGCCTTGCTGGATTTTATCCACAGCATAGAAAGCGCTTGCGGGCGTGAGGCGGTGAAGGAGTACTACCCGATGCAGGATGGTGATATGCCCATCACCTATGCCGATACCAGTCGTTTGCGCGCTGCCGTGGGTTTTTCACCGGATACGCCGCTAACCACAGGCATGCAGGCATTTGTTGACTGGTATCGTGCTTATCACCAGTGCTGAGTGCCATTTAATCGCCCATGGCGGGCCGCCAGGGCATTTTGCCTGCCTGGCCCGTCGTAGCGCGTTACAGGCCGGCAAAACCGCCTGACGGGCCTTTATGGCGCCTGAGGAGAGGGTTTGATGTTGTCAGGCAGGGTAGCAAGACAAGGAAACGAGCAGAAATGAGCGCCCTCAACATGCGTTTTGCCACGGCGGCGGATTGCGCGGCACTGCAACAGCTGATTCTGGAGCACGGTCCGAATGACTGGAATTACCTGCCTGCGGACGGGGTGGATCTGACCCTGCAGCAGCTGGCAGCCGGCACTGTGCAAGGTCTGCTGGCGGAGCAGGAAGGCCGCTTGCTGGGCATCATGCTGTTTGCCGTCAGCGACCGCTATCCGGCCTACCGTCCGGCCGATGTGGCTGCCGACAGGGCCGGATTTCTGATTGAGGCCGTGGTCAGTCGCGATTGTGCAGGCTTGGGACTGGGCAGCCGCCTGTTGCTGGCAGTGTGTGATGCCCTGCGGGCGCAGGGCTGTGGCTGGATCTGTGCGGATAGGCATCAGCAGAATACCGGTTCGGCTGGAATGATGCGCAAGGCAGGTTTTGCCGAACTGGGCAGTTATGATGATCCGGCTCACCGCTGGAGCGGATCGCGCCAAACCACCGTCTGTGGCAGACGGCTTTAATGGGGGGAAGCGGCGTCAGTACAGCTTGCAGTTGAGGCTGAGCACAGCTTGCCAGCCAGCGCTGTGCTGCCTGGCTGAATCGGCCATCCAGCGCGAACCGGCACCGATATCCATCGACCAGCGCGGATCGAAGGGATGATTCAGCATCAGCAGCAGATTGCTTTGCTCCAGATGCCTACCGCTGTCGTCAGCCTGATGTCCCAGGCTGGCAGCGCGTTGTGAATCGGCCAGGCTGGCCCAGCCCAGCAGACTGAGCCGCTGATTGCGCCAGTGGCCCAGGGTGAGATCCAGATTCATGATCAACAGGCTGCCCGGGCTGGCAGAACCCAGCCGGTCGGCATAGCCGATGGATAACGAGCCGCCCTGCGGCAGATCCACGCCATAACGCAGCACGCCCATCCAGTGGCTGGAGTTGGCACCCAGCTCCCACTGGCTTTCATTGGCGGCTGCCAACGTCATCCAGCCGCCGGGGGCGGGCAGACCAATGCCGGCTTCGCCCTGTTGCACAAACAGGCTGCCATAGGCGGTGTCATGCCGCAGGTCCATGCTGGGTTGCAGTTTGGCACCGCTGCCAGCTGCGGTCTGGTACAGGTTGCCAGCCAGGCTGAGCGTCAGGCTATGTACCGGTTCTTCAGCATGAAGAGGCAGGCTGGTCAGCAGGACAGTCAGTAGCGGAAAGACGGCAAGGCAGCGCATGGAGGCTCCGGTGGCGGGAAAAAATGGCAGCTGACTGCCTGGGTGCTGGCAGAGCATACGCCGCCAGCTGCTGGCTGAAAACCGCGATTGCGGCCACGGGCAGGCATGAGAGTTGGACTGGCCTGTTCCGTACCAGCCATCTCTGGACGGGATATTTTTTTGTTACGCAAACATTTCTGCGTGATGTTGTCGTGATGCTGTGATTAAGAAGGCAGTAAGTTGATGAATCTATGATGTTAAATCGCAAAGCATCATACTGTTTTCCACATTAATTTATATGCTATTTAGATTAATTGTTTTAATTTAAATAATTTTTGATATTAAACGGAACTACATTCACTTTCCTGCAATCTGTCATGTATTGAAACTGTTTCGGAGGGCTGCGCCATGCTTCACCATTCCCCGCTGATTGCCACCATTGTCGGCAGCCTGGTGTTTGCCTTCATGCTGGGTACGCTGGCTTTCCGTCTGCGTCTGCCACCGCTGATCGGTTACCTGTGTGCCGGCATCGTGGCCGGGCCTTTTACACCAGGTTTTACTGCAGATAGCCAGATCGCACCACAATTGGCGGAGATGGGCGTGATTTTGCTGATGTTTGGTGTGGGTTTGCATTTTTCCGTGCGCGACTTGCTGGCGGTGAAAGCCATTGCCTTGCCCGGTGCCATTGGCCAGATCCTGCTGGCCACCGTGCTGGGGCTGGGCATGTCGCAGCTGTTGGGCTGGCCGCTGGGTGAGGGCGTAGTGTTTGGCCTGGCCTTGTCCACCGCCAGTACCGTGGTGCTGCTCAAGGCCTTGCAGGAAAAAAATCTGGAGCAGACTGATGACGGCAAGATCGCCATCGGCTGGCTGGTGGTGGAGGATCTGGTGATGGTGCTGACACTGGTGTTGCTGCCTATCTTTGCCGGAGTGCTGGGCGGTAAGGGAGCGGATACGGTGATCAGCGGCAGCGCCGTGCTGTGGACCATTGTACTGACGCTGGGCAAGGTGGCGGCCTTTGTGGCGCTGATGCTGGTGTTTGGCCGGCGTTTTTTGCCATGGATGCTGGAACGCATTGTCTATACCGGCAGCCGCGAGCTGTTCCGCCTGGCCGTGCTGTCTACTGCGCTGGGCGTGGCCTATGGGGCCTCGCTGCTGTTTGATGTGTCGTTTGCGCTGGGTGCCTTCTTTGCCGGCATGGTGCTGGCCGAGTCACCGCTCAGCCACCGGGCTGCGGAAGAATCACTACCGCTGCGCGATGCTTTCTCGGTACTGTTTTTTGTCTCGGTGGGCATGTTGCTCAATCCCTCGGTTTTGCTGCATAACTTCTGGGAAGTGCTGGGTACTTTGCTGATCATCGTGGTGGGCAAGTCGCTGGGAGCCTATGGCATCGTCCGGCTGTTTGGCCGTAGCCCGGCCACGGCGCTGACCATTGCCGCCAGCCTGGCGCAGATTGGCGAGTTTTCCTTCATTCTGGCCGGGCTGGGCATTGCGCTGGGCCTGATGGGCGAGCACAGCCATTCGCTGATTCTGGCCGGGGCCATTCTGTCCATCCTGCTCAACCCCTTGCTGTTCTTGTGGACCGAGCGCTACCGCAAGCGTCAGCCGGCACTGGCCAGTAACGGAAAAGCCGCCTGATGGCGGCTTTTTCATGCATGCATATGGAGTACACTCAGCTGTCGTTTTGCTCCAGCAAACTGGATGGCAGGCGGCTGATCAGGATCTTGTCCACCCGTGTGCGGTCCATGTCCACCACTTCGAAGCTGAAGCCCTGCCAGTCGAAACGGTCGGTCACCGCCGGCACCCGCCCCAGCTGGAACATCACCACGCCACCCAGGGTGTGGATATTGCCGGTGTCCTCGCCCGGCAGCGACTGCTCGACATCAAAATACTGGCGGAAGCTGTCCAGCGTCACCATGCCATCCACCAGATAGCTGCCGTCCTCGCGCTGCACGATCTCGTCGTCTTCGCCATCGGCATGGATGGATGGCAAATCGCCCACCACGGTTTCCAGCACGTCGTTCATGGTTACCAGGCCTTCCAGCTCGCCGTATTCGTCCACCACCAGCGCCAGATGGGTGTGTGCCTGACGGAACTGCTCCATCAGCTGCATCAGCGATACCGTGGCCGGGACGTACAGCGGAATCTGCAGGTCGGCAATGAAATCCACGCTTTGCCCGGCCAGCACCCGGTCCAGCATGCGTTTGGTGTCCAAAATGCCCAGCACATGTTCCATCCCGCCCTTGCACACCGGGAAATGGCTGTAAGCATGCGAAATCAGCAACTGGCGGTTATCGTGCTGCTGGTCTTCGATATCAATGGAAACAATATCCTTGCGCGGCGTCATCACCGCGGCCACCTTGCGATCGTCCAGCCGGAAGATGTTTTCCACCAGTTCCTGTTCGGCGCGGTCGAAAATGCCTTCGTCGGCACCCTGTTCCATCAGTACCCGGATTTCTTCTTCGGTAATGGACGGTTCATTGCTTTTGCGCGCACCGATCAGCCGCAGCAGGGTGTCGGTCAGCCGCGACAACAGCCGTACCAGCGGGGCTGCCAGGCGCGAGAGCAGCAACATCGGCGGGGCCAGGGTGCTGGCGATGCCTTCCGGGTTCAGCATGGCCAGCCTCTTGGGTACCAGTTCGCCAAACACCAGCGACAAGGCGGTGATGGCGGCCACCATCAGTGCCACCGACAGCGGCTTGTTATAGGCATGCAGCTGCGGCAGGTTCAGTTCCAGCCAGTCCTGCAAATGTTCGGACAGGGCAGCTTCACCGTACACTCCGGAGAAAATACTGATGCTGGTGATGCCGATCTGCACCGTTGATAGGAAACGGGTGGGTTCCTCTGCCAGGCGCAGTGCCGAGCGAGCCCCGCGGCGGCCTTCTTCTGCCCATTGCTGCAGGCGTATCTTGCGTGAAGACACGATGGCAATTTCGGACATGGCAAAAGCGCCATTGAGTACGATCAGTACAAACAGAAAGAAAATATCCACGATGGGCGGCGGGGAGGAAGATGACTCTTGCTAGCTTAGGGCAATGCCGACGGGCTGAAAAGCCGGGTTTTGCGCTACAGGGCTGCGCTGGGCAACCCTGCGGCAACTCCGTATCAGAACAGGCTGTTCTGGCTGCTGGCAGGCATCCAGCGGATGGTGTCGCGGCCATGAGCGGCCAGCCAGGCATTCACCTGCGAGAAATGACGACAGCCGTGAAAGCCGCGGCTGGCCGACAGCGGGGAGGGATGGGCCGCTGTCAGCACCAGGTGGCGACTGGTATCAATACGCTCGGCCTTGGTCTGAGCCCAGTTGCCCCATAGCAAGAATACACAGCCGGGGTTGTGCTGGTTGACTGCATCAATCAGTGCGTCGGTGACGGCTTGCCAGCCCAGCTTACCGTGGCTGCCTGCCTTGTCCATTTCCACCGTCAGCACGCTGTTGAGCAACAGCACGCCTTGTTCGGCCCAGTGTGTCAGGTCGCCACTGGCCGGCATGCCGCCGCCCAGGTCTGCCACCAGTTCCTTGTAAATATTGCGCAGGCTGGGCGGAATACGCACGCCGGGCGGAACCGAGAAGGACAAGCCCATGGCTTCTCCTGCGCCGTGGTAAGGGTCCTGCCCCAGGATCACCACCTTGATGTCGGCCGGGGCCATGGTACGCAGGCTGTTGAAAATGAGCGGCTGTGGGGGAAACAGCGTTTTGCCCTGGCTGGCTTGCTGCTGCAGTTGCTGGTCGATCTGGCGCAGGCGGGCAAAGATGTCCGGTGCATGCAGGACAGCTTCCCAGGCCGGGTGTACCGGGGCCAGGGCCGGGGCGAGGTAGGGGAGGGATTGCTGACTCAAAACGGATTCCATTTTGTCTATTGATTGCCGGTTTGGATGGGGCAAACGGGGGACGGTTCCAAAACAAAAGCCATTCCCGCTGGCAGGAATGGCTTGCTTGTGCTGCGATCAGTAGCGGGCCGTACGGCTCAGTAATGTGCCATGCCCGGGTCAACCTCGCTGGCCCAGGCTTCCACGCCACCTTGCAGGCTCAGTACCTGTTCGAAACCGGCATTGGCCAGATACAGGCCTACCTGATAACTGCGCACGCCATGATGGCAGACAGTGACGATGGTCTTGTCATCCGGCAGTTCGCTCATGCGCAGCGGAATCAGGTTCATCGGGATATGCAGCGAACCGGCAATGCTGGCCAGCTGCACTTCCCAGTCCTCGCGCACATCCAGCAGCAGCGGCTGTTGTTTGCCGCTATCGGCCAGCCATGCTGCCAGATCGCTGGCGGTGATTTCCCTGAGCATCAGAAAACGAAGCGTTCCGGCTCGATGGCTTCAGCCTTGGCCAGACGGGAAATACAGGTTTCAAACAGATTGGTTTCGCTGTAGGCGCTTTCGCTGACGCGCTTGATCAGCTTGCAGCTCATGGCCGGCAGGTCACCCACCACCACAATCATGCGGCCACCGACGGCCAGCTGGGCTTTCAGGGTTTCCGGCACCACCGGCAGCGAACCACCCACCACGATCACGTCGAACGGGGCTTGTTCCTTCAGACCGTCCAGGCCATTGCCTTCCACCAGGGTGACATTGCCGATGCCGGCTTTTTTCAGGCTGGCTGCAGCTGCTTCGCGGGTGGCGGCATTAATCTCAACGCTATATACGTGGCGGCCCAGCTTGGCCAGCAGCGCGGTCAGGTAGCCTGCGCCGGTGCCAACTTCCAGTACCTTGTCTTGCGGCTGTACGGCAACATCCTGTGCCAGACGCGCTTCCAGCTTCGGTTGCAGCATCTTGCCGCCGTTTGGCAACGGCAGTTCGGTGTCGACAAAGGCCAGCTGGCGCTTGTCGGCAGCGACGAAATCTTCGCGTTTCACGTGAAACAGCAGGTCCAGAATCTTGGGGTCAAGTACGTCCCACGGACGAATCTGCTGCTCGACCATGTTGAAACGGGCATTTTCAAAATCCATCAGCTTACTCCGAAGGGCTGGCTGTCAGCAGCAGTCAATCGGTATCCCGAAAAACCAGCCGCCCGGACAGCGTGTCATGACGATAACTTGCGATTATCCCACATTTACCTTACCTTCACAGCATCGCTAGGGGTCCTGTGCGCGCTGTTGTGGCGTCCATATCCAGTCTGAGTGTGGAATGGTGCTGCTTCATGTTGCACGGGTGAGAAATACCCTTGGAACCTGACCCGGTTAATCCCGGCGTAGGGAAGCGTCATCTGCATGGTTCCCACCTTTTCCCTGCAGCCGGCTTGCCGGATTTCGCTCCTTGCGCCGTTTCATCGCATGGAGGAAACCCGATGAACGCGCCCACCAAACTCAATGCAGCCATGACGGTCGATTCGGCCGCCATCCAGCCCTTGCCCAACTCCCGCAAGATTTATGTTGAAGGCAGCCGTGCCGACATCCGCGTGCCGATGCGCGAAATCAGCCAGAGCGACACCCCCACCCAGTTTGGCGGCGAGCAAAACCCGCCCATCTACGTGTACGACACCAGCGGCATTTATTCCGACCCGGCCGCCAATATCGACATCCAGAGCGGCCTGCCGGCACTGCGTGCTGCCTGGATTGCCGAACGTGGCGACACCGAGCAACTGGCCGGCCTGTCCAGCGACTATGGCCGTGCCCGCGAGGCCGACAGCAAGCTGGACGACCTGCGTTTCAACCTGACGCGCAAGCCGCGCCGCGCGCTGCCGGGCAAGAATGTCAGCCAGATGCACTATGCGCGCCAGGGCATCATCACCCCGGAGATGGAATACGTTGCAATCCGCGAAAGCCTGAACCGCAAGGCCTATATCGAAAGCCTGCAAGCAGCCGGCGGCAAGAATGCCAAGCTGCTGGAACTGATGACCCGCCAGCACGCCGGTCACAGCTATGGTGCTGCGCTGCCGGAGGAAATCACCCCGGAATTCGTGCGTCAGGAAGTGGCTGCCGGCCGCGCCATCATTCCGTGCAACATCAATCACCCGGAATCCGAGCCGATGATCATCGGCCGCAACTTCCTGGTGAAGATCAACGGCAATATCGGCAATAGCGCAGTAACGTCGTCGATTTCCGAAGAAGTGGACAAGATGACCTGGGGCATCCGCTGGGGTGCCGATACCATCATGGACCTGTCCACCGGCAAGAACATCCACGAAACCCGCGAGTGGATTCTGCGCAACTCGCCGGTACCCATCGGCACCGTGCCCATCTACCAGGCGCTGGAAAAGGTCAACGGCAAGGCCGAGGACCTCACCTGGGAAATCTTCAAGGACACGCTGATCGAGCAGGCCGAGCAGGGCGTGGACTACTTCACCATCCACGCCGGTGTGTTGCTGCGTTATGTGCCGCTGACTGCCAACCGCATGACCGGCATCGTGTCGCGCGGTGGTTCCATCATGGCCAAGTGGTGTCTGGCGCATCACCAGGAAAACTTCCTGTACACGCATTTCGAAGAGATTTGCGAAATCATGAAGGCCTACGACGTGGCCTTCAGCCTGGGCGACGGCCTGCGTCCGGGCAGTGTGTGGGATGCCAACGATGCGGCGCAGCTGGGTGAACTGAAAACCCTGGGCGAGCTGACGCAGATTGCCTGGAAACACGATGTGCAGGTGATGATCGAAGGCCCCGGCCATGTGCCGATGCAGCTGATCAAGGAAAACATGGACAAGGAACTGGAGTGGTGCCACGAAGCGCCGTTCTACACCCTGGGCCCGCTGACCACCGACATCGCTCCGGGTTACGACCACATCACTTCCGCCATTGGCGCGGCGCAGATCGGCTGGTATGGCACCGCCATGCTGTGCTACGTCACCCAGAAGGAACACCTGGGCCTGCCCAACAAGGATGACGTCAAGGAAGGCATCATCACCTACAAGCTGGCCGCCCACGCCGCCGACCTGGCCAAGGGCCACCCCGGCGCGCAGATTCGCGATAACGCCCTGTCCAAGGCACGTTTCGAATTCCGCTGGGAAGACCAGTTCAATCTGGGCTTGGACCCGGACAAGGCGCGCAGCTTCCACGACGAAACCCTGCCCAAGGACAGCGCCAAGGTGGCGCACTTCTGTTCCATGTGCGGCCCGCATTTCTGCTCGATGAAGATTACCCAGGACGTGCGCGAATTCGCCGCCCAGCAGGGCATCAGCGATGAAGCTGCGCTGCGGAAGGGCATGGAAGTGAAGTCGGTGGAGTTTGTGAAGGGTGGATCCAAGCTGTACGACAAGATATGACCTGACTGAAGCTGAAATCAAAACCGTCTGTCACTTTTGTGCAGGCGGTTTTTTTGCGTCTTTAATTATGTATGCAGATATTGAATATGGTGAATGACAGCTTTTTATTCCGGCAATAAGTTCAGGACATATTATTACCATTTAATGCCATCATCCTCCTGCACCAGCGTTGTTGTAGCTGAGAGATTAATGTGGGCTTGCGACATGAAGCTGATTGCCCCGGACGAATCGCGTGGGCAGTCATGGCGGATTATGCGCGATCAATCTTCCGGTATCTCTTGTTGCAATGGCGTATTCATCTTCTGACAGGGAGGAAATTGCATGCGACAAACCGATTATGTTGAAGATTCTGTTAGTTTATCGCCAGACATGCTAGCGGATCAGTCAATTGCTGATCATTTGCATGACCAATCCGGACTCAGCCCGCTGCTTTATAATGCGGACCTTGCTCCGACAAGTAAAATGGGTCGCCAATGGAGTGCTTATAGTATCTTCGCGTTGTGGGCGAATGATGTGCATAACCTGGGGAATTATACCTTCGCAATTGGCCTGTTTTCATTGGGGCTGGGTGGCTGGCAGGTATTGTTGGCCTTTGGATTTGGGGCAGTATTCCTGTTTCTGTTGCTAAACCTGTCCGGGTATATGGGCGAAAAGACAGGCATCCCCTTTCCGGTGATGAGCCGTATTGCTTTTGGCACGCGTGGTGCGCAGATTCCTGCCTTGTTGCGCGGTGCCGTTGCCATTGCATGGTTCGGTATCCAGACTTACCTGGCCTCTCTTGTCTTGCAATTGGCGCTGCTTGCCTTTTACCCGGCGCTTAAGTCTTTTCAGACAGATAACTTGCTTGGTCTGTCCTCATTGGGCTGGGCTACTTTCCTGCTGTTGTGGGTCATACAGCTGCTCATCGTCAGCTATGGCATGGAAATGATTCGCAAGTATGAAGCCGTGGCCGGGCCGGTGATCTTGATGACTTTTGTCGCGCTTGCAGGCTGGATTCTGCTGCGTGCCAAATTCTCCATTGCCTGGGAAATGCCGCATGCACTGAGCGGCACTGCCATGTGGATGAAAATACTGGGTGCTGCCGCTTTGTGGGTCGCTGTTTACGGTACTTTCATTCTTAATTTCTGCGACTTCACCCGAGAGGCCAAATCCAGGAATTCCATTTTCTGGGGTAATTTCTGGGGCATACCGGTCAATATGCTGCTTTTTGGTGGAGTTGTAGTGGTGCTGGCCGGTGGGCAATACCATATTGATGGTCAAATCATTGCATCGCCGGCCGATATCGTTGCGATGATTCCAGATACCTTTTTATTGGTTATGGCCACACTTTCGCTACTGATACTGACAATAGGCGTGAATTTGATGGCAAATTTTGTGGCTCCAACCTATGCATTGACAAACTTGATGCCGCAATACATGAATTTCCGCAAAGCGGCCTTTTTGTCTGCGTTGATTGGTCTGCTTATCTTGCCATGGAATCTGTATAACTCACCCTTGGTCATTCCGATATTTCTGGGAGGATTAGGCGCATTGCTGGGGCCGCTATTCGGCATTATCATGGTTGATTACTGGATAATCAGAAAACAAAATATCAACATACCGGCTTTGTATTCAAATGAAATACAGAGTGAATACCACTATATGGCGGGCAGCAATCCCAGGGCGATAATTGCGCTGATTGTCTCTGGTGGAATTGCTCTCGGGCTTACCTTTTTGCCCTTTTTTGCCGTGTTAAGAGACTTTTCCTGGTTCATGGCGGCCGGGCTTGCCGGCATCATCTATTTCTTGATTGCTGATCGTCGTGGTCCATTTACCGATGTGGACGGTGAGAAGATTTCGGTCTCTCCATGCCACTGAAGCGATGACTGGCCACGCGTTGTGGATAAGTTGCGAGTTGCAATATTTCTGTGGATAACACACAGGCTTTAGCAAGAGTGGTTCCGTGCAGCAGCAAGCGATTGGCTCTGCCCGTGGAGCCATAAGCCGTGCAGCATAAAGGCTTATCCACAGGAGAGTGCCATGACCCAAGCCATATCCATCCGCCCGCTTGCCGCCGACGATTTTGCTGCCTGGCTGCCCTTGTGGCAGGGCTATCTGGATTTCTATCACAGCAGCCAGCCGGAAGCAGATACCGCCATTACCTGGCAGCGCTTTCTCGATGCGGCCGAGCCGATGCAGGCCTGGCTGGCCTGGCAGGGCGAGCGCGCGGTGGGTCTGGTGCATACCGTGTTGCATCGCAGTAGCTGGACGCCGGGCAATTACTGTTATCTGCAGGATTTGTATGTACAGCCTGATGTGCGCGGCACGGGTGCCGGACGGGCGCTGATCGAGCAGGTGTATGCCTATGCAGCGGATGTCGGCTGCAGCCGGGTGTACTGGCTCACCCATGAAAGCAATGCCAAGGCCCGTCAGCTGTACGACCGGCTGGCTGACAACCTGGGTTTTATCCAGTACCGCAAGCAGGTGGGTTGAAGTTGGAGTGCGGGCTGCGATGCGATTATGCTGATGCCCTCACCACCAAGGACATGGACATGGTCATGATCAACGTCAGCATTCTCTATCCGTATAGCGCTACTGCCCGTTTCGATTTCGACTACTACCTGCAACAACACATGCCGCTGGCCAGCAAGCTGTTGGCTCCGGCCTTGCTGGACATGCGGGTGGAGAAGGGCATCAGCGGCAGCGAGCCTGGTAGTACCCCCAACTTCACTGCGCTGTGCCAGCTGCAGTTTGAATCGGTGGAGTCGTTTCTTGCCGCCTTCATGCCGATAGCGGAGCAACTGCAAGGTGATATTGCCAATTACACCGATATCACGCCGCAAATCCAGTTCAGCGAAATCCTGCTGGGTTAGCTTGTTTCAAGGTGAGCAGCCAGTTCGCTTGGCCCCTGCTGTAACACCAGCTGTGGCGTGCCGTGCCAGGCGGCCAGCTTGTGCAGCATGGCGGCCAGATCGCGGCATAGCTGGCCGGTGGGCTTGATGCCAGGCTCCAGATACAGCGCCTTGATTTCGAACACGCCTTGCTGGCGGTGGGTCTTGGCATCCATGCGTCCCACCAGCCGGCCACGGTTGAGCAGCGGCAGCACGAAATAGCCGAAGCGGCGTTTGGCCGCCGGGGTATAGCACTCAATGCGGTAATCAAAGCCAAACAGCTCGCTGGCGCGTTTGCGGTCCCACACCACCGGGTCAAACGGCGACAGTGCGGCAGTGTGGCCCGATTTGAGTTTATCTTCGGCTGCCAGCGCCAAGTCGGCCTGCAAGCTGTGATGGACGAAAACATCGTGCTGCCAGCCTTCGATGCGGGCGGGAATCAGCTCGCCCTCATCCGCCAGCTGGTGTAGCAATACATCGTACTTTCCGCGTTTGAGCCGGTAGTAATCGGCCACCCAGCCGGCCTTGACCACGCCCAGCGCCCGGCAGCTATTGCGCACCATGTCGCGCTGTACTTCTTCCTGGCTGGGCAGATCGCGCGCATCGTCCCAATCCGGCAGCACCCGTTCCGCCACATCGTAGACGCGCTGAAAGCTGCGTCGCTCCTTCACCATCAGTTGGCCCAGGGTGAACAGCACTTCCAGATGGCGTTTTTCCGGCTTCCAGTCCCACCAGCCATCCCCCTTGCCACTACTGCGTTTGAAGTCGGCAGAGCGCACCGGGCCGTGTGTACGGATTTTCTGCAGCAGTTCTTCTACTGCCGGCTGGTGTTGTTCCAGCCAGCGCTGCGGATATTTCCAGCCCATCTGCGCCGGGTCCAGCATGCGGTGGCGTAGCAGGCGGTAGTCTTCCCGTGGCACGAAGCAGGCTTCGTGCGCCCAGTATTCAAACACGGCACCGCTGGCCAGTGTGGTATCCAGCCAGGTCTGGTCGTAATGACCCAGTCGGCTGTACAGCACCAGATAGGGGCTGCGTGCCACCACGCTGATGGTATCGATCTGCAGCAAGGCCATGCGGCGGATGGTGGCTAGCACATCGGCTGGTGTGGCCTTCCGTCGCGGCGGGGTCTGCAGGCCCTGGGCAGCCAGGTGCAGCAGCCGGGCCTGGGGAAGCGAAAGATGCAAGGTCATAATGGGCGGCTGTAAGGGCAGGTGGCCAGACTATAGCAAGGCAGCTGCCTGGTCGGGACTGTAACGCAGCCGGTAGCGCTAGATCTGTCGGTGTCAGGCAACACCCGGGTCATTGCCGGGGCACACTCTGCATTTGAGGATTGCACAGCAGCAGGTAATAGGGCCATGCTGCTCATCTGCATCAGGAGCAAGAGGAAAACAAAATCATGGATACCGGCAAACATCAGCTGGAACAACTATTCGCCCAGCTCGGACTGGATAACGATGTTACTGCAATCAAGGTATTTCTGGCCCGTCACTGGCTGGAACCGGGCCAGGCTTTGCCGGATGCCGCTTTCTGGAAGCCGGCGCAGGCGGATTTCCTGCGTCAGGCCCTGGCTAGCGATGCCGAATGGGCTGAGGCCGTGGATGAGCTGGCGGTATTGCTGAGCCAGAAATAGTATTGGGCGGGGTTGATGAAAGCGCGGGTAGTTGCCATTGGCACTGCTCGCGCTTTTTGCATGCTTGCCGCCGCCGCTGGGGCCGTCCTGCCTAATACAGGGAAATCAGTGGATGCCAAGCCTGGAAAATGCGGTGCGATCTTTGGTTGTGGCTATCTATAAGCTACTGATTACGTTATAATTCCGCCCCTTCCTGCGACTGGCATTTCTAGCAGGAAAGCCCTTTTTACAAGTCAGGAATTGTCATGAGTCTGCTGTCGCACCAGATCGAGCTGCTGTCCCCCGCCAAAACTGCCGAAATCGGCCGTGAAGCCATCCTGCATGGCGCGGATGCGGTGTATATCGGCGGCCCCGGTTTCGGTGCCCGGCACAATGCCAGCAACAGTCTGGAAGACATTGCCGGGCTGACGCAGTTTGCCCACCGCTACCATGCGCGCATTTTTGCCACGCTCAACACCATTCTGCATGACGCTGAGCTGGAAGCAGCGCGCAAGCTGATCTGGCAGCTGTACGATGCCGGGGTGGACGCGCTGATCATCCAGGACATGGGCATCCTGCAGATGGACCTGCCGCCCATCCAGCTGCATGCCTCCACCCAGTGTGATATCCGCGATGCCGACAAGGCACGCTTTCTGGCTGATGCCGGCCTGTCCCAGCTGGTGCTGGCGCGCGAACTGAGCATTCCCGACATCAAGCGCATTGCCGCCCGCGTGGGTGATGCCGCTACCATCGAATACTTCATCCACGGCGCGCTGTGCGTGGCCTTCTCCGGCCAGTGCTATATCAGCCATGCCGATACCGGCCGCAGCGCCAACCGTGGCGATTGCTCGCAAGCCTGTCGCCTGCCGTACACCCTGACTGACAAGGACGGTGGTGTGGTGGCCTTCGACAAGCATTTGCTGTCGATGAAGGACAATAACCAGAGCAAGAACCTGGAAGCGCTGCTGGATGCCGGCGTGCGTTCGCTCAAGATTGAAGGCCGCTACAAGGATGTGAGCTATGTGAAGAACATCACCGCGCACTACCGTCTGCTGCTGGATGAAATCATCGAGCGTCGTCCGGAACTGGCCCCGGCGTCCAGCGGCAGCAGCGAAATCTTCTTTGCGCCGGACCCGGACAAGACCTTCCACCGTGGCAGCACCGACTACTTTGCCACCGGCCGCAAGATTGACATCGGCGCCTTTGATTCGCCCAAGTTTGTTGGCGTGGGGCTGGGTGTGGTGCACAAGGTGGGGCCGGACTGGCTGGAGATTGCCACCCCGGAAACCATGAGCAATGGCGATGGCATCAACTTCATGAAAAAGCGCGAAGTTGTCGGCATGCAGCTCAATACCGTGAAGCAGATCGGCCATGTGCCGGGCGGCGACCTGCTGTGGCGCTGCCAGCCGAATGATCCGGCCTTGTTGCAGGGCCTGAAGCCGGGAACCGATTTGTGCCGCAACCGCGACCACGCCTGGGAGCTGGCGCTGCTGAAGAAATCGGCCGAGCGCAAGGTGGGGGTGTGGCTGACGCTGACCGAACAGGCCGATGGCCTGTGCCTGACCGTGACAGATGAAGATGGCTGTAGCGCCACGGCCAGCGCCGTGATGGCGCTGGAGCCGGCCAAGGATGCCGCCAAGGCGGAAAGCGGTCTGCGTGACAGCCTGGCCAAGCTGGGCAACACCATGTTCGTGGCCAATGATGTGGCACTGAACCTGAGCCAGCCGTGGTTTGTACCGGCTTCTGCCATCAATGCGCTGCGTCGCGAGGCTATCGAGCAACTGGAACAGGCCCGCCTGAGCACCTGGGTGCGCCCGCCGCGCAAGCTGGCGGTGGAGCCGCCGGTGGCGTATCCGGAACAGACGCTCAGCTATCTGGCCAATGTCTACAACCAGCTGGCCTGGCAGTTCTACCGCAAGCATGGGGTGGAGGTAATCGAGGCGGCTTACGAGGCACATCAGGAAGAGGGCGAAGTCAGCCTGATGATTACCAAGCACTGCCTGCGCTTCTCCTACAATCTGTGCCCCAAGCAGGCCAAGGGCGTGAAAGGGGTGATGGGCCAGGTGCGCGCCGAGCCGATGACGCTGAAATCCGGCAATGAAACCTACACGCTGAAGTTTGAGTGCCGGCCCTGTGAAATGCATGTGATGGGCAAGATGAAAAAGCACATCCTGAAAGCCCCGGCCCCCAGCGAAGTGCCGTATACCGCACCGCTGACCTTCTTCAAGCAACGTCCGCAATAAGGCAGGCAAGATGGCGGATATCGAACGACTGGAAACCTGGGTCAAGTACAAGAACGGCCTGTGCAGCGACTGCATGGGCAGTTGCTGTTCGATGCCGGTGGAAGTACGGCTGCCGGATCTGGTGCGCATGGGCGTGGTGGACGAATTCGAGCTGGAAGAGCCGATCAAGAACATCGCCAAGCGGCTGGAAAAGCAGCGGGTGATCCAGCATTTCAACTTCAAGCACGGCATCTTCACCCTGGCGCGGCGCGCCAATGGCGATTGCCAGTATCTGGACCAGCAAACCCGGCTGTGTATCATTTACGAGCGGCGGCCTAATACCTGCCGCAACCATCCCAAGGTCGGCCCCAAACCCGGCTTTTGCGCCTATACCCGCAACCCCAAGGCTGCCCGGCCGGTGCAGCCGGTCAAACTCAGCGGCTGATGCCGGTATTGTTTCACGTGAAACCGCTGGCTATCCCAAGCAAAGGACAAGCATGAATTCCGTTTTTACCCTGATGGCCTTTGCCATTGGCGTGGTAGTGCCCTTGCAGGCGGTAGTCAACAATCAGCTCAAATTGTTGTTGGGAGGTAGCACGGTGCTGGCGGCGATGATTTCCTTTGCCGTGGGCATGGTCAGCCTGTTGTTGCTGGCATTGTTCAGCGGGCAGAAATTCAGTGCCTTGGGCCAACTGGTACGCGGCGAGTGGTGGATGTTCATCGGCGGCCTGCTGGGGGCGTTTTTCGTGTTCGGTACCACCTTGCTGGCACCCCGGCTGGGCGTGGCGGCCATGCTGTCGCTGATCATCGCCGGCCAGGTGTGCACGTCCTTGCTGTTTGACCGCTTTGGCTGGCTGGCCATGCCGCTGCGCGAGGTTAACCTGCCACGGCTGGCCGGGGCCTTGCTGGTGGTGGTAGGGGTGCTGCTGGTGAACTTTGGCGACAAGTGGTTCAGCCGCTAGTTATTCAACTGCTAGTTATTTTGCCGCGGAATGAAACGGGGGCTGGTCTGATAGACCAGCCCCTTGTGTTTGGGCATGAGGCAGCTCAGGGCAGACGCGGCGGCGGATAGTAGGGTGCAGCATAGCGCTGCTGGCCAGGGACCTGATTGCCCTTGGCATACATGCACTGGGTGTAGGCCAGATTGTAGCGATACTGGGCATCGCGGCCGCTATAGCGTGCTTCGCCACTACCTGCCGCCGTGCCGGCAATCAGGCCCATGCCGGCACCGACACCGGCACCCTGGTGACCACCCATCAGTGCACCTGCTGCCGCACCTACCGCAGTACCCAGCGCCATATTGCCAGCCATCGCATTGGTGGATGCATCGGCACTGCTGCCACCGCTGCTGGCTTCAGCATACTGGCGGCATTGCTGTTCTTCCTGGGCAAATACGTCAAAGGGTTTGCCGGCAGCCGGCATTACCGCCACGGTAGGGCCAAGCGGGACGGTACTGCATGCTGTCAGACCGATTGCTGTCAATGGCAACCACAGCAGTTTGTTCATGATCTTGCTTCCTGGGTTATTGGGGGGGCTTGGCCGGAACGGTTTTCCAGCCGCCAGGACACTCGCTGATATAAGGGTAGTACTGCTTGGCTGCCTTGCAGTAGTACCACACTTGTGCCGGCGGCGGACTGGCTGTTTCTTCCACCTGTGTCGGTGCTACCGGTACCGGTGTCACTACCGGCGCAGCGATCACCACCGGGGGTACATCCGGGGCCGGGTAGGGATAGACCGGTGCGCTGTACCAGTACCAGGCACCACCTGCTACCCACCACCAACCCAGACGGCCATGGTAGTAGCCATGGTGCCAGTAGCCGTCGTTCCAGTGTTCGAAGCGTGGCGGGCCGGGAAAGAAGCCTGGCGGATGGGCCTGGGCTGCCTGAATGCCGGCAAGGCCGGTTATGGCCAGTAGTGCCAAGCCTGCCAGGCGGGTAAGAGATGTCATGTCAGTTTCCTCATGCCCCCGGCCAGCTGTTTGCCTGGCCGGGATGCAAGACGGTGATTGCGGTTTACCGCATCAGTTCTTCGGCAGCGGAGCCGAAGCAGGACGGTGGCGTGGCATGTGGTGCTGCATGCCATCACGCATGTGCCGGGCTTCCTGATCGAACTGCTTTTGCTGTTCCGGGCTCAGTTTCTGGTACAGCGCCTTGGTGGCTGCTACATGCTTTTGCATCATGTCCAGATGCTGCTGCATCATTTTTACCCGGCCATCCATTTGTTCCGGCAGTGTCGCATCCGGCTTGGCCATTGGCATGGCCGGCGCTTGTGCCGACTTCATGGCATCGATATAGGCTTTCCACGCAGTTTCCTGCGCCGGCTGAATTTTCAGCCTGTCGTGTAGCATTTGCAGGTGCTGTTCCATCATGGCCTGGCGTTTGGCCGGGTCCATCTGCCACATATGTGCCGACATGCCCTTGTCGCCCATGGGACAATCATCACCCTTGCCCATGGCATGGACAGTGGTAGCGGCTGCGCCGCCCAAGAGGCCGACAATCAACAGCGATTTGATCAGTTTCATGGTGCTTTTCCTCGTGCAGGTAAAAGGGGATGAGTGCAGTATCGATGGTAGATGTCTGCCAAGTATTGCCGGTGATGCGTCAATTGTTAGCAATGATGAAACATGCAAAATCATGTCAAGCAGGCAGTCGGCTGGCTGTTTGTCGCGGGCAGGGCTACACTGCGTCGGTTTATTTGGCAGCAGTGTGTTTGCTGTCCACAACAGGATGATAGGCATGAGTGAAAAACAGTCCGCCGACCCGATGCACGGCATGACGCTGGAAAAGATTCTGCAGGCGCTGGTGGAGCACTTCGGCTGGCCGGAGTTGGGCCGACGGATTGCCATCCGCTGTTTCAATCATGAGCCCAGCATCAAGTCCAGCCTGGTGTTTTTACGCCGCACGCCGTGGGCGCGCAGCCAGGTGGAAGCCTTGTTTGTTGAAATGAAAAACCGCCCGGCAAGCGTAGCCGGCAAGGACATGCGGCCCAGACTGTTTTCTGCGCGGCAGAAGTGATGCCGGCATGGCAGCTTGAAAATGACGCCAGGCTGCCCCAATTGCAGTAGATGGTGGTGCCGCTGCAGCAATGGGCACCTTGTTGCACGTTCTGTTGATCAGGAGATGGGATGAAACTCTATTACTCGCCGGGGGCTTGCTCCCTGTCGCCACACATCGTGCTGCATGCCAGCGGCCTGCCGTTTTCGGTGGAAAAGGTGAATCTGCGCGTTAATCCGCACCTGACCGCCAGCGGTGTCGAATTTGCCAGTATCAATGCCAAGGGCTATGTACCGGCTTTGCAGCTGGAAGACGGCACGGTGCTGAGCGAAGGGGTGGCCATTGTGCAATACCTGGCCGACCTGGTGCCGGAACGCAAGCTGGCCCCGACCAATGGCACGCTGGCGCGTTACCGTTTGCAAGAGTGGCTGAACTACATTGCTACCGAAATTCACAAGAGTTTCTCCCCTTTGTTCTACCCGGGTACGGATGAGGTGAAGAATGCCGCCTGGGACAAGCTGCGTAGCCGTTTTGGCGTGATCGAGGCTCAGCTGGCCCAAACGCCCTACCTGCTGGGCGATGATTTCTCGGTAGCGGATGCCTATTTGTTTACCTGCCTTAACTGGGCAGAGATGGTGCAGCGCTCGCTGGCGGATTTCCCGGCCATCAGCGCGTTCATGAACCGTGTCCATGCACTGCCGGCAGTACAGTCAGCGCTGAAGGATGAAGGCTTGCTGCGCTGAATCCACTGCAGCATCATCAACCGCGCCCGCAATTGCCTGCGGGCGTTTTGTTTTGATATGGCAGCGCGGTTTCACGTGAAACCCGGGCTGCAGGAGCATGTGCATGACTGAACAGCCCTTGATTGAAACCGCTGCGCTGGAAGCCGCCTTGCAGCGCTTTGCCGACGAACGCCATTGGCAGCGCTATCACACGCCGCGCAACCTGATGCTGGCGCTGACCGGGGAAGTGGGCGAACTGGCGGAAATCTTCCAGTGGCTGACCGACGAGGAAGTGGCCCAACTGGCAGACGACCCGGCCCGCTTCACCCATTTGCAGGAAGAAGTGGCCGATGTGCTGCTGTATCTGGTGCGGCTGGCCAGCGTGATGAAGCTGGATATCAATGCGGCCGTGCGCGACAAATTGCAAAAGAATGCCATCAAGTACCCGGCACCGGCACCGGATGCCCCAGCGGCTTGATGTCGGGCAAGTTTGCTGCAGCGGATTTTTGCGTGGCAAGCGCATGCTAGCCTAAGCTTGGCAGCAATAAAAAGCAGGTGCAGGAGACAGTAGATGCAGCAGGAAATCATGCAACTGGCCAGTGCCATCCGGCAGGCAGGGCATATCGTGGTATTGAGTGGTGCCGGCATGAGCACCGAATCGGGCATTCCGGACTTCCGCTCGGCCAAGGGCTTGTGGCAGCAGGGCATGCAGCTGGAGGAGCTGGTGTCCATTGATTACTTCCGTGCCGACCCCGAAGCCTTCTGGCATAGCTTCAAGCAGTTGTTCCACACCAAGCTGCTGGGCAATTACCAGCCCAATGCCGGGCATCAGTTTCTGGCCTGGCTGGAAGAGGCTGGCAAGCAGGTGTCGATACTGACGCAGAATATCGACGGCCTGCACGGCGTGGCGGGCAGCCGTCATGTTTCCGAGCTGCACGGCACCTTGCGCACGGCCAGCTGCCCGTCCTGCGGGCGCCGCCAGGGGTTGGAATACATCAATCACCATGTGCTGCCACTGTGCACTCACTGCATGGATGTGCTGAAGCCGGATGTAGTGCTGTATGGTGAGCCTGTGCCGCTGATCGAGCACGCTTTTGATGTGGCGGTGTCGGCAGATCTGCTGCTGGTGCTGGGTTCCTCACTGGAGGTTTCCCCGGTCAACCAGATTCCGCTGGAAGCGGCGCGCGCCGGGGTGATGACTGCGCTGATCAATTACACCCCCACGCGCATGGACCGGGTGTTTGATCTGACCATACAGGCGGGCATTGGCGAAACCTGCCAGCAACTGCGCACCCTGCTGGGCTGAACAGGTCGCAGTGCCAGACCGCGCTGGCTGGCAATTTGTCAGCAGCCATTCTATTTTTAAGTGTTTTCTACCAATTGCTTAAATAGGATGGCCATGACAGACATCAATTGGACTCACTGGGGCGACCTGGCGGTACAGGCCGGCATCAATATTGTTTCTGCCATTGCCCTGTGGGTAGTGGGACGCTGGTTAATCGGCTTGGCAGGGCGGCTGATGGATGAGCAGCTGGTTGCCCGCAAACTGGACCCAACCCTGCGCCGTTACGCCCATTCTTTCCTGTCAGTCAGCCTGACTGTGGTGCTGGTCATTGCCATGCTGGGCTTCTTTGGCGTGCAGACAGCCAGCTTTGCCGCCATCATCGGTGCTGCTGGTGTGGCCATTGGCCTGGCCTGGAGCGGCCTGCTGGCCAATTTTGCCGCTGGGATCTTTCTGGTGGTGCTACGTCCATTCAAGGTGGGTGATGTAGTGAGTGTGGCCGGTATCAGCGGTACGGTGCGTGAAGTGGGACTGTTTTCCACCGTCATTGATACGCCGGATAATGTGATGACGCTGATTGGCAACAACAAGATATTTTCCGACAACATCCAGAACTTCAGTGCCAATGGCTATCGCCGGGTCGACCTGAAAGCACAGCTGGCCGGTAGTGCCGATCATGCACAGGCCATCAAACTGTTACGCGAGAAGATTGCTGCCATTCCCAATGTGCTGAGCGAGCCTGCTCCCACCGTGGCCCTGCTTGAGTTCAGCACTCTGGGTCCGGTGCTGGCTGTGCGTCCTTGCTGCCATCCTGCGGATTACTGGCAGGTTTATTTCGACAGCAATCGCGTTATTCGCGAAGCGCTGGCCGAGGCCGGTTTCCCCAGTCCGGAGCACGCCATGGTGGTGCGCCAAGGTTGAATGCAGACTGTTCAGGGTTTGCAGATGTTTGGCAAACCCTTCTCGCTTTCTGAAAGGATGGCGAGGCTCCCTTCTTCAATTGGCAGGGCAAGGGCGGGGGGTAGGGGAATAGATAAAAATTCTGTAGAATCAATAAGTTAGTCGAAATTACCGGCTTTGCCGGGTCCAGTATAATCGCACTACTTAATTTGTCCGCAACCTGCAAAGCCCTGATGATTCAGGGCTTTTTTTGCGACTAGAGAAAGCGTAGCGGGTCGATGCGCCATTTGCCGGGTGATTCATGGCTGACGATCTTGTCGCCGCCGCCAGCACCCATGCCGCGTGACAGGTCCACCACTTCCGGGGGAATGTAGGTATTGCTTTTGGTGCTGAAGAACACCTTTACCCTGGGCGATACCAGATTATTATCGTTCTGTTCGATCACCACGCCCAGCCGCCCGCTTTCCAGCCGTACCAGCGTGCCGATGGGGTAAATGCCGATACAGCGCATGAAAGCCTGTACCAGTACCGGGTTGAAGTGGAATTTCGACCACTCGAAAATCTTGCGCAAGGCATCGGTAGGTGGCATGCCCTTGTGGTAGCAGCGATCCGAAGTCAGGGCATCGTAAACATCCACAATGGCTGCCATCTGCCCCAGTTGGGAGATTTCCTCACCTTTTAGCCCTTCTGGATAACCGCTGCCGTCGTGGCGCTCGTGATGCTGGGCCGCCACCTTCACCGCTGTGTCGGAAATACCCTGGGTGGCGAGCAGGATCTGCTTGCTTTCCACCACATGGCATTTCATCACCGCAAACTCCTGCTCGGTGAGCTTGCCAGGTTTGTTGAGGATGCTGTCCGGCACCTTCATCTTGCCGATATCGTGCAGCATGCCGCCAATGCCGGCGTGGTGAATCACCTCGCGGCTCATGTTCATGGCTTTGCAAAAGCTCACCATCAGCGCGCCCACGCTGACCGAATGCTGGAAGGTGTAATTGTCCTTGTCCTTGATGCGGCATAGCGACAGCAAGGCACCACCATTGCGCAGGATGGAGGTGGTCATCTTTTCGATCGACGGTTCCACCATTTCCAGCTGCACTTGCTTGCCCAGCCGTACATCCTGCAGGATGCTGCGCACAATCAGGTTGGCTTCGTTGTGAATCAGCTGGGCGCGGCCGAATTCAGCCGCTGCGTCCACCTGACGCTCTGCCGGGGCTTCGCGGCTGGCCAGGTCGATGATTTCCTGTTCCAGCTTGTGTTTGACTTCGGAAATCGTCGGGGCATGGGCTAAGTCCATGCCTTTTTCGGTATCGATGTAGACTTCGTGAATGCCGGCATCAGCTATCTTGTGAATGGCGCTTTCATCCTTGACCAGGAAGCGTTTCAGCAAAAACGGATGTGACATCCAGTCGCAGTTCAGGTCGTGGATGTACATGCCCACCCTGAGGTCGGACACGTCGATGCACTTGATCATTACTTGAGCTCTGACTTGTTGGCAGTGGGACGGTGCTGCACGGTTTTATGAGTATGAAGGCAAGACATAATGTCTTATTGTAAATTATCTAGGTCCGCTTGGCAGGCAAGCCGTGCTGGCAAATGCCGGCTTTGTGGTATGGTGGCGCACTTTTTCTGCTGCCTTCAGGCCTGACACCATGGAATGCCGCCTTCACTGCGGTGCCTGCTGCATCGCCCCTTCCATTTCTTCTCCCATTCCGGGCATGCCAGAAGGCAAGCCCGCTGGTGTGCGCTGCATCCAGCTGGACAGCAATAATTTGTGCCTGTTGTTTGGGCATGCCGAGCGGCCTGCAGTCTGTGCCGGCTTGCAACCTGCTATGGAAATGTGCGGTGAAAGCAACAGTCATGCAATGCAGTGGCTGAGCGATCTGGAAGCCAGAACCGCTCCATAAGATATTGTTATTTAAAAGACAATATATTTGTCATAAATTGACTCAGTGTTTTCCCCGCTTGTGCTCTTGCATGTTTTTTGATCACAAACTGGCCGTCGCTTAACGATATCCCCCAATATGTTAAAGAGTTTGTGTCAAGACAGGGCTGGCCTGCGCCAGACTCATGCATAAAAACAGCGCTCGGGGAAATGGCAATGGCAACGGAAAAATGGGGTCATCTGAGTACGCGGATCATCGTGGTGGCAGCCGCTGCCATCGCGGTGGGTTTTGCCGTGATGATTGGCTTGATTGCCTGGCAAAGCTATTCGGCGGCAGTGGATGTCGGTTACAGGCTGGCATCGGAACAGGCCAGCAGCTATGCCAAGGATGCGCAAAGCGATTTTGACAAGGGTTTCACCCTGCCGCATCACCTGGCAGATGCCATTCTCGGTATCAAGCGGGTTGCTGCACCGGATCGCAAGCATGCCGACAATATGATCCAGCAACTGCTGGACGCCGCACCGCAATCAGTCGGGCTGTGGATGTTGTGGGAGCCCAATGCCTTTGACGGCAACGACAATGCCTTCCGGATGGACTGGCCGCGTCACGACCCTACTGGCCGCTACCAGCCTTACATCACCAAGAATGCCCAGGGCAAAGCCCAGATGGATGTGATGATGTCGGCTGACCGGGTGAAGGAATTCCCCAAGTTCAAGGATCACCCGGAAACCTATCAGCCTGACTACGAAAAAACCGGCTGGGGTGATTTTTACTATGTGCCCAAACAGCGTGGCCGCGACACCATTACCGAACCTTATCCCTACGAGGTGCAGGGCAAGATGGTGCTGGAAAGCTCGCTGGCGGTGGTGATGAAGGATGCTGCCGGCAAGATGCTGGGCGTATCTGCTACCGATGTGGCGCTGGACCAGCTGCAAAAACGCTTTGGGGCCATTCATCTGAACGACACCGGCTATATCCGCATGGTGTCCGAAGGCGGGCTGTACGTGGTAACGGCCAAGGCCGAGCTCTTGGGTAAGCCGGTACCCAAGGACGATGCCCTGGCATCCCATCTGGAACAAATCAAGAAGGGCGAGTCCTTTATCTATGAAGACGGCGGCTTCACCCACTTTTTCCATCCGGTGAAGGTGGCTGATACCGGCCAGTTTTGGGCGCTGGGCGTATCCATTCCCACCGCCGCCATTACGGCAGATGCAAAAAAACAGTGCCTGACCGCCATCCTGATTGGTGCCGTGGCGCTGGTGGTGATCCTGCTGGTACTCACGGCTGTGGTACGGGCGCTGACCAGGCCGCTCAACCGGCTGGCCGATACCATGGACCAGCTGGCATCTGGACGTGGTGACCTGACCGTACGCATGCAGATTACCAACCGTGACGAAATCGGCCGCACCGCCGATGCCTTCAACCGCTTCATCGGCAGCCTGCGCGACATGTTTGTGGACGTGCGCCAGCAGAGCCATGACGTCAGCGTGGCAGCGGCCAGCCTGGCTGAATCGGCCATCCAGGTGCAACAGGCATCCTCCAGCCAGTCCGATGCCGCCAGCGCCACCGCAGCCGGGGTGGAGCAGGTAACGGTAAGCGTGCACCACATTGCCGATACCGCTGAAGAAGCCGAACATACTGCACGCGAAACCGGCGAACTCACCGCGCAAAGTGTGGCCACAGTCACGCGCATTACCGGCGAAATCGAACGCATGACCAGCAGCATGCAGGCACTGGCCGAGCGTATGAACGGGCTGGGCGAGCGCTCGGAGGAAGTCAGCACCATTGTGCGGGTGATCAAGGACATTGCCGACCAGACCAATCTCTTGGCGCTCAATGCCGCCATCGAGGCGGCACGTGCCGGTGAAATGGGACGCGGCTTTGCGGTGGTGGCGGACGAAGTGCGTAATCTGGCCGGCCGCACGGCTGAAGCCACGGTGCAGATCACCCGCATCGTCAATGCCATCGGCAGTGAAACGCGAGACGCGGTGGACGATGTGAAAAACAGCCGTGATCAGGTTAATCTGAGCGTGGCCATTGCTGCAGAAGCCAATGAGGCGATGAACACGGTATTGGGCCGCAGCCAGGGACTGGTGGCCAGCATTGTGGATATTGCCGCCTCTACCCGCGAACAGTCCTCGGCCAGCCAGGAAATCGCACAGAATGTGGAACGCATCAGTGCCATGGCCCAAAGCAATAGCGATGTGGTGCAGCAGGTGTCCGATTCGGTGTCCCAGTTACGCGAACTGTCGACCAACCTGGAAAACCTGGTCAGCAACTTCAAGCTGTAGGCCATCCCCGGCAGCACAAGCCAACGCCACCCTGCGGGGTGGCGTTTTGCTGCTTGGTACCTTGAGTTGGCACGTATGATTGGGGTCATAAAATTGGCAAAATGCGACACTGCTCTTATCAAGCCGGGTGGTTTGGGATTAGAATCTCGGGGTTTGTTCGGAGGAGCCGTCTTGTCGCCATTTGCAGTTGTTGTCACCCGCCTCACCACCACCCGCGACGGTGGCGCAAAAGCGTTGCTGCAAGGCCTGACTGTTCCCGAACCCCGGCTATTCCAGAAAAAAAGCTCCTGATTGCTCAGGGGCTTTTTTTTTATGGGCAAAACAACATTCGCAGAATTCGCAGAACCAAGGACCCCTATCATGGCAAACCCGCTCTATCGGAAACATATCATTTCCATCCCGGATTTCTCACGCGAGGAGCTTGAACTCGTGGTTGAAACGGCGGGCAAGCTCAAACGCAATCCGCGTCACGACCTGTTGCAAGGCAAGCTGGTGGGCAGCTGTTTCTTTGAGCCGTCCACCCGTACCCGCCTGTCGTTCGAAACTGCGGTACAGCGCCTGGGTGGCGACATCATCGGCTTTGCCGACGGTGGCAATACCAGTGCCAAGAAGGGTGAAACCCTGGCCGACTCCATCAAGATCATCAGCTCCTATGCCGATGCGGTGGTGATGCGCCACCCCAAGGAAGGTGCGGCGCGACTGGCCAGCGAGTTCTCCAGCGTACCGGTGATCAACGGTGGCGACGGCTCCAACCAGCACCCCACGCAAACCCTGCTCGACCTGTTCACCATCCGTGAAACCCAGGGCACGCTGGAAAACCTCACCATTGCCTTTGTCGGCGACCTCAAGTACGGCCGCACCGTGCATTCGCTGACCCAGGCACTGTCGCTGTTTGGCGCGCGTTTCTACTTTGTTGCGCCGGAACAGCTGGCCATGCCGGACTACATTTGCGAAGAGCTGGACGAAAAGGGTATTGAATACACCCTGGTGGACAGCCTGGACGATGTGATTCCGCTGGTGGACATCATGTACATGACCCGCGTGCAGCGCGAGCGCTTTGATGAAGCCGAGTTCAAGAAAATCCAGGGCCAGTTCGTGCTGCGTGCCGACATGCTCAAGAGCGCGCGTACCAATATGAAGGTGATGCACCCGCTGCCGCGCGTGGATGAAATCACCGTGGATGTGGATGCCACCCCGCATGCCTATTACTTCGAGCAGGCCAAGAATGGTGTGTATGCCCGTCAGGCGCTGCTGTCGCTGGTACTGAACGAAACCGTCTAAATCAGGGAAGGAAACATCATGCAATACACCCGTACCGTAGAAGCCCTGAAACAAGGCACCGTTATCGATCACATCCCGGCCGGGCAGGGCGTCAACATCCTGCGCCTGTTCAAGCTGGCCGAAACCGGCGAACGCATCACCGTGGGCCTGAACCTGTCCTCGCGCCATATGGGGGCCAAGGACATCATCAAGGTGGAAAACGTGGCGCTGACCGAAGAGCAGGCCAACGAGCTGGCCCTGTTTGCGCCCAAGGCCACGGTGAATGTGATCGACAACTTCGAAGTGGTGAAGAAGCACAAGCTGGAATTGCCGGAAAGCATTGAAGGCATTTTTGCCTGCCCCAACTCCAACTGCATTTCCCATGCCGAACCGGTGAAGAGCTTTTTCTCCGTGCGTGCGCACGCCAAGGACATCAAAATGAAATGCAAGTATTGCGAAAAGGTGTTCAGTAAGGATATTGTTGCAGTCGTGCGCTAAGTCGTGCAGAGGAAGAGAATAGAGAACTTCAAGAACGGACGCTGTTTCAACAGCGCAGTAGCAGAACAGAAAACGCCGCAGGAAACTGCGGCGTTTTTCTTTTTCATCAATATCTTGTGTGCTTTACATCGGGCCGTCGCTCTGGCCGGCTATGAATTTCTGCATGTAGACCAGGTCCAGCCAGCGGCCAAACTTGAAGCCTACCTGTGGCAGCACTCCCACCTGGATGAAACCCAGCTTTTGGTGAAAGCGGATCGAGGCCTCATTGGCAGCATCAACGGCGCCCAGCATGGTGTGTTTGCCCAGCGCCTGCGCCCGCGGAAACAGGGCGCTGACCAGCGCGCTGCCTATGCCCTTGCCGCGCGCTGCCGGTGTCAGATGTACGCTGTGTTCCACGGTAAAGCGAAAACCGGGACGTGGGCGGAAATCACCAAAGCTGGAAAAGCCCAGAATTTCGCCGTTTTCTTCGGCCACCAGCACCGGGTAGCCGGCAGCCAGCCGGTCCTGGAACCAGACGGCAAACTCGCCCGGGTTAAGCGGGTCGTCATTGTAGATGGCGGTGGAGGTGGCGATCACCTCGTTGTAGATATCCAGAATGACAGCCAGGTCTTCCAGCTTGGCATCACGTATCGGCATGTTGTCTCCTGTTGCAATCGGGTCTTCGCTGCGTCTTGGCGCGCCGGATGCTGTTATGGTTCAGCCCTTGGCTGCCGGGATGTCGGCCTTTTTACGCGGAGTGCGTTTCTTGCGCGGTGCGGTAGCGGCTGGCGCTACGGGCGCTTCTGCAACGGGAGCGGAAACCGGCTTGCTGGTGGCCACCGGCACCGGCAGGGCATCGATGCTGTCTGCTTCTTTCAGGCGGATTTCACTGTGCAGCTTGGAGCCGTTGCGCTGCTCTTGCACGCTGAGAAAATCCAGCTTTTTCACCATCTGGGACAGGCGCGAATGGCCGTAATTACGCGGGTCGAAGGAGGGGTCGTTCTTGGCAATATAGGAGCCAACGGCCGACAGCTCGGCCCAGCCGCTTTCGCGTGCCACCGCATCGATGGCCGAGGTGAACATGGCCTGCAGCGGGTGAATTTCCTTTTGTACTGCCGGTTTGCTCTTGTTCTGGCGGCTGCTGCGCGTCTTGGGTTTTTCGCTGGTGACAGCCGCTTCCGGCGCTTTTTCTGGGCGCAGGATTTCGGTGAACACAAACTTGTCGCAGGCGGCAATGAAGGGACGCGGGGTCTTGGATTTTTCCCCGATGCCGATGACGGTCAGTCCGCCTTCGCGCAAGCGGGTGGCCAGCCGGGTGAAGTCGCTGTCGGAAGACACCAGGCAGAAGCCATCGAAATTGCCGGTGTACAACAGGTCCATGGCATCGATGATGAGGGCCGAGTCAGTGGAATTTTTGCCACTGGTGTAGGCAAACTGCTGGATGGGGTGGATGGCATGTTTGTGCAGCACCTCTTTCCAGCTCTTGAGCTGGGTGGTGGTCCAGTCGCCATAGGCGCGCTTGACGATGGCCGTACCGTACTTGGCCACTTCGGCCAGTAACTCGGCGGTAAGGCTGGCCTGGGCGTTGTCGGCATCAATCAGAACAGCGAGTTTGCGGTTTTCCATGCAGGCGCTTCCAGTGGAGGGATGCGGCCATGCTAAGCCGCGCGCCAGCTGGCGTCAAAATCTGTGCAGCTTGTGATCAGACGGCTGCCACGGCTTTTCATGTTGCCTTGCACAAAGCTGGCATGGCATTTGCTGTATCAACAGTGGCATATCGCCCAACAGGAGGTTTCGCCATGCCTTTCTTTTCGAGCCCGCGCAAGCATACCCCGGCTGTGCAAAAAACCAGTGATATCGTGATGTTCAACTACCGCCGTCCGGTACGTGCCCGCCAGGTGGCATTGGGCAGCAATGGCCGGCTGTGGCTGGTGGAGGCGCTGGATGCGGTACACGGCATCTGGGTATGGCAGGATGAATACAATGGTGTGGACCAGGCGCTGGATGAAGCGCGCCGCCTGAGCCTGATGCTGTCCTGATGGCGCAACGCGTTTCTCGCCCTCAGCAGGCTGCCTTGAAACAGTGCAGCATTTCACCAGAACCGGGATTTTATGATCAAAAAAAGGGCGCGGATGTTGTCATCCGCGCCTGAACCACCCTCTCTTTACTGCTACAACACTCACAAACCCTTAAGCCACCTTGCGCTTGCCCGCCTGCTGGCGAAACTGTTCCAGCAAGGTTTTCTGTTTGTCACCGGCCTGGCGGTATGCCGCATCCTTGATGTAGCCAAAGCCGCGAATCCCCTCATAAATCTTTACCAGCTCGCTGGCCGTGGCCAGGTTGTCCAGGCTCAGCCCACCCAGCAGCGTGGTCACTAGTTGCTCGAACTCACCAATCAGCCGGCGTTCCAGTTTGCGGTCGGCCTGCCAGCCAAAGGGGTCGAGCGCAGTGCCGCGCAGGAAGCGCATTTTGGCCAGCAACTGCATGCCCTTGAACAGCCAGGGGCCGAAAGCGATTTTCTTGGCCGCACCACCGGTTACCCAGCTGGCACCGATATGGAAGCGCAAGTGGTAATCACCCTCGAACTGGCTTGAGAGCTCGCGCAGGAAGTCGCCGTCGGTATACAGGCGGGCCACTTCGTACTCGTCCTTGTAGGCCAGCACGTGGAAGTAGGCGCGTGCCACCGCCAGTGCCAACGCCGTGCTGGCCGGGTTGATGGCCTGCTCGGCAGCCTGTACCTTACCCACCAGCGCTTTGTAACGCTCGGCCAGTGCCTGGTTCTGGTAGTTCAGCAGTTCCTTGGCGCGGTGATGCAGCACGCCGTCCAGCGTTTCACGTGGAACAAACTGCACCACCGAAGACGGGCTGGTCAGTGCCTCCACCCGGCCCGGGTCATGGGCGGCGTGGCGGCCCCAGACAAAAGCCTGCTGGTTGAATTTCACTGCGGCACCGTTCAGGCGGATGGCCTCCATCAGCGCTTCTTCGCTGACTGGCACCAAACCCTTCTGCCAGGCATAACCCAGCATGAACATATTGCTGGCAATGGCATCGCCCATCAGCGCGGTGGCCAGGCGGGTGGCATTGACTTCCCAGAAGCGGCCGGCACCCACCGATTCGATCACCGCATCTTTCATGGCACGGCTGGGGAAGCGTACGTCCGGGTTCTTCAGGAAGGCGCTGGTAGGGGATTCGTAACTGTTGACGATGGCGTGGCTGAAGCCTTCGCGCATTTTGGCCAGCGCTTCTTCCGCGGCGGTGACCACCAGGTCGCAGCCCAGCACCAGGTTGGCATCGCCGGCGGCAATGCGCACCGCGTGCAGTTGCTGCTGGCTGTTGGCAATGCGCACGTGCGACCACACCGAGCCGCCTTTTTGCGCCAGGCCGGCCATGTCCAGCACGGTGACGCCCTTGTTGTCCAGATAGGCGGCCATGCCCAGTACCTGGCCGATGGTGACCACACCGGTACCACCCACACCGGTAATCATGATGCTGAACGGGTCGTGCAGGGCCGGAATCTGCGGCGCGGGCAGGGCGGGCATGGATTCCAGCGTGGCGCTGGCACTGCTCTGTTTTTTCAGCGTGCCGCCTTCCACGGTGACAAAGCTGGGGCAGAATCCTTCCACACAGGAGTAGTCCTTGTTGCAGCTGGACTGGTCGATCTTGCGTTTGCGCCCCAGCGGCGTTTCCACCGGCAGCACCGACAGGCAGCCGGATTTCTTGCTGCAGTCGCCACAGCCTTCGCATACTTTTTCGTTGATGAAGGCGCGCTTGGCCGGGTCCGGGTAGTCACCGCGTTTGCGGCGGCGGCGCTTTTCTGCGGCACAGGTCTGGTCGTGGATCAGCACGGTGGTGCCTTCGGTTTCACGCAGTTCTTTTTGCAGACGGTCCAGTTCGCGGCGGTGGAACACATCCACGCCCGGTGCCAGTCCCTGCATGCCCTGATACTTGTCCGGCTCATCGCTGGTGATCACGATGCGTTGCACGCCTTCGGCTGCCAGCTGGCGGGTAATCATCGGCACGTCCAGATAGCCGTCCACGTGCTGGCCGCCGGTCATGGCCACCGCGTCGTTGTACAGCAGCTTGTAGGTGATGTTGACCTTGGCCGCCACGGCGGCGCGGATGGCCAGCAAGCCGGAGTGGAAGTAAGTGCCATCGCCCAGATTGGTGAAAATGTGCTTGGTGTTGGTGAACGGTGCCTGACCTACCCAGGTGATGCCCTCGCCACCCATTTGGGTGAAGGTTTTGGTGCTGTCGCCTTCAATCCAGTGCGCCATGTAGTGACAGCCGATGCCGGCCACGGCGCGGCTGCCTTCCGGCACGCGGGTGCTGGTGTTGTGCGGACAGCCGGAGCAGTAATGCGGCACGCGGGCAATGGATTCGCGCGGTTTCACCAGCTGGGCTTCTTTTTCGTCGTAGAACTTCAGCCGGTCGTGAATCACCGGGCTGTCGAAGATCAGCGCCAGACGGCTGGCAATAGCGCGGGCAATCATGGCCGGAGTCAGCTCGCCGGCAGCCGGTAGCAGCCAGTCGCCATGCGGCAATGCCCATTCGCCCTTTTCGGCAAACTTGCCCACCACGCGCGGGCGCACGTCGTCACGCCAGTTGTATAGCTGTTCCTTGAGCTGGTATTCGATGATCTGGCGTTTTTCTTCCACCACCAGGATTTCATCCAGCCCTTCGGCAAAGTGGCGCACGCCTTCCGGTTCCAGCGGCCACACCATGCCCACCTTGAAGATGCGCAGGCCGATGTCGGCGGCAAGGCTTTCGTCGATGCCCAGGTCGTCCAGTGCCTGCATCACGTCCAGATAGCTCTTGCCACAGGTAATGATGCCCAGCCGTGGTTTGGGCGAATCCAGCGTGATGTGATTGAGCTTGTTGGCACGGGCATAGGCCAGCGCGGCGTACAGGCGGTGGTGCAGCACGCGTTTTTCCTGCACCAGCGGCGGGTCTGGCCAGCGGATGGACAGGCCGCCTTCCGGAATGGGGAAGTCCTGCGGAATGACAAAGTTGAAGCGTTCGGGGGAGATGTCCACCACCGCCGAGCTTTCGATGGTATCGGAAATGGCCTTGATCGATACCCAGCAGCCGGAATAGCGGCTCATCGCCCAGCCGTGCAGGCCGAAGTCGATCACCTCCTGCACGCCGGAGGGCGACAGCACCGGAATCATGCTGGCGGCCAGGATGTGGTCGGACTGGTGCGGAAAGGTGGAGGACTTGGCCGCGTGGTCGTCACCGGCCACCAGCAGCACACCGCCCTTGGCGCTGGTGCCGGCCACATTGCCGTGCTTGATTACGTCGCCAGAACGGTCCACGCCGGGGCCCTTGCCATACCACATGGCGTAGACGCCATCGTACTTGGCCCCCTCGAACATGTTGACCTGCTGCGTGCCCCACACGGCGGTGGCGGCCAGGTCTTCGTTCAGGCCGGGGTGAAACACCACATTGTGGGCCTTGAGATAGGACTCGGCCTTTTGCATGGTCTGGTCGACATTGCCCAAGGGTGAGCCGCGGTAGCCGGTGACATAGCCGGCGGTGTTCAGCCCGGCGGCGCGGTCCAGCTCTTGTTGCAGCATGGGCAGGCGCGCCAGCGCCTGGATGCCGGTCATCAGCACTTGGCCGGTGGCGGCAGTGTATTTTTCTTCCAGATCAACATGACGGATCGACATGGTTTCTCCTCCTGCCGCTCAGGTCCTGCCCGGTAAGGTGGCCGGGGTGGCCTGCGGCTTGTTCTCGCTTGTGGCGGTGGCGGGTTTTCAGCAGGGGAAAACACGCGCCTTTCTCTATGTTGTAGGCCGGAATCATGCCGGGCGGCGTGTTTTCGCGCGGGCATGCAGACAGGGTCCATGTGGCGGAATGTAGCTTACGTTTACGTCAACGTCAAAGGTGTTGACGCACATGTTTGCCAACTGCGGCGATTGTGCCAGTGCAGCATGAACCAGACAGCACGACTCCACCGATTGTTTGCCATCCAGAACAGGGTGTTACGGCGGTGACGGTATCTTCACCGCCCTCAAGCGGTTAAGCTCTCAGGTTGAATTTCTCCGTATCGAGCCTGTCATGTCTTCCGCCTTGTCCCGTCAGGATGCCTCCCGTGGCGTACTGTTCACCTTTATCGCCTTTGTCATCTGGGGCCTGTTTCCGCTGTACTGGAAGCCGCTGCACCATATTCCTGCCTTGCAGATCCTGTGCCATCGCATTGTCTGGTCTGCCCTGTTTGTGGCCGGCATCCTCACCGTGCGGCACAACTGGGCCTGGCTGGGCGAGGCGGTGCGCCAGCCGCAAAAGCTGGCCATTTTTGGTCTGTCTTCGCTGATGCTGTCGCTGAACTGGCTGATTTACATCTGGGCGGTGAATGCCGGCCATGTGGTGGAAGCCAGCCTGGGTTATTTCATCAACCCGCTGTTCAATGTGTTGCTGGGGCGTGTGTTCCTGGCGGAAAAGCTCACCCCCATCCAGCGCACGGCGGTGGCGCTGGCAGCGGCTGGCGTGGCCTGGATTACCTGGTGTACCGGTGCCTTGCCGCTGATTGCGCTGTCGCTGGCGGCCACCTTCGGCCTGTATGGCTTGCTGCGCAAGAAAGCCCCGCTGGCCTCGCTGGAAGGGCTGGCGCTGGAAACCTTTTTGATGGCACCGCTGGCCTTGCTGGCGCTGGGCTGGTTTGCATGGCAGGGACAGGGCGCTTTCCTGCATGAGGCCATCAGCAGCGATGTGTTGCTGGTGGGGGCGGGGGTAGTGACGGCCATTCCGCTGCTGCTGTTTGCCGCCGGTGCGCGCCGTCTGAAGCTGGCCACCGTGGGGCTGATCCAGTACATCGGCCCCACCATCCAGCTGGCCTTGGGCGTGCTGTTGTTTGGCGAACCGTTCGACAGTGCCAAGCTGGCTGGTTTCAGTCTGATCTGGCTGGCCCTGCTGCTGTATTCGGCGGCCGGGTTATGGCAGATGCGTGCACAAAAGCGTGCGGCGGCTGCGTGAGCAAGGATTGCCAATCATCCCAGCCCGGTCATGCCGGGCTTTTTTGCGCCCGGCAGCAGGCCGATGACACAACATCTGCATGGAGAAATATGATGATTTCGTCATGCATGCGGGCGGTATTTGCCATTGCCGCTCGTGAATAGCCGTTGACCCTGAACAGCAAGCGGCTGACACTGCCAGCATCACGCAGGAATATCGGCCAGCCAAGGCCTTTGTTCTTGCGTCAGCGATTTGTGTAATCACCATGCTGCCCACGTCGGCAGCATTTGCAGGAGACTGCCGATGGCGCTGCCACTGGAATTTGATTGTGATCCGGCCAGGCTGGATCGCGACATGATCTATGCCTATCTCAGCGGCGAGTCCTATTGGGCGGCGGGTCTGCCACGTGCTATTTTCGAGCGCTCGCTGGATGGTTCGCTGTGTTTTGGCGTGTACGTGGCCGGGCAGCAAGTGGGTTTTGCCCGCATGATTACCGACCAGGCCACCTTTGCTTATCTGGCGGATGTCTTTGTGCTACCCGACTGGCGCGGTCGCGGTATCAGCAAAGCGCTGATGACGCACATCATGGCGTACCCTGGCCTGCAAAACCTGCGGCGTGTGATGCTGGCCACGGCGGATGCACATGGCCTGTATGCACAATACGGCTTTACCCCGCTAGCGCACCCGGAACGCATGATGGAAAAACTAGACCAGCAGGTTTATCAACGCTTGGCCGCCAATGCCGGCCATCCTGCTGCTGCACAAGGACAAAAATGATGGAACTGGCGCGGCAATGGCTGCAGGGCAAGGGAATCGAGCTGGGACGCGGCGCACATAATCCGCTGGCCCCGGCTGACTGCATCAGCGTGGCCCCATGCGATGGGGTGCGCTATGTGGATGAGCGCGACCTGATCGACTACCAGGTGTATGCCGCAGAGCAACAACGGCATGGCCGCGGGGTGGATCAGGTGGATGTGGTTGCCGAGGCTAGCGCTCTGCCATTTGCCGATGATGAGTTGGACTATGTTGCCAGCTCGCATGTGCTGGAGCATCTGCCGGATATCTTCAGCGCCTGGCTGGAATGGTGGCGGGTGCTGCGCCCCGGTGGTGTCAGCTTCATGATTGTCCCCAAGCGTGACGCGCTGGTGGAAGACAGCGTACGGCCCGTTACCGGGCTGGAGGAGCATGTCGAGGCATTCCGGCAACGGGTGACGCCGCAATCCCTGCTACCTGAGCAGCCCTGGCGCACCCACTATCACATCTTTACCCTGCAGGGCCTGTTCGCCGCACTCAACTGGTTCAACCAGCAGGATCTGGGCGGCTGCTGGCTGCTGGAAGCGCAGGAGGAAAGCGACAGCAATGTCGGTAATGGTCACACCCTGGTGCTGAGCAAGCAGGCCGATCTGCCGGTGCTGGAGCACAGCATTGGCCAGCTTGGTGCGGCATTCCAGGCCGAGCGCTATGCCGAGGCTGCCTTGCTGGCACGGCAGGCGCTATCACTCAATTTCCGTATTCACGAAGCCTGGTTCATTCTGGCCATGTCCCAGCTGCAACTGGGCGATTCGCGTGCGGCCGTGCAGTCGCTGACCCAGGCACTGGTATTGCAACCCAAGCATGCCGAGTACCGCGATGTGTACCAGCAGCTGCTGGGCCAGCCCTTCAGCTATCCGATGAGCCTGGTCGACTACCTGTCGCGCCTGTTATGACCGGCAAACTGTTCTGGACTGATCCCTACCAGACCTCGCTGACCACCACGGTGGCGCGGGTGGAGGGCGCGCAGCTGTGGCTGCAGGACACCATCTTCTATGCCTTCAGTGGCGGACAGGAAAGCGATGCCGGGACGATAGGCGGCAGGCCGGTGCTGCAGGCGGAAACACAGGGGCTGGACATCGCCTATACCTTGCCGGCGGAACATGGCCTGACGGCCGGAGACACGGTAAGGGTGGAGATAGACTGGCCACGGCGCTACCGGCTGATGCGCTTGCACTTTGCCGCCGAACTGACGCTGGAAACCATTTACCGCGACTTTGCCGGGGTGGAAAAAATCGGCGCGCACATCGCAGCGGACAAGGCACGCATCGACTTTGCCCTGGCGGAACCCATCACCCCGCATCTGCCCGCCATCAGCGCCAAGGTGCAGGGCCTGATTGATGCTGACAGCGAGATTGTCAGCGCCTTCTCCGACATGGAAGCCGAGCGTCGCTACTGGGAAGTGCCGGGCTATTGCCGGGTACCTTGTGGCGGCACGCACCTGCGTCGTACCGGCGAGGTGGGGCGCATTGCGCTCAAGCGCAAGAATATCGGCAAGGGCAAGGAGCGGGTGGAAATCACCTTGCTGGACGGTGCGTCATGTTAGGCAGCTGCCTGTGCGGGGCGGTGGCCTATGAGGTGGCGCAGCTGGATCTGCCCATCAGCCATTGTCATTGCCACACTTGCCAGAAAGCCCATGCCGCCAGCCACGTGCCTACTGCCGGGGTATTGCGTCAGAATTTTCGCTGGCTACGCGGGACCGAGCAACTGGGCAGCTTCCCGTCTTCGCCCGGCAAGCTGCGCCATTTCTGCCGCCAGTGCGGCAGCCATCTGCTGGCCGAGCGCGAGGGCAGCCCCTATGTGATCCTGCGCGTGGCCACGCTGGACGATACGCCAGCGCAGCAGGCCAGCCAGCATATCTGGACCAGCCACGCCCGCCACTGGCTGGAGGTGGACCATCTGCCGCACTGGCCGGAATGGCCAGCTGACAGGTAAGCTGGCGCTTTTCTCAACACCTGTCCGGCTCAGCGCCGGAGACTGACTGGATTGTCATGTGGTACGACCTTGCCGCCGTTGGCGCGGCAGCCTGCTGGGCCTGGGGCGGCATCCTCGGTGCCGGCCCCTCGCGCCATTTCGGCCCGTTTACCTTTACCCGCCTGCGCTTGAGCCTGATGACACTGCTGCTGGGTAGCATCAGCCTGGCAACGGGCGGCTGGCACAGCATGCAAACGGCCAATGTGGTACCGGCCTTGCTGTCCGGCCTGACCGGCATCTTCTTGGGTGACACCCTGTATTTTTCCGCGATGAACCGGCTGGGGCCGCGGCGTTCCGGCCTGTTGTTTGCCACGCACTCGGTATTTTCCGTGCTGCTGGGTATGCTGTTTCTGCAGGAAAAGCTCAGCCTGCCTGCCTTCTTCGGCAGCTGCATGGTGTTTGGCGGTGTGATGCTGGCGGTGGCGTTTGGCCGGGGCAAGCAGCAAGGCAAGGCCTGGGAGCATCCGGCGCATTTGAAGGCCGGGGTGATGCTGGGCATGGCGGCGGCGCTATGTCAGGCGCTGGGAACCTTCTTTGCCAAACCGGCTATCGCTGGTGGACTGGAACCGGTAACCGCCTCGGCTATCCGCATGGGCGTGGCCTGTGTCGTGCATTATTTGCTGCTGTATGCCGGCCTGCCGCTGGCCAGGAGTCGCGGTGATTTTTCCCCGCGCATCCTGGGCCAGACCGCCCTGAACGGGGTGGTGGCATTGGGCCTGGGCATGACGCTGATCATGCTGGCGCTGCAGCATGCCAATGTGGCTACGGTGGGCATGCTCTCCGCGCTTAGCCCGGTGCTGATCCTGCCCATGCTGTGGCTGGTGCAAAAGCAGCCGCCGCCGCTGGTGGCCTGGCTGGGGGCCTTTGTCAGCTGTGCTGGCACCGCGCTGATCGTGCTTCGCTGAAATTTACCCGTCCGCCATTTCCTGAGGCAGACGGGCTCGGGGTATGATATCGGGGCTGGCAGTTGTGCCAGCCCTGTTTCCCGGTGGCAATGGCAGTGTGCCGTTGCCCGCATGCAAGACGGATCGCTGATGATTTCCCATATCCAGTCCAGCCTGACTGAAGCGCAAACTGCACTGAACAATCTGCTGGCCAATCCAGAGGCGCTGGCCAGCATCGAGGCCGCTGCGCAGCAACTGATTGCCAGCCTGGCCGCCGGTGGCCGCATCTTTTCCTGCGGCAATGGCGGCTCCATGTGCGATGCCATGCACTTTGCCGAAGAGCTGACCGGCCGTTACCGCAACAACCGGCGCGGCATGGCGGCCATTGCCATTTCTGACCCCAGCCACATGAGCTGCGTGGCCAACGACTTTGGCTACGAACACGTGTTTTCGCGTTATCTGGAAAGCCATGGCCGGGCCGGCGATGTGCTGATCGGCATCAGCACCAGCGGCAATAGCCAGACCATTGTCAACGCCGCCACGGTGGCGCGCGAACTGGGCATGAAGGTGATCATCCTCACCGGCCGTGCCGCCACCCGGCTGGAACCGCTGGCCGACGTTTATGTCAACACCCCGGGCGGCCAGTATGCCGACCGTGTGCAGGAGCTGCACATCAAGGTGCTGCATATCCTGATCGAGCTGGTGGAACGGCATTTCTGCCCGGAAAACTACTGATTCCTGCGCGTTACCTTTGCATGAAAAACGGCCCCTTGAGGGCCGTTCTGTTTGCTGCGTTGGCGCTGTTTACTGATTGGCGCGCACCCAGCGGTGCCATTGGCAGTACAGTTCCGGGTCGATGGCGGCAATCACCGAGCGCTTCCACACCGTATCACTCCAGTAGTCGTCGGTATTCAGACTGGCCAGGCGGCCACCGGCTTCCTCCAGGATCACCGCACCGGCGGCGTAGTCCCACAGGCGCTGGCCACCGTGCAGATAAAGGTCGTAACGGCCGGCGGCCAGAAAGCACCAGTCCAGCGTGCTGGAACCCATGCTGCGCTGGCTGCCGAACGGTGCCACGCTGCTCATGCGGGCGGCCAGCTTGCCGGAGCGCAGGTATTTCACCTCGACGGCGGCAATGGCATCGCCCATGCTGTTGCGGGTGGTTTTCAGCGGCAGGCGGCGGCCATTAAGCCAGGCACCCTCGCCACGGCGGGCATAGAACATTTCGTCGGAAACCGGGTTGTAAATTACCCCCAGCTGGCTGACGCCTTGCACCATCAGCGCCACGGAAATGGCGAAGTAGGGCAGGCCGTTGACGAAGTTGGTGGTGCCGTCGATCGGGTCCACCACCCACAGGCCGTCCGGATTGTCCTGCCACAGCGCATCCTGCTCTTCGCGCGTCATTTCCTCGCCCAGTACCGGATGGGGCAACACCTTGGGCAGCATCTCGCCCAGTGCCTGCTGGCAGGCCATGTCGGCTTCGGTAAACAGCGAGCCGTCGTCCTTGCGCGTTTTGCCCACGCGCAGAAAGCGCGGCATCACCTCCTGGCGGGCCACGTCACGGACAACTTGCATCACCTGTTCAACCACCTGCATTGTGTTCTCCTGGGTCCTGCTGTGATCAGCCGCGATGGCGTATCGACGGGAATGGAAGTGCTGTCTGTCTGCGTAAAGAATAGCCACAATTTTTTCCCTGCCTGGGCCAACAGGCCACCACGCCATGCCGGATGCGCGGGGAAGCTGCTTGGGAGGGGAGGTGTGGCTGACATTTAGCTGTCAGAATAGCCACTTGCCAAAGACGGGTTGTTGCAACTGCAGCAAACAAAGCAAAATACCGTTATCACCACGGACTTTCAATACGCCATGCCAAGGTTTTTTATCGAAACAGCGCTTGCGACAGGTCAAACCCTGTCGCTGCCCGATACAGTTGTCCGTCATATCCAGGTACTGCGCCTGAAGGAAGGTGACAGCCTTACCCTGTTCAACGGCCAGGGCGGCGAGTATCAGGCCACCTTGCTGTCGCTGCAAAAGCGCGATGCCAGCTGTGAAATCACCCGTTTTGACGACATCAGCCGCGAATCGCCTATCTGGCTGGGCCTGGCACAGGCCATTTCCAGTGGCGACCGCATGGAATTCACCCTGCAAAAAGGGGTGGAAATGGGGGTATCGCTGTTTCAGCCCATTGCTGCCGAGCGTTCGGTGGTGAAGCTGTCGGGCGATCGGGCTGACAAGCGGGTGCAGCGCTGGCAGGAAATCGTACAGTCGGCTTGCGAGCAGTGCGGCCGTAATACCCTGCCGCAGGTCTTGCCCATTCTCAGCCTGACCGAGTGGCTGCAGCAGCAGCAACAGGCCGAGGCGCGCCTGATCCTGTCGCCGTTGGGGACGCAGAAGCTGGCTGACATTGCCAGCGCACCCAAGCGGGCCTGGCTGATGGCCGGGCCGGAAGGTGGCTATTCCGCCAGAGAGGAAGGCGCTGCGCTGGATGCAGGTTGGACACCACTGAAACTGGGGCCGCGCATCTTGCGTACCGAAACCGCTGCGCTGGCCGCGGTGGCGGCCGTGCAGGCGGTGTGGGGGGATTACTGTATCTAGAGCTTGGTCGGTAGCGCCATTCCCACCGTGTTTGGCAATATATCGAACCGCTTCGCGGTGATTTTTACATGTCGGGGCAGCGACAAGAGTGGTCGCCATCACGCGGACGATGCATGACATTCCCCGTGGCGCGCGCCGTCGGAGCTGCGTTGGGCAAGGTTTTAAGGCGCCGCATGTTTGAGCCATTCGACGTTAGCGAATGGCGAGTTCGGCGGCGCCTTGCCCGGCGCGGATACGGCGGAAATACGCGCAACCCGGGGTCGCCTAGGGGTGCAGGGGAGCTGGCGACGCAGCTCCCCTGCCTGCACGGCGGGCAGCACCGCCATGTAAACATCACCGCGCAGCGGACAACCGGCTGTTAAAACGTAGGCATTGCGATCCCGGTATGACTTGGCTGGTAAACGCGGCCAACAAAAAGCCCGGCTAGGCCGGGCTGGTGTCTGGCATCCACGTACCGGCCATTTCAAGCCGTGGTGGCAATTTCCTGCTGCCGGTAAATCAGGGTGCCGGCCAGCAGCAGCTCCTGCTCGGTCAGTGCAAACTGCCCAGGCGGTGCCGCACGCTCAAACAGGAAGCGACGTCCCTCGTATTCAACCCAGGCACTAATGGTCTGTTCATGAAAACGCCCAAGGATTTCATCCGAGCAGGTCACGCTGGCTACATCATTGACGATGAAACCCACCGGTGCCGGATCAGCTTCCTCTTGCTCCACCGACCAGTTTTCCCGTGATGGCAGTTGCGGCGTGTTGCGGGTGGCCATCTGCAGCCACAGGCGGTACACCCATAGAGGCAGCATTACCCGGTGCACCCGCTTGTCGTCGGTAATGACGCAGGCAACGGAAAAACGGTGATGGCAGGCCGGGCAGCTGCCCTGGGCTGCCAGAAACAGCTTGTCCTGCTGCAGGCTGGCCAGGCCGGACATGTGTTCACACCCCACCATGGCATGGCAATGCGGACAGTGCTTGCCGAAGCGACGCACCCGGTTGCCATTGGGGAAGGTGACGGGGAGATAACTGGAAATCGTGTTCTGTCTTGCCATTGACTATCTATCCACTACGACGCCATGTATGGCGGGATGCCTGGCAGTATACCCTGTCCATCGGGATGGGTGGGGCCAGGCGGTTTCAGTCTGCCTGTATCCGGCAACTCAGGGTATGGCTGTCGCCGGCTTGTAGCAGGCGGCTATCTTCACCGGCATTGGCGGCCTCGATGCAGATAAAGTCATGCCAGCCCTCATCCGGCAGATCGGCAAGGCGGGCTGCCTTGCCCTGCCAGGGGTTCCACAACACCACGCTGGCCGAGCCTTCACGGCTGACGCGCAGGCGGCGCTGCCAAGCCGGGTCGCTCAGTACCACATCAGCTTCGCTGTAGACAATGGCATCAAACTCGCCTTGCAATTGCAGCGGCTGTGCCGGCATGCGGCTGTAGCGGCAGGCTACCTTGTCCTCGAACACGGCCTCCTCCAGCCCGCCCAGACTGATGGTGCGGCTATCGCTGACGGCCAGATAACTGTGCAATGCCGCGCTCACCGTGTGTGCTTGCGTACTGTTGTTATGGGTATGCAGCTGCATGGCAATGTGGTCGGACAAGGCGTATTCCAGCTCTATGTCCAGCCCTTGCCAGTGCGGGCCTTGCAGTTTCACGTGAAACGCATCGCCATCCTGTTCCACCGCCAGCAATTGCCACGGCTGCTGGCGCGCCACGCCGTGAGCCGGGGCACTGCTGTCGCTTGGATGCGGGCCAAACCATGGCCAGCACACCGGCACACCTCCACGGATGGCCTTGCCTGGCTGTAGCACGGCTTGCGGCGACATGTACAGCCAAGCTTGCTGGCCGTAGGGCTGAAAGGATAGCAACTGGCCACCCAGCAGGGACAAGGTGGCGGAGAAGCTGCCGCTGTCCAGCTGCAGCAGGGTAAGATCATTGCCCAGTGTGATCAGTTGGGCCGCAGCTGGCAGGGTGATGGCCATTGGGCGTCTCGCTTGCAGGGAAATGGGCAGATCATAACCCAATGCCGGCCTGTCTTCTGCCTGTGGCGGCACAGTTTTGATCCACAGGCTGGTCAGCGCGGTCCGATGCGGGCATGCTGGCACACAGTATTCTGCGCTGGATCAGCCATCTGCATGGCTGGCCGGTCTAGAATGCATTCATTCATCACTCTGCTTTCATGGAATACAAGGTGCCTGCCACAGCTCAACCGCGCTATCTGCGTATCAAGGAATACATTCTGGAAGGCATTCGCAAGAAGGAATTCCTGCCGGGCAACAAGATCCCGCCGGAACTGGAGCTGGCCAGCCAGTTTTCCGTGTCGCGTATGACAGTGAACAAGGCGGTGCGTGATCTGGCCGAAGCCGGCATCCTGTTGCGCTTTGCTGGTGACGGTACTTATGTGGCCGAGCGCAAGGCCGAATCGCCGCTGCTGGACATCAACAATATCGCCGCCGAGGTGGAAGCGCGCGGCCATACCCACAGTGCCGACGTGCATCAGCTGGAAACCATCGCCGCCGGCGAGGAGATTGCCCTGCAACTGGGGGTGAAGGTGGGTACGCCCATCTATCACTCCATCCTGGTACACCGTGAAGACGGCTTGCCCATTCAACTGGAAGACCGCTATGTGAACCCGGCCTGGGCACCGGACTACATCCTGCAGGACTTCACCCGCCGCACGCCCAATGAATACCTGATGGAAACCTGCCCGCTGACCGATATCGAGCACAGCGTGGAGGCCATTTTGCCGGATGCGCGCGAGCTGGCCATGCTGGATATTGCTGCCGGGGAACCATGCCTGCTGGTGCTGCGTCGTACCTGGTCGTACAAGAATCTGGTGACCTTTGCCCGGCTGGTGCATCCGGGTGGCCGTTACAAGCTGCGCTCGCAAAGCCGGGTCAAGAAATAACAGCAGTGACTGACAAACCCTGTCCTGCAATACCGGGGTTTACTGTTCTGCGTGTTTTATCAGCCTTGCTTGATCAAGGCCTGCCTGGTGCGGGTCAGTCAAGCTTGGGGAGGGGGCAGGCATGTGCGGCGGCGGTGTTAACCGACCGCCGTTTTCATGCGTGCTGGCCAGCAGCTTCTTGATTCTGGATGAAAAAGCCGCAGTTTGCCGTGATTCTGTCATCCATGTCGGCTATGCTGTCGCAGAATTTCAATGTCATTTTTACCAACCCGCCCATACAGTCAACAACATCATGGACACACTGCTTTTGCTCAAGGCAGCCATTCTCGGCATTGTCGAGGGGCTGACCGAATTTTTGCCCATCTCGTCCACCGGTCACCTGATCCTGGCCGGGGAGCTGCTCAAGTTCAACGATGAACGCGGCAAGCTGTTTGAAATCGTCATCCAGTCCGGTGCCATCCTGGCGGTGATCTGGGAATACCGTGCCCGTATCGCTACTGTGCTGGGCGGAGCCACACACGATGCCGCTGCCCGCCGCTTCATTCTCAACCTGGCCATTGCCTTCTGCCCGGCAGCCGCGCTGGGCTTTCTGTTCAGCAAGGCCATCAAGGCCCATCTGTTCAACGCCCCGGTGGTGGCCAGCATGTTCATCATCGGTGCGCTGGTCATCATGTGGGCCGAGCGTCGCCAGCACAGCATCCGGGTGCAGACGGTTGAGGAAATGAGCCCGCTGGATGCGCTCAAGGTGGGTTGCGCCCAGGCCTTTGCGCTGGTGCCGGGGACTTCGCGTTCCGGTGCCACCATCATCGGCGGCATGCTGTTTGGCCTGTCGCGCAAGGCGGCCACCGAGTTTTCCTTTTTCCTGGCCATTCCCACCCTGATCATCGCCTCGCTGTACTCGCTGTATAAGGACCGCGCGCTGCTGGCGGCGGACGATCTGGGCATCTGGGCGGTGGGCCTGCTGTTTTCCTTTGTCTCGGCCTTCTTCTGCGTGCGCTGGCTGCTGCGCTTCATTTCCAGCCACAGTTTCATGGTGTTTGCCTGGTATCGCATCGTGTTCGGCATCATCGTATTGCTGACCTGGCAGTACGGCTGGGTGAACTGGGTGGATAGCTGAAAGTCGCCAACAGACAATTGACTATACAAATACTGTTGGATTTTTGATGCACAAAGGGAGCCATTGGCTCCCTTTTTTATTTGCGCAAATATTTGATAAATAAAGACTTTTGTGCAAATACATATTGTATGCAATGTTGAGTCGTGGTTGACAAGCATCAATGCAGGGTTTATTTGTATATACAAATCAGGAGCAGACATGAGCAAGCCTATCAACCGCACCCGCAGCCTGTGGCTCAATGCCCGGCTGGCCACCATGGATACGCAGCACCCCGCGCCCTACGGCGCGCTGCACGACCACGTGCTGGTGGTGGAGCATGGCCGTATTGCCGCCATCCTGCCGCAAGGTCAGCTGAACCCAGCCAGTTTCGATGGCGAGGTTATCGATGTGGCTGGCCGCTGGATCACCCCCGGCTTTATCGATTGCCACACCCATCTGGTGTACGGCGGCAACCGGGCGGCGGAATGGGAACAGCGCTTGCTGGGCGTGCCGTATCAGCAGATTGCCGCGCAAGGCGGTGGCATTGTCTCCACCGTGCGCGCCACCCGGGCGCTGAGCGAAGCACAATTGGCCGCCACCAGCCTGCCGCGCTTGCAGGCGCTGATGGCCGAGGGCGTCACCACGCTGGAGTCCAAGTCCGGCTATGGCCTGAACCTTGAAGACGAAATCAAGCAACTGCGGGTAGCTCGCCAACTGGGTGACAGCCAGCCGGTGGAGATTGCCCCCACCTTGCTGTCCGTCCATGCGCTGCCGCCGGAATTTGCCGGTGACGCCGATGGCTATATCCAGCACGTCTGCCAAGACATTCTGCCCACCGTGGCAGAACAAGGCCTGGCCGAAGCGGTGGATGTGTTTTGCGAAAGCGTGGGTTTTTCCCCGGCGCAAACCCGCCGCGTGTTCGAAGCCGCGCAACGGCACGGCCTGCGGGTGAAGGGCCATGTCGAGCAGCTGTCCAATCTGCAGGGTGCGGCGCTGGTAGCCGAATTTGGCGGCCTGTCGGCCGACCATATCGAGTATCTGGACGAGGCCGGTGTGCAAGCCATGCGCGTGGCCGGCACGGTGGCAGTGCTGCTGCCAGGCGCATTTTACTTCCTGCGCGAAACACAAAAGCCGCCAGTCGAACTGCTGCGCGCGGCCGGTGTGCCGATGGCGGTGTCCACCGATCTGAACCCCGGCACCAGCCCGTTTGCCTCCATCCGGCTGGCGATGAACCAGGCCTGCGTGCTGTTCGGCCTGTCGCCGGAAGAAGCGCTGGCCGGCACCACCCGCCATGCGGCGCAGGCGCTGGGCCGTGGCCACAGCCACGGCAAGCTGGCGCTGGACCATGTCGCCGACCTGCTGCTGTGGGATATCGAACACCCTGCCGAAATCGTCTACGGACTCGGCGTCAACCCGCTGGCCGAACGGGTATTCCGTGGCCAGCGTCCGGGCAAGGAAACAACACAATGACTCCAGACATGAAGCTGTGGACCGGCCGCGTGGACGCCGGTGAAGGCGAGCTGGCGCGCCGCTGGCATCAGCTGGCCACGCCGTTTGCACCCGGCCTGCCGGCAGGCATCGGCATTGCCGGTTTTGCCTGCGACGAAGGCGTGCGGCGCAATCAGGGCCGTGTCGGCGCGGCGGCAGCTCCCGCTGTCATCCGCAAGGCGCTGGCCAATCTGGCCTGGCATCAGGCCTATCCGCTGTGCGATATGGGCGACGTGGCCTGTAACGATGGCGATCTCGACGCCGCCCACCTGCGGCTGGCTGCGGCGGTGGAGCAACTGGCGCGTGCCGGGCACTTTCCGCTGGTGCTGGGTGGTGGCCACGAAACCGCCTACGGCACCTGGCGCGGGCTGGCCGCAGCGCATCCGGACAAGGCAATCGGCATCATCAATTTCGACGCCCACTTCGACATCCGCGAGGCAGCCGAGGCCACTTCCGGCACGCCGTTCGCGCAGATTGCCGCCGACTGTGCCAGTACTGGCCGTCCCTTCCATTACCTGTGTCTGGGCGTGGCCGAGCCATCCAACACCCAGGCGCTGTTTGCCCGTGCCGGGCAGCTGGGCGTGCAGTGGCTGCTGGACAGCGCGCTGAACCAGGCGGGCTTCGCCAATGCGCAGCGTACGGTGCAGGACTTCATCGACCAGGTGGACATGGTCTATCTCACCATCGATCTGGATGTGCTGCCCGCCAGCGTTATGCCTGCCGTGTCGGCCCCTGCCGCCATGGGAGTGGAGCTGCCGGTGGTGGAAGCACTGGTCACCGCCATTGCCGCCAGCGGCAAGCTGGCCGGGGCCGATCTGGTGGAGCTGAACCCGCAATTCGATATCGACAGCCACGGCGCGAAGACGGCGGCCCGGCTGGCGTGGAGTATTACCCGTCATCTGGCCTCGCAGTAAGAACCGCTGACAAAACCGCGTAGAGAACCCGGGCCAAGGCGCGCCGCCGCAGACAGTACATGGCGTACGGCAAGGCGGCGCAACGCTGGAGCGGGGGTTTTGTTATCGGTTCTCGGTAAGGAATTCAGGGCAGTTGCCCGACAACATGGCAGTACCTAGGAGACAGCAATGAGCGCAGCACAACAAGACAGCCGTTTCGACCCGACTCGCGTCATCCGCGCCCCGCGCGGTACCGAGCTTTCCTGCAAAAGCTGGCTGACCGAAGCCGTTTACCGCATGATCCAGAACAATCTGGACCCGGAAGTGGCCGAGCACCCACAAAGCCTGGTGGTATACGGCGGCATTGGCCGCGCAGCCCGTAACTGGGAATGCTTCGACACCATCCTGGACGTGCTCAAGCGTCTGGAGGACGACCAGACCCTGCTGATCCAGTCCGGCAAGCCGGTGGGCGTGTTCAACACCCATGCCGACGCGCCACGCGTGCTGATTGCCAACTCCAACCTGGTACCGCACTGGGCCAACTGGGAACACTTCAACGAGCTGGATAAGAAGGGCCTGATGATGTACGGCCAGATGACCGCCGGCTCCTGGATCTACATCGGCTCGCAAGGCATCGTGCAGGGGACTTACGAAACCTTCTTTGCCGTGGCCAACCAGCACTTCGACGGCAAGCCGCAAGGCCGCTGGATCCTGACCGGTGGTCTGGGTGGCATGGGTGGCGCGCAGCCGCTGGCCGCCACCATGGCCGGCTTCAGTATGATCGCCGTGGAATGTGATGAAACCCGTATCGATTTCCGCCTGAAAACCCGTTACGTGGACCGCAAGGCCACCACGCTGGACGAAGCGCTGGCCATCATCGAAGACGCCAAGCAAAGCGGCAAGGCAGTGTCCGTCGGCCTGCTGGGCAATGCCGCCGATGTGTTCACCGAGCTGGTGAACCGTGGCATCACCCCGGATGTGGTGACCGACCAGACCTCCGCTCACGACCCGGTACACGGCTATCTGCCGCAAGGCTGGACGGTGGAACAATGGCGCGCCAAGCAAAAGACCGATGCCGCTGAAATCACCGCTGCCGCCAAGAAGTCCATGGCCGTGCAGGTGCGCGCCATGCTGACCCTGCAACAGCGCGGTGCCGCCACGCTGGACTACGGTAACAACATCCGCCAGATGGCGCTGGAAGAGGGCGTAGAGAATGCCTTCGACTTCCCCGGCTTTGTCCCGGCCTATGTGCGCCCGCTGTTCTGCGAAGGCATCGGCCCCTTCCGCTGGGTGGCGCTGTCCGGCGACCCGGAAGACATCTACAAGACCGACGCCAAGGTGAAGGAACTGATTCCGGATGACCCGCACCTGCACAACTGGCTGGACATGGCGCGTGAGCGCATCAGCTTCCAGGGCTTGCCGGCACGTATCTGCTGGGTGGGCCTGAAAGACCGTGCCCGTCTGGGTGCAGCTTTCAACGAAATGGTGAAGAATGGCGAACTCAAGGCGCCGATCGTGATCGGCCGCGACCATCTGGACTCCGGCTCGGTGGCTTCGCCCAACCGCGAAACCGAATCCATGCTGGATGGTTCGGATGCCGTGTCCGACTGGCCGCTGCTCAACGCCCTGCTGAATACCGCTGGCGGCGCTACCTGGGTGTCCTTGCACCACGGTGGTGGCGTGGGCATGGGCTTCTCCCAGCACTCCGGCGTGGTGATCGTGTGTGATGGCACGGACGAAGCGGCCAAGCGCGTGGGCCGTGTACTGCGTAACGATCCGGGTACCGGCGTGATGCGTCATGCCGATGCCGGTTACGACATTGCCAAGAACTGCGCACGTGAGCAGGGCCTGGACCTGCCGATGCTGAAATAAGTACTGATGCAGTCGCCCTGCCTGCTTTGGCAGGGCATGCGCTACAACAAGAACATATCCGGTCCAGCCTGCGGGCGTGAGGCCAGCTGACAATCAATAGAGACTGAAACCATGAGCATTCTCAATATCGTACCGGGCCAACTGACGCTGGCCGACCTGCGCCGCGTTTCACGTGAAACCGGCCTCAAGCTGCAACTGGACGCATCCTGCCACGCCGGCATCGATGCCTCCGCCGCCACCGTGGCGCGCGTGCTGTCCGAAGGCCGCACCGCCTACGGCATCAACACCGGTTTTGGTCTGCTGGCCAATACCCGCATCGCCCCGGAAGAGCTGGAACTGCTGCAACGCTCCATCGTGCTGTCGCACGCTGCCGGTATCGGCGCGCCGATGGATGATTCCACCGTGCGTCTGGTAATGGCACTGAAAATCAACTCGTTGGCGCGTGGTTTCTCCGGCATCCGCCGTCAGGTGATCGAGGCGCTGGTGACGCTGTTCAACCACGGCATCTACCCGGTGATTCCGCAAAAGGGTTCGGTGGGCGCGTCCGGCGACCTGGCCCCGCTATCGCACATGAGCGCGGTGCTGATCGGCGAGGGCGAAGCCTTCGTCAACGGCCAGCGCGTACATGGCCGTGAAGCCATGCAGGCGGCTGGTCTGGAACCCATCACCCTGGCCCCGAAAGAAGGCCTGGCCCTGCTCAACGGCACGCAGGCCTCCACCGCCTTTGCACTGGAAGGCCTGTTTGCCGCGGAAGACCTGTTTGCCTCCGCCGTGGTGGCGGGCTCCATGTCGGTGGAAGCCGCGCAGGGCAGCCGCACCCCGTTTGATGCGCGCATCCACGCCGTGCGCGGCCATGCCGGCCAGATCGACGCCGCCAGCGCCTACCGCGCCCTGCTGGAACACAGCGAAATCGAACACTCGCACGAAAACTGCGGCAAGGTGCAGGACCCGTACAGCCTGCGCTGCCAGCCGCAGGTGATGGGTGCCTGCCTGACGCAGATCCGTCACTCCGCCAGCGTGCTGGAAGTGGAAGCCAACTCGGTATCGGACAACCCGCTGGTGTTTGCCGACGACAACGACATCCTGTCCGGCGGCAACTTCCACGCCGAGCCGGTGGCCTTTGCCGCCGACAACCTGGCCCTGGCCATTGCCGAAATCGGCTCGCTGTCCGAGCGCCGCATGGCACTGTTGATCGACAGCAACCTGTCCAAGCTGCCGCCCTTCCTGGTCAACAATGGCGGGGTGAACTCCGGCTTCATGATTGCCCAGGTCACCGGTGCGGCACTGGCCTCGGAAAACAAATCGCTGGCGCACCCGGCTTCGGTGGACAGCCTGCCCACCTCGGCCAATCAGGAAGACCATGTGTCGATGGCCACCTTTGCCGGTCGCCGTCTGCGCGACATGGCCGGTAACACCGCCGGCATTCTGGCCGTGGAGCTGCTGGCTGCCTGCCAGGGTGTGGACTTCCGCGCCCCGCACAAGGCCAGCGCCAAGCTGGAAGAAGCCAAGGCCGAGCTGCGCGAACAAGTGAGCTTCTACGACAAGGACCGCTACTTCGCGCCGGATATCGAAAAGGCCGCCACGCTGGTAGCCAGCGGCAGTTACAACCGCTTTGTGGCGGCTGGCTTGCTGCCCTCTTTGTAAGCACGGCAAGTCATCAGGAGCTTGGCCCGGCACCGTCACGGTGACCGGGCTTTTTTGCGAGGAATGGCGGGAAGGGATGTCAGAGCAGGCAGTAGCCCAGCACGCCTGCCAGCAGCAGCGCGGGCAGGGAATACAGATGAAAACGCAGCCAGATGCCGCGCTCGCCCGCCATGCGCAGGGCGATCAGGTTGGCCAGCGAGCCCAGCACACAGCCAAAGCCACCGGCATTCACCGCATAGGCCAGCACCTTGTAGGCGCTGCTGTATTTCACCAGCAGGATGGTGGCCGGCACATTGCTGATCAGCTGCGAACCCAGCAGGGCGGTCAGGTACAGGCCGCCGCTACTCAGCCCGGCTACGGCATCGGTCCAGTGGCGCACCAGCGGCAGCTGGGTCAGCAGGCGGATGTCGACAAACATCAGCATGAACACGGCAATCAGGCTCCAGTCCACCGCCAGCAGCAGGGCCGGGCGCAACAGGGCAATGCCGGCCAGCACCGCAGCCAAACCCCACAGGGCATGGCCGGATTCCAGCGCCACGATAAAGCCGATGTACAACAAGGCGCAGCTCCACAACAGACCGGGCTGATAGCCGCTGGCGTCATCGTGCAGTTCGGCATGAATGCGCTGACCGGGAAACGCCAGTGCCGTGGCCAGTAGCAGCAGCACCATGCTGCCCAGTGCCAGCGGGGCCATTTGCCAGGTAAACGTAGTAAAGGACTGGCCGGACAGCTGCCACAGCAAGATGTTCTGCGGATTGCCGATCGGCGTGAGCAGCGAGCCGGCATTCACTGCCAGCGCTTCGAATATCACCAGCCGGCCAATGGGCAGCCCGGCAATGCCACGCAGGCTGAGGGTGAGCGGCACCACGATGAACAGCGCCACATCATTGGTGAGCACGGTGGACAGCAGGGCGGACATGCCCACCAGAAACAGCGCCAGCGATCTTTCCCGCGCCAGCCGGTTGATGATGAGGCGGCCCAGATGACTCAGATAACCGCTTGCTTCCACGCCCTTGGTCAGCAACAGCAGGCCGGACAGGGTGGTGATGGTGGGCCAGTCTATCCAGTGGACAAACTGGCTGGCTGCCGTGGGCTGTGGCAGCCATAGCAGCAGCATCAGCAATAGCAGCACATGCAGCAGCCGGTCGTGCAAGAACGGGGCGAGCAAGGCTGCCAGACGAGAGGGGGAGGTGTGTGCAGACATGGCGGCAGCTTACGGGAAGGCTGCCGCCGTCATCAAGCTGCGTGCACGGCGGCGTCAGTCCTGGGTGCGCAAGTCGTCACGCTTGATGGCCATGCCCATGGCGATGATCCAGGGAATCAGCAGCCAGCCGCCCAGGACATTGATCAGGATGATGGTTTTCAGGCGTGGGCTTTTTACCAGCCAGGCGGTAATGGCGGGAATCAGGTAGGCCGGAATCATTACCAGCGCATCGCCCATCCACATGGCTGTGGTGACAAAGTCCGGCTGATTGTTGAAAGTGCCATACAGCCACAGCAGAAAAGCCAGTGCCAGCACGATGGCCAGCAGGCCCTTGATCAGATCGACAGGTTTCATGACATCCAGAAAAAAAGCAGACAAGTGCCAAGCGTAATCATGCCGGCCCGGCTTTGGCAAACCGCTTGGTCAAACAAGCTGCGGAATGTGGTTTATGCCGTGCCCAGCAACTGCTGGACACGTTGACGCAGGGCAGGTAGCACTTCGGCGGCAAACCATGGGTTGCGCTTTAGCCACAGGTTGTTGCGCGGGCTGGGGTGTGGCAAGGGCAGGATATGCGGCCAGCCGGCCTGCCAGTTGCGTACCGCCTGGGTGATGTTGCCGGCAGCCGGCAGATGCCAGGCCAGCGCATGCTGACCCAGCACCAGCGTCAGTTGCAGCTTGGGCAATTGCTGCAGCAGCTGAGCGCGCCAGTGGGCGGCACACTCTGGCCGTGGTGGCAGATCGCCGTGCGGACCGGTGCCGGGATAGCAAAACCCCATGGGCAGAATGGCAAGCAGGGTGGGGTCGTAAAACTGTGTGGCATCCAGACCCAGCCAGTCGCGCAGGCGCACGCCACTGGCATCGTCAAAGGGAATGCCGGTTGCATGTACCTTGCGGCCGGGGGCCTGGCCGGCAATCAGCAGCCGGGCTGCCGGATGCAGCTGCAGTACCGGACGTGGGCCGAGGGGTAACTGGTCGGCACATAGCCGACAGTGGCGAACCTGGTCTAGCAGCACGGTGTAGTCGGTCATCATGGCGGGCCGGTGAAGTTTCCTGGCCGTTTATGCGCCTGTCTGCCGGTGCAGGCAAGCCGTTTGTGTGGGGCCTTGCCCATCTTGTCAGTGCGACTTGCTGCCGCCCAGCTGGCTGATCAGCACGCTGGCCACAATCAGCGCCGCGCCGCTGATGGCCATGATGCCCAGTTGCTCTCCGGCGATTGCGCCCACCAGCCCGGCCCAGACCGGTTCCATGGCATAGATGATGGTGGCCCGTGTGGCCGGTACGGTTTTCTGTGCCCAGTTCATGGCAATCTGGATGACAGCCGTGGCCAGGCCCATGCCCAACAGGCTGATGAGCAATACCGGGTGCGCTTGCGGCACGGCCTCGCCACTGGCCAGCCAGCCCAGTGCCGCCAGTAGCGACACGGTTAGCAGCTGTACCACCGCCACGCGACGCGGGTGGCACTGGCCGGCAAAGCGGCTCACAAGGCTGATTTCCAGCGCAATCATCGCGGCACCGGCCAGCGTCAGCCATTCACCGGCACCAAAGTTGAAATGCAAGCCGCGCGGGTCGGACAGCAGCACCAGTCCGGCGAAAGCCACGATGATGCCCAACCAGGCGGCCAGCCGCGGCCTATGGCGAAACAGCAGCAGCTGGAACAGCGGTACCAGTGGCACATACAGGCCGGTCAAAAAGGCTGACTTGCTGCTGGGAATCAGCTGCAAGCCAAGTGTTTGCAGGCTGTAGCTGCCAAACAGTACACAACCCACCAGGGTGCCGGTAAGCAGTTCGCGTCGGCTCAGGCCGTGCAGCTCACGCCAGCTCAGCAGCAGGGCAATCAAGCCTGCCACACCAAAACGCAGGCTGACAAAACCGAAAGGCCCGGCCCACTGCAATGCATGCTGCACCACCAGGAAGGTGAAGCCCCAGATCATGGTGACGCCGATCAGCACCAGGTCGGGCAGACGGGTGTGGTGTGGCGGCAGGCCGGCGGTGGCGGTCAGCGTGGTCATGGCGGAGTCTCGTTGCGGGTGGGGTTTCAGTGAAATATAATGCACAAATCATCGTCTGGGCAATATATTGCACATCGCCATGAGCAAGCAAGCAAACGGGTCACTGGAAGTGATGCAGAACGTGGCTGACAATCTGCGTCAGGCACGCACGCAGCAAGGCTACAGTCAGGAAGTGCTGGCCACGCGGGCGGGCATCAGTCGCCGCATGCTGGTGAATATCGAAGCCGGGGAAAGCAATGCCAGCATTGCCACGGTGGACAAGCTGGCCTCGGCATTGGGCCTGCGTTTTGTCGATGTGGTGCGCCCGCCGTCGCTAACGGACAAGGCCCAGGCTTTGCCGCTGCGCATCTGGCAGGGCGAACACGCCGACAGCCATGCCAGCCTGCTGGAGTCGGTGGCCATGCCGGGCATGGCACTGGAGCTGTGGCGCTGGCAGTTGGCGGCAGGTGACAGCTATCACGCCGAGGCCGACGCCCCCGGCTGCCAGGAGCTGCTGTATGTGCTGGAAGGCAGTCTGCAAGTACAACTGGTGCAGCAAAACCACATGCTGCAGGCTGGGCAGTCGTTGGGCTTTGCCTTGGATCAGCCATGTAGCTATCACAATCAGGGTGCCGAGCCCTGCACATTCACCAAGAGTGTCCTGATGGTGCCGCATCAGGATCAATGAAAAACGGCCCCGCAGGGCCGTTTGATCTTTGTGATGCGCGTACTTATTTGCTGATGGACTTGCCGTAGGTTTCGGCGGCAGTGCGCATTTTCGGCAGCAGGGTTTTTTCGGCCGAGGTCAGCATATTCTTCATGATGTTGTCGATCACCACCGGCTGCTGCTTCATCAGCTTCTGGCCGGCCGGTGTCTTGTAGAAGGCAACGATCTGCTGCATTTCGGCGGCGGAGAACTGCGCGCTGTAGCTCTTCACCACTTCTTGTTCAAACTGCTTTTTCACTGCCGCGGAGTTGAAATAATCGGCTGCGGTCTTGTGCATGCCTTCGGCATAGGACTTGAAGCCGTCCTGAGCCTTCTTCTGCTGTTCCTGGCTCAGGTTGATCTTGTTCTTGACGAAGTATTCCTGCAGCAGCGGGCCGGCGGAGCCGGTGGTGCGGTTGGCCAGGTCATTCGGCATATTGTTCAGGCCGATCACCTGAGCCAGTTCCCGGGCCGCCGCATCCTGCGCTGCATCGGCATGAGCCAGCATGGGCAGGGTCAGGGCAAGGGCGGCAATGGCGGTCTTGATCGGGCTAGCAGCAAACATGAGACATCCTTTTCGGAAATGGCATCAGAGAACACAAGGCTGGCAGTGTGACACCGCCAGAGAGCGTGGTCAAAGCAGCTTTGATGACTTTCCGGCGCAGACAGTTCCCCAGCCGAGCATCAGGCGGCGATGCTGCCCTGGGCGCGAGCACGCTCCAGAAGGGGCGGCAACTGGGCCAGACCTTCTTCCCACTGGTGATGGCCTGACGCCACGTTGATATGGCCGGCCTCCCGCAGCCAGGTGAGCGGGCTTTGCCAGTAGCCGGCCATACGGGCGGCGCGCGCCGATTTGCAGAAAGGGTCGTTGTCGCTGGCCACCACATGGCTGGCAAAGGGCAGCGGCTGGCGTGGCAGCGGGGCAAACGGCATCAGTTCGCGCGGTACGAAGGGTCTTTCCACATCGGCTGGTGCCACCAGCAATGCTCCGGCAATCCTGTCCGGATGACGTCGCGCATAGTGGGCCACGGTAATGCAGCCCAGGCTGTGGGCAATCACGATGGCCGGACGGCGTGCCTGTGACAGTGCCTGATCCAGCCCGGCTAGCCAGCCCTCAAGATCGGGCTGTTCCCAGTTGGCATTCTCCACACGGATAGCCTGCAGACGCTGTTGCCAGTGGCTTTGCCAGTGATCGGCAGCACTGCCTCTCCAGCCAGGCTGGATGATGAAATCGAAGTCGTCGGCAATGGTGGTCATGAGCAAGCCCTCGGAAACGGATGGGGTCACTATAGGGTAAAATCAATATTGCAAAAAGTGATCAATAATTGTTTTTATATTCCAATATGAAATTTTCAGAGGCATGTATGACATGCTATTGCTTAGATTAATTTCGAATAACAGAATGAAAAACAATCATTTCTAGTGCTAAATAAATCCTGATTACAGTGTGCTCTATCAACAGAAGCCCATCGACTCAGGAGCCGCAACATGACGACTATCCGCACCAATCTGAAAGCGCTGGCAGCCGTGCTGCTGCTGGCCGTTACGCCGCTGAAGGCCGCCGAACTGCTGAACGTGTCCTATGATCCCACCCGCGAGCTGTATCAGGACGTGAACAAGGCTTTTGCCGAGCAGTGGAAGAAGAAAACCGGTGAAGAGCTCACCATCAAACAGTCGCACGGTGGTTCGGGCAAGCAGTCGCTGTCAATCCAGCATGGCCTGGCGGCGGATGTGGCCACGCTGGCACTGGCTTACGACATCGATGTGCTGGCCGATGAGGGCCTGCTGCCCAAAAACTGGCAGACCCGTCTGCCGGACAACAGCTCGCCGTATACCTCCACCATCGTGTTCCTGGTGAAGAAGGGAAACCCGAAGCACATCAAGGACTGGAATGACCTGGTGCGCAATGACGTGCAGGTGATCACCCCCAATCCGAAAACCTCCGGCGGCGCACGCTGGAACTACCTGGCGGCCTGGGGCTATGCGCTGAAGAAGAATGGTGGCAATGAAGCCAAGGCCCGTGCTTATGTGGCTGAGTTGTTCAAGCATGTGCCGGTGCTGGATTCCGGTGCGCGCGGTGCCACGCTTACCTTTACCCAGCGCGGCCTGGGTGATGTGCTGCTGGCCTGGGAAAACGAAGCTGTGCTGGCGGTAAAGGAAATGGGTCCGGACAAGTTTGATATCGTCACCCCGTCCATCTCGATTCTGGCCGAACCGCCGGTTGCCGTGGTGGACAAGGTGGTGGACAAAAAAGGGACGCGCAAGCAGGCCGAGGCCTATCTGAAGTTCCTCTACACCCCGGAAGGTCAGACGATTGCGGCGGAAAACTACTACCGTCCGCGTGACCCCAAGATTGCGGCCAAATATGCCAGCCAGTTCCCCAAGGTGAAGCTGTTCACCCTCAAGGACGTGTTTGGCGACTGGCGCAGCGCCCAGAAAAAGCACTTTGCCGATGGTGGCGTGTTTGACCAGATCTACAGCAAGAACTGATTAACACCAGTCTTGCCTTCCATCCGCAGCAGGCCGCTTTCGTGCGGCCTGTTTTGCATTCCGTTTGCATCTGCCGCTTGTCACATGGCTGCGGTAGACTGCGCCACGCTCATTTCATCTGTTTCCCGGCATCCTCATGCAAGTATTTCACAGCCCGTATGGGGCTTTGCGTTATCACGATCTGCCCGGCAGCGGTGTTCCACTATTGTTTGTCCATGGACTGGGGTGTGCTGCCTCCAGCGATTTTCCCCGCGTAGCGGCCGATCCGGCCTTGGCCGGAAGACGGCGTTTGTTGCTGGACTTGCTGGGTGCCGGTTTTTCCGACCGGCCTGACGACTTTGCTTACACCATTGCCGCGCATGCCGAAACCGTGGCGGGCCTGATCGATCATCTTGGCCTGCCGCAGCTGGACATCGTCGGCCATAGTATGGGCGGGGCCGTGGCCATTGCAGCCAGCCGCCTGCGTCCGACACCGGTGACACGGCTGGTGTTGCTGGAACCGAATCTGGATGCCGGTGGCGGCGTGTTCAGCCGTACGTTGGCGGCCATGAGCGAACAAGAGTTTGTCAGTCGTGGCCAACGGCGCATGGCGCGGCTGGCCAGCCACGAAGGCAGCCCGCTGTGGGCCGGTTCGCTGGCCGCCAGTCACGCACCGGCGGTGCACCGCGCGGCGGTATCGCTGGTTGAGGGTGTAGAACCCAGCTGGCGTAGCCAGTTATTGGCGCTCACCATGCCGCGCAGCGTGGTATTCGGCGCGCGCTCCTTGCCGCAGCCAGACCTGGACCGGCTGCCTGCAGATGGCGTGGCGGTGCATGTGCTGGCCGATGCCGGCCATGCCATGAGTGAGGACAACCCTGCCGGCCTGGCCGCCCTGCTGGCCCGGATTCTGGAGTTCGGTTATGTGGCGTGAATGTTGCCGTTTATCTAGCACATTATTGCTGGCCGGCAGCCTGGCCCTGCCTGCGGCTGCGGCCATGGTGCCCGGCCCGCAGGATGTCAGCATTCCCTTGCCTGGGGCCGGAGTTTTCGGCAGTACGCTGGACATGCCGGCACAGTTGTACCTGCCTGCTGGCCGTGGTCCGTTTCCGGTATTGTTGTTTTCCCATGGCCGTGCCGGCAGCCAGCAGGAGCGCCACCAGATGCAGCACCCGCTGGGCCGCAGCCAACTGGCTTACTGGCTGGACCGGGGTTTTGCCATCGTGGCACCGATACGCCCCGGTTATGGCCGCACAGGCGGGGGTGATCCTGAGTATCACAGCGCCCGCATGCTGGCACCCGGGGTGTGCAGCAGCCACCCGGATTATCGCCGGACTGCCGCTGGCGGCAGCGCGGCGGTACAGGCAGCGCTGCGCTGGATCAGCCAGCAGCCCTGGGGTGCGGGCCAGCCCATCTTGCTGGAAGGCCAGTCGGTTGGTGGTCTGCTGACGGTGGCTGTGGGGGCCAGTTCACCGCCGGGCGTGATCGGCTATATCAATTTTGCCGGTGGAGCCGGGGGCAATCCGGAAAAATCGCCCGGACAAAGCTGCGAGCCGCAAGCCCTGGCCGCTTTGTATGCCGATTTTGGCCGTCATACCACGCTGCCCAATCTGTGGATTTACGCGGTGAACGACCAGTACTGGGGGGCGGATGAGCCTGTCGCCTGGCACCAGGCTTTCGCTGCTGGCGGTAGCCCGACATATTTTGTCCATGCACCTGCCGTGGCGGATGGTGACGGCCACGGCCTGAGCCGACATGCGTCAGCATTGTGGGCGACTGAGGTAGATGCATTTTTACGCAGGCTGCCAGCATTGGCGCAGCGGTGGTCAAGTCCGCCTCCAGAGCGTTGAGCTGGCTGATGGTGCCCGCCTGCTGTGGTCTCAACCGGCTGATCTGCATCAAGTATTCATCATTCCGTGTGCCATGTATTTTCTGAGGTGGCGACGGCTTTTCCTTGCAGATCAAAAGCCTATGATTTTCATCAGGGCATAATGTATTTCATCGTCATTTTAAATGGTTAAATTAATGTAAATGGTATGGTAGCGTAGCCCATTTAATGGCTTGCAGCGGGGATGCGGCCATTGCCAATCAAGATGTGATGAATATTCGTGGAGAATTGTTGTGAAACAGAAAACAACTGCCCTGTTGCTGCTGGGCGTCTTGGCGGGCCTGACTGGCTGCGCGACCGAGAGCTCGCAATCCCTGGCCGTGGCACAGGTCAATAGCGTTGCCAAACCTTATACGGGTGTCCGCGCACCGATTTCCATCGGCAAGTTCGATAACCGGTCCAGTTATGCGCGCGGGCTGTTTTCTGATGGTGTTGACCGTTTGGGCAGCCAGGCCAAGACCATTCTGATTACCCATCTGCAGCAGACTGGCCGCTTTAATGTGCTGGATCGCGAAAATATGGCGGAAACCAGACAGGAAGCCAGCATCAAGCAACAGGCGCAGAAGCTGAAGGGCGCTGATTACGTGATCACCGGCGATGTCACCGAATTTGGCCGCAAGGAAGTGGGCGATCAGCAACTGTTTGGCATTCTGGGCCGTGGCAAGCAACAGATTGCCTATGCCAAAGTGAATCTGAATATCGTCAACACCGCCACATCCGAAGTGGTGTATTCCACCCAGGGTGCCGGTGAGTACAGCCTGTCCAATCGTGAGGTCATCGGCTTTGGCGGCACCGCCAGCTATGATTCCACCCTGAATGGCAAGGTACTGGATCTGGCCATCCGCGAAGCGGTGAACCGCCTGACCGAAGCAGTGGATGCCGGTACCTGGCAACCGGCTCGTAACTAAGGCGGGGTGCTTGGTCATGACGATTTCCAAAGCATCACGCCGGGTCCTGCCGCTGCTGAGCCTTTGTCTGCTGGCGGCCTGTGTACAGGCACCCAAGACACTGTACCAGTGGGAAGGCTATCAACCGCAGGTGTATGAACACTTCAAGGGCCAGAGCCCGCAACAGCAGATCACCGAGCTGGAAAAAGGTCTGGAGCGCATTGCCGCCAAGGGCAATGTTCCCCCGCCGGGCTACCGGGCGCATTTGGGCATGCTGTATGCCGAAACCGGGCGCGACGACCTGGCCTTGCAGCAGCTAGAGGCCGAGAAAGCCGCCTTTCCCGAGTCGGCAGCCTATATCGATTTCCTGCTGAAGAAATACCGGAAGTAAGGACCGACCATGCGACATTTTTTCCGATTGATCAGCTGCCTGGCCGTGGCAGCCCTGTTGTCTGCCTGCGCCGCCAGCCAGCCGCCAGCCAAGCGTGATTACACTGCGTACAAGGAAAGCAAGCCCAGAAGCATCCTGGTGCTGCCGCCCTTGAACAACTCGCCGGATGTCAACGCCAGCTACAGCGTACTGTCGGTGCTGACCTACCCGCTGGCTGAAGCTGGCTACTATGTGCTGCCGGTGGCACTGGTGGACAGCACCTTCAAGCAGAACGGCCTGACCGTGCCCGGCGATATCCATCAAGTGGCACCGGCCAAGCTGCGTGACATCTTTGGTGCCGATGCGGGGCTGTATGTCACCATCAGCAAATACGGTTCCACCTACACCGTGCTGGACAGTGTCACCGTGGTGGCGGCTTCGGCCCGGTTGGTGGACCTGCGTACAGGTACCGAGCTGTGGAGCGGCAGTGCCAGTGCTTCCAGCGCCGAAAACCAGAACAATAACAATAACGGTGGCCTGGTGGGCATGCTGATTTCCGCGGCCATCAAGCAGATTGCCAACAACCTGAGCGACAGCGGCCATGATGTGGCTGGTATTACCAGCAATCGCTTGTTGTCGGCCGGTCATTACAATGGCTTGCTGTTCGGGCCGTACTCGCCGCACTATGGCACCGACTGATTGGAGCGCACATGAAAAAGCCGCCAGGGAATGGCTCCTCTGGCGGCTTTTTTCATGTGCAGGGAGAATCAGGGGTAGACAATACGCAGCAGATTGGTGGCACCCGGTGTCCCAAACGGCACACCGGCGATAATCACCATTGGCTTGCCCTGCTCAGCCAGTCCCAGCTTGGTGGCGCAGAAGGTGGTTTTCACCACCATGTCTTCCAGATTCTCTGCATCCGGGCCGTTATAGGCCACTACGCCCCATACCAGAGTCAGACGGCGTGCCGTGCTCAGTCGCGGAGAAATACCCATGATGGGGGTGTGTGGTCGTTCGCGTGCCAGCCGCAGGCAGGTGGAGCCGGAGGTAGTAAAGGCGGCGGAGACGGTAACCGGCAGAATGGCGGCTACCTTGCGCACGCAGGCGGCAATGGCATCGGCCTGCTCTGGTGATTCTGCCGCGCTGTAGTCCAGTGCCATTACGCGGCGGTAGTCCGGTGCGCTTTCCACGCGACGGATCACCCGGTCCATGATTTGCACCGCTTCTATCGGGAAGGAGCCGGCGGCGGTTTCCGCCGACAGCATCACTGCATCGGCACCTTCATACACGGCGGTGGCCACGTCGTTGGCCTCGGCACGGGTGGGGGTGGGGGCGGTGATCATGGATTCCAGCATCTGGGTAGCCACAATCACCGGGCGGCCCAGGTGACGGCACTGGTGCACGATACGGCGCTGCACCACCGGCACGTCTTCCGGTGGCAGCTCCACGCCCAGGTCGCCGCGTGCCACCATCACCGCATCGGCCAGTTCGGCAATCTCGTCCAGCTGGTCCACGGCGGACGGTTTTTCAATCTTCACCACAATGCCCACGCTGCTGCCTATCATCTGGCGCAGTTCGCGCACATCTTCAGCTGTTTGCACAAAGGACAGCGCAATCCAGTCCGCTCCTTCCTGCAGGGCGAATTCGGCGTCCTTGCGGTCTTTCGGGGTGATGGCCGACAGCGGCAGGATGGTTTGCGGCAGATTGAAGCCCTTGCGGTCGGACAGTTCGCCACCCACCACCACGGTGGTTTCAATCACCCGGTCCTGCACACGTTCCACGTGAAACGACAACTTGCCGTCGTTTACCAGAATGTGATGGCCGTGTTCCAGCGCGGCGAAGGCTTCCGGGTGGGGCAGGGTGACCTGGGTGGCATCGCCGTCCACCTGATCCAGTACAAAACGATAGGGCTGGCCCACGCGCACGGTGACCGGGCCTTGCGGGAAAGTGCCGATGCGCAACTTGGGTCCTTGCAGATCCACCAGCACGCCAATGGGGCGGCCCATTTCTGTTTCCGCGGCGCGGATGGCAGCCAGCCGGGCGCGGTGGTCGTCGTGGCTGCCATGACTCATGTTCAGGCGGAATACATTCACCCCGGCGCGCGCCAGCGCCAGGATTTGCTGCGGGGTGCTGGATGCCGGGCCCAGCGTGGCGAGAATCTTGGTATTGCGGAGCATGTACTTGTCCTTGTCGGTGCCGGTCTGCGCTGGCGGGGTGTTGTCGGGTGGACCTGATCAGTCGGCGGGTTGCCGACTCTGGTCTCTTGCTTTTCGCAACATGCTGCCACAACTGGAATGTAGTGGCTTTGCTACCTTGCAGGCACTTGGGCTGGGTGTTGCCACCTTGTCAGTTGGGAAAAAATCCGGGCGCGCTTTATGCGCGTTTTTCTTGCGCAGCCTGCCATTGGTGTTGTTATTTTGCCCCTCTATGCCGCAACGCTTGCTTGCTGCAAAGCAAGAAAAGCGCAAATCCTTGTAGTTCGGTACTTACAGACCATTCGCATTTACGATATCTTGCGCTGCAAAATGCGCTGGAACCGGCGATGGCGAGGTCGGATTTCAGACATGTACGAAAGTTTTATGCGTGCTGATTGACAGCTGAAGCGTGTTAACTAGAATTGGCCGAAAATAAAACGAACATCATAAATACAAAAAACAACATAACAAAGATTGCCAGCCCGCCCCGGCGTACCGCAGGGCTTGAGGCGATGCCGTCAAAACCAGTCAGCAAAAACGCTCGGCCAGCAACGGCCTTTGGATTGCCAAGGAGACATCTCACATGAAGAACCAGTTCATTCTGGCGCTGGATCAGGGTACGACCAGTTCGCGTGCCATTCTGTTCAACCAGGCCGGCGACATCGTGTCGCTGGCGCAAAAGGAATTCCGCCAGATTTACCCGCAGCCGGGCTGGGTGGAACACGACCCGCAGGAAATCTGGGGCGGTCAGGCCGGTGTGGCTGCCGAAGCCGTGGCCAAGGCCGGTATCGACGGCCGCAGCATTGCCGCCATCGGTATCACCAACCAGCGCGAAACCACCATTGTGTGGGACCGCGAAACCGGCCTGCCGGTGTATAACGCCATCGTCTGGCAAGACCGCCGTACCGCAGCCTTTTGCGACCAGCTGAAAGAACGCGGCCTGGCTGACACCATCCGCAACAAGACCGGCCTGCTGGTGGATGCCTATTTCTCCGGCAGCAAGATCAAGTGGATTCTGGACAATGTGCCGGGCGCACGTGCCCGTGCCGAGGCCGGCAAGCTGGCCTTCGGCACCGTGGACAGCTGGCTGATCTGGAACTTCACCCACGGCAAAGTACATGTGACCGACGTGTCCAATGCCTCGCGTACCATGCTGTACAACATCCACACGCTGCAATGGGATGCCGAGCTGCTGGACATCCTGAGCATTCCGGCCAGCATGCTGCCGGAAGTGAAAAGCTCCAGCGAAGTGTACGGCCACACCCATGCCGCGCATCTGGGGGTGGAAATTCCGATTGCCGGCGTGGCCGGCGACCAGCAGGCTGCCTTGTTCGGCCAGCAGTGCACCCGTCCGGGCATGGTGAAGAATACTTACGGCACCGGCTGCTTCATGATGATGAACACCGGTGAACAACCGATCGAATCCACCAACAAGCTGTTGACCACCATTGCCTGGCAAGTGGATGGCAAGGTGCATTACGCGCTGGAAGGGTCCATCTTCATTGGTGGCGCGGTGGTGAAATGGCTGCGCGACGGCCTGGGCATCATCCGCCATTCGGCCGATGTCGGCCCGCTGGCGCAGGAAGTGGCCGACAGCGATGGCGTGTACCTGGTGCCGGCCTTTGCCGGTCTGGGTGCGCCGCACTGGAATCAGGACGCGCGCGGCACCATCGTCGGTGCCACGCTGGGCACCAAGGCGGCGCATATTGCCCGCGCCGCGCTGGACAGCATTGCCTACCAGACCATGGACGTGCTCAAGGCCATGGAAGCCGATGCCGGCATGGCCATTGCCGAACTGCGTGTGGATGGCGGTGCCACCGTCAACGAACTGCTGATGCAATTCCAGTCCGACATTCTCGGCGTGGACGTGGTCCGCCCGAAAATCACCGAAACCACCGCGCTGGGTGCGGCTTATCTGGCCGGGCTGGCCGTGGGCTACTGGGCCGGAGTGGAGGACATCCAGGGCCAGTGGCAACTGGATCGCCGCTTCCAGCAAAGCATGGCGGCCGAACAGGTAGCGGCCAATGTCCGTGGCTGGGTGCGCGCGGTGAACGCGGCCAAGGCCTGGGCCGAGGGCTGAGCCACATTCTTGCACGATGCTAACCGGTAGTCTTGCCGCAGCCATGCCCGGGCTGCGTGCAAGGAGTTTGGTGCCACCGGTATGGCCGTGTGATTTCCTTTTGTGATTTTGGTCGGACGGTTACGGGATGGCAGCAACACCATCCCGGCTGTCTGCCGGCAACGACGCCATGAAAGAGCAGCCATCAGCCAGAGTAGCCGATGGTAGCGGGAGTCATGGCGCGGAGACTCTGCATGAACCCTTTGTTTGGTGAATTTATCGGAACCGCCCTGCTGGTGTTGCTGGGCAATGGCGTGGTGGCCAATGTGCTGCTGAGCAATACCAAGGGCCATAACAGCGGCCTGATCGTGATTGCCTTTGGCTGGGCGATGGCGGTGTTTGTCGGCGTGTTCAGTGTGGCCGCCATCAGCGGTGCGCACCTGAACCCTGCCGTCACCGTGGCGCTGGCGGTAGCCGGCAAGTTTGAATGGGCCCGCGTGCCGGGCTATGTGCTGTCACAAATGCTGGGTGGCATGATGGGCGCGCTGCTGGTGTGGGTGATGTACCGCAAGCATTACGAAACCACCGACTGCGCCGATCTCAAGCTGGCCACCTTCTGCACCGGCCCGGCCATCCGCAGCCTGCCGGGCAATCTGTTGTCCGAGGTGCTGGCCACCTTCGTGCTGGTGTTTGCCATTCTCAGCATGGTGGCGCCCAAGCTGTCGCTGGGCGCGATGGACGCCCTGCCGGTGGCCTTGCTGGTACTGGGTATCGGTGTGTCGCTGGGCGGCACCACCGGCTATGCGATGAGCCCGGCGCGCGATCTGGCCCCGCGCATCATGCATGCGCTGCTGCCGATTCCGGGCAAGGGTTCCAGCGACTGGGGCTATGCCTGGGTGCCGGTGGTCGGCTCCTTGCTGGGCGGCACGCTGGCAGCGCTCACCTATACCCATCTGTAAACCGTTTTGCTCCTGGTGCCCCGCTGCTGGCGGGGCCGGCAAGCCACCTGCGGGTGGCTTTTTTTATGTGTGTGGTCTGGCGGATGCCACTGCATGTCTGCCTGCGGCAGCCGGTATGACGAAGGAAGGCACGCCTGCCCATGCGAAAAATGGAAATCAAACAAAGAATATTGTGGTCAATACGCACATTGCGGCGCACAAAACGAACATAAACGAACATTATGTGTTGAATTGATCTTCGTATGACGCTACGCTAAGCACATCAACACACGCAATCCGCCTTCTTGCCCTGTAGTGACAGGCGCAAGCCGGATACAGACAAGACCGAGGATGAAACTGTGAAACCCTACGACCTGATGGTGATTGGTGGCGGCATCAATGGAGCAGGCATTGCCCGTGATGCAGCAGGCCGTGGCCTGTCGGTGCTGCTGTGCGAAAAGGATGATCTGGCTTCGCACACCTCGTCGGCCAGTACCAAGCTGATACATGGCGGCCTGCGCTATCTGGAATATTACGAGTTTGGCCTGGTGCGCAAGGCGCTGCAGGAGCGCGAAGTGCTGCTCAAGGCTGCGCCGCACATCATCTGGCCGCTGCGTTTCGTGATGCCGCACGACAAGGCCCAGCGCCCGGAATGGATGATCCGCTGCGGCTTGTTTCTGTACGACCACCTGGCCCACCGCGAAGTACTGCCCGGCTCGGAAACCATCAGCTTTGCCAAGCACCCCTCCGGCGCACCGCTGAAAGCCGCGTTCAAGCGTGGTTTTGTCTATTCCGACGGCTGGGTGCAGGATGCCCGGCTGGTGGTGCTCAATGCCATGGCGGCAGCCGAACACGGCGCGCGCATTGTCACCCGCACCGCCTGTGTGGCAGCGCGGCGCGAAGGCGAGCACTGGCTGTGCACCTTGCAACACGAAGATGGCCGTCAGGAACAGGTGAAGGCACGCGCCGTGGTGAATGCCGCCGGCCCCTGGGTGGAAAGCCTGCTGAAAGACACCTTGCAGCTGCCATCGCCCAAGTCCATCCGTTTGGTGAAAGGCAGCCACATCGTGGTGAAAAAGCTGTTCGATCACCCCTATGCCTATATTTTCCAGAACCCGGACAAGCGCATCATCTTTGCCATCCCGTACGAAAACGACTTCACCCTGATCGGCACCACCGATGTGGAATACCACGACGATCCGGGTACCGTGCAGATTGATGCCGACGAGGTGGACTACCTGTGCCGCATGAGCAACCGCTACTTCAACAGCCAGATTGGCCCGGATGATGTACTGAGCACCTACTCCGGCGTGCGCCCGCTGCTGGACGACGACGCCAGCAATGCCTCCAGCGTGACCCGCGATTATGCGCTGGAGCTGGACAGCAATGGCGCGCCGATGCTGTCGGTGTTTGGCGGCAAGATCACCACCTATCGCAAGCTGGCGGAAGAAGCCGTGGACCGGCTGGCCCCGCTACTGGGCAATCACCAACCTACCTGGACGGCCGGTGTGCCGCTGCCGGGCGGCGACATGCCGAATGCCGATGCGACGGCTTTCCTTACCGTCAGCCAGCAGCGCCATCCCTGGCTGCCGGCAGCGCTGCTGCAACGCTATGTGAAAACCTATGGTACGCGCCTGAACACCCTGATCGGCAGCGCCCGCAGTCTGGCCGAGCTGGGCGCGGAAATCCTGCCGGGCGTGTACGAAGCAGAACTCAACTATCTGGTGGATCAGGAATGGGCGGTTAGCGCGGAAGACATCCTGTGGCGGCGCAGCAAGCTGCGTCTGCATCTGCCAGCCAATGCCGGCACGGTGCTGGATGCCTGGCTGGCGCAAAACCGGGCCGGAACGAGTGATGCCGGCCAACGGTCGACGGCAGGTGCAAGCCCGTTGTAGGGAAGCAAGGTGGACGAAACAGTGGTGGCATCCAGGCAAGAGCCCGGATGCCACACCCTGAAACGGCGTTGATGTTGTCTGTGCTGTAGTGCGCAGAACTTGATTCATCAGGCAAGCACCACTAACGAAGCGTGGTCCTGAAGAGACCGTTCGGGCTTAGCCTTCACCCTGACGCGGGTTGGTGTTAAAGGTGTAGAGGACGATCTTCCAGACCCCGTTGATTTTGGTTAGCACGAAAACCTCGCGGTTGAAATCCAGCACCTTCTTGCCGTTTTCAATCACGGCAGCGCCTTTGTGGTGATGCGTGCGCACGACGGCGGTATTGCCATACACATTGATCGAGTCATAAGCGAATACCGTGGAGAATTTCGCAATGCTGAACAAGGCGTTGTAGCCGTCGATCTTCTGCTGACGCGTTGCATAGGTCGGCTTGTCGTTCCATTCGGCCACGCTGTCTTCTGCAAACAGATTGAGGATGGTCGGTGTATCACCGGCATTGAGTGCGGTCTCGTAGCGATGGACAACATCATAGACCTGTTGTTGTACCGCACGTACGGCCGGGTCCTTGGCATACGGCAGCGCTTCCTTTCCGGCTGCGTTTGCGCCGGCAACAGCACCGAGAGAAAGAGCGAGTACCAAAGCTGCTTTGGCTGACAAGAAGCGGAAAGTATTCATGGTCATCTCCTGAGAGGTTCAAGTGGACAGCCGGCGCAGTATAGGGTGGGGTTACAGTGAACTACCAGAGATGGCGGTATGTCGAATGGACCAAAAATTCATTTGGCAACAAGGGCTTACAGTCATGCTGGATGCATCCGTTCGGATGGCTTGCTAGTGCCGGGTTTGGACGCCAAATGCTTCCTGCCAGGGTGGCAACGAGGTGTTGTTGATATGCATTTTTGGGCATGGTTGATCGGCAGTTAATTCTGCCGGTTGGCAAATTTTCCAGGCTGGATGCTCGGTTGTGGTCGCGCCTGGCATGGAAACAATGCCGCAGGCTGGTTTTCAAATGGTGGGCTTATGCCTGTCTCCTCCCGTAGCCCCACCTTGATCGGTGGGGCATTTTTTTGCGTGACCCTTTACGCAGTCCCGCTCCCTGCCGCTACCATAGCGCCATGCCCCATCAAGACGACCTGCTGCTGGAGCTGCGCAGTTACCAGCAGGAAAGCCACCAGCATCAGCATGATTACCATCAGCTGGTGCTGCCGGCGCGTGGCTGTCTGGAGCTGGATGTCGAAGGCCGTGGCGGCATGGTGCAGGCCGGCCAGCTGGCGGTGATTGCCGCAGGCAACAGCCATGGCTTTGCCGCGCCGGACGATAATGCCTTCGTGGTGGCCAATGTCCCGGCGGCATTGGCACCACAACTGGCCAGCCTGCCTACCTTTTTGCCGCTGGATGCCAGCTTGCTGGCTTATGTCGAGTTTTTACGTGCCGAGCTCTCCCGCCCGGCAGCGGCAGAACACAGCCGGCGGCAGATGCTGCTGTTGCTCACCCAGCTGCTGGCGGAACGTGCCGGTGCCGACAGCCGGCTGGACCGGCGCGTGGCCGCAGCCCGTGCGGTGCTGGATGCGCGCTTTGCCGAAGACATCAGCCTGGCACAGCTGGCGGCAGCGGCCCACCTGAGCGTGCGCCAGTTGTCCGAGCTGTTCCGCCGGCAACTGGGCATGAGCCCCGGCCAGTACCAGCTGGAGCAGCGCATGCAGCATGGCTGGCTGTTGCTGGAGCAGGGCAGCTTGCCGGTGCAGCAGGTGGCCGAGCAATGCGGCTATGCCAGCCTGTCCGCCTTTAGCGACCGCTTCCGCCGCCATTTCGGCATCGCCCCCAGCCATTTCCGCCATCCGGCCAAATAAGCCCGCCAGCCTGGCAAAGTCGCGGCCTGCCATCCTGCCTACACTGCGGCTTTGTTTGTCAGAGAGTGTTTCCCATGCTTACCCGTCACCAGGCTACGCTGATCGGCAGCTTGTCCATTGCGCTATGGGGCAGCCTTGCGCTGCTGACCCGGCTGACTGCCGGGGTGTTTCCACCGTTCCAACTGCTGGCCATGACCTTTGCGCTGGCCTTCGGCCTGATGCTGGCCAAATGGCTGCGCGCCGGGCAGTCACCGCTTGGCTTTCTGCGTCAGCCGCCGCTAGCCTGGGCGTTGGGAGTGGGTGGCCTGTTTGCTTATCACTTTTGCTATTTTCTGGCCATGCGGCTGGCCCCGGCGGTGCAGGTCAGCCTGCTGGCCTATCTGTGGCCGCTGCTGATTCTGCTGTTTTCCGCCTTGCTGCCCGGCCATCGCCTGTCACGCTGGCATCTGTTGGGCGGCCTGTTGGCGCTGGGCGGCTGCTGGCTGTTGCTGGGCGGCGGGCTGGGCGGTTTTGCCAGCCAGTATCTGCCGGGCTATCTGATGGCGCTGTTGTGCGCGCTGATCTGGTCGCTGTATTCGGTGGCCAGCCGTCTGGTGGCACAGGTGCCGACCGATGCGGTGGGCTGGTTCTGTGCCGCAACTGCCGTGCTGGCGGCGCTGTGTCATCTGTACGGGGAGAGCACGGTATGGACTGCACCATGGACGGCCTGGCTGGGCGTGCTGGCCCTGGGACTGGGGCCGGTGGGCATTGCCTTCTTTACCTGGGATATCGGCATGAAGCAGGGCAATCTGCCGCTGCTTGGCGTGCTGTCCTACGCAGCGCCCTTGATCTCCACGCTATTGCTGCTGGGCGCAGGTCTGGCCACGCCCAGCTGGAGCCTGTTGCTGGCTTGTCTTGCCATCATCGGCGGGGCGGCGCTGGCCGCCCGCGGTGGATGAGGCTGATCAGTGCCCGGCAGCCTTCCAGGCTTCCAGCGCCTTCAGCGTATTGCTGACGTGCTGGTCGGGGGCCATGGCGTTATAGCTGTACCAGACTTTATGGTCCGGCGTGATGACGTAGGAGACGCGGCGGGCATAGCTGGTGCCGGGAATCATCACCGCGTCGTAGGCTTTCATGATCTTGCGATCCTTGTCGGCCGCCACCGGGAATTTGCTGCGGCATTCGGACACGGAAAAGCGTTGCAGCTTTTCGATGTCATCGCCGGAGACGCCAATCACCGTGGCCCCCAGCGCCTTGAACTTGTCGGTGGCCTCGGCAAACAGGTGGGCTTCCACCGTGCAACCGCTGGTAAAGGCTGCCGGATAGAAATACAGCACTACCGGGCCGTGGCTCAGCGCCTCGTTCAGCGAGTACTGAAAGCGCTTGCCGCCCAGAGAGGCTTCCGTGTTGAAGTCGCTGGCCGGGGCACCTTTGCTCAGTTCGGCCTGGGCCGTAGTGGCCAGCAACAGGGCGGACAGGCCGATGGACAGGGTGTGGCGGGTGAATGCAGACATGGGTGGCTCCTCGACATTCGGGCTGGAACAGTTTTTGGCAGCTTGATGTGGCAGAGGTTCGCACAGCGCGGCTGGCAAAACCTCGCAGAAAATCCGGGTCAGGGCCTGCCGACGCAGACAGTACAGCAAGTACGGCAAGGCGGCTTTTTAGCGGGTCTTAGTCCGCCACAAACAGCTGGGTACCTGCTTCGGCAATCACCGCCTGCATTTCCGGCGGCACCGGCTTGTCGGTAAACAGCGCATGCACCTGCGACAGATGGCCCAGTTCCACCAGCGCCGGGCGGCCGAACTTGGAATGGTCTGCCGCCAGCAGCACCTGGCGCGATTGCTGGATGATGGCTTCCGAGGTGCGTACTTCACGATAGTCGTAATCGCGCAGCACGCCGTCGTTTTCGATACTGGAAATGCCGATGATGCCGTAGTCCACCTTGAACTGGCGGATCAGCTGCACCGTGGCTTCGCCGGTGATGCCGCGGTCGCGCTTGCGCAGCACGCCGCCCAGCACGATGACCTCGCAATCCGGGTAGTCGCACATCATGTCGGCCACGTGCAGGTTGTTGGTGATCACCCGCAGGCCGCGATGGCGGTGCAGTGCCTTGGCCACTTCCTCGGTGGTGGTGCCGATATTGATGAACAAGGACGCATTGTCGGGAATCTGTTTGGCCAGCAGCGCGGCCAGCCGGCGCTTTTCCTCGATGCACAGCACCTGACGGGCGTTGTAGGCCACGTTTTCCACACTGGACAGCACGCTGGCACCGCCGTGATAGCGCTGCAGCAGCTGGTGTTCTGCCATCAGCGCAATGTCGCGGCGTATGGTCTGGTGGGTGACGCCAAAATGGGCGGCCAGCTTTTCCACGGTGACATAGCTTTCGCGATGGACGATGCCCAGCAGTTCCTGCTGGCGCTGATTGAGAATGATCATGGTGGCGGGTCGTTTGTCAGTATGCTGCGGTGTTGGAGGCTGTCTGATTCTACATGAGCGGCGCATTTCGCCAAATGTTGTCCATCGCTGTTAGAGCTTCAATCCAGCCGGCGCAAGCGGCGGCGGAAAGCCTCGGCCATGCTCAGTTCGCGTGGGCCGGGCAGGATGCGGAAGGATTCCCCGGCGCGCAGTGTGCCGGTTTGCAGTACTGCCAGATAAAAGCCGCAATGGCCGCTTTGCGCCATCAGCTTCACCGCCAGGCGCATGTCCATGTGCGCCTGGAACTTGAAGCAGGGCTGGCGCGGTTCGGTAATCTGCAGCCGGCAATCGGCAAATTCCAGCACATCGCCCACGTAGGCATGCTGTTCCAGCAGGCCGCTGATGGTGAGGTTTTCTCCCAGCATGCCGTGGTGCAATGCACTGCCGGCATGGCGCGAACCATGCTGCTGGCAGGCTTGCTGCCAGAACGGGTAGTGTTCCAGCGGATAGGCGTAAACAGCCTTGGCCAACCCGCCGTGCACCGTGGGGTCGGCCTGCTCGTCGCCGGCCAGCCCCAGCTTGCCCACCGCAATGGCTTCGGGCCGTTGCAGGGTGCTGACTGGCAGCTTGTTGATGCCACTCATGATGCGGCGGCCTTCGATCAGCATGGGGCTGACCGCCGCCAGATTGATGGAGTGCAGGGTGTGGCTGTCTGTCATGTCTGCCTCATGCTGTTTGATTGGCCATGGCACCCACCAGCGCCGCCAGCGCCAGGCAACTGGTCAGGCCGGGGGATTCGATGCCGTACAGATTGATCAGCCCGGCCACGCCATGCTGTGGCGGGCCCTGGATGACAAAGTCGGCATCCGGCTCGTCCGGCCCTGCCAGTTTGGGGCGCACCCCGGCATAGCCCGGCTGCAATGCGCCGTCCGGCAATTGTGGCCACCAGCGGCGGATGCTGTGATAGAAGGCAGCGGCGCGCGCCGGGTCCAGCCGGTAGTCCACGCCGTCTATCCATTCCACATCCGGGCCGAAGCGCGCCTGTCCGGCCAGATCCAGCGTCAGGTGGCAGCCCAGCCCGCCCGCTTCCGGCAACGGGTAAATCAGCCGCGAGAACGGCGAACGCCCGCTCAGGCTGAAATACACGCCACGGGCATAGTGGGCCGTCGGGATGGTTTCACGTGGAACACCGGCCATGCTGCTGGCGACAGCCGGTGCCCACGCCCCGGCTGCGTTGATGACCGATCTGGCCTTGATGGTGATGCCGGCGATTTCCAGTTCCATGCCATCTGCCACTACCCGGCCACGGCTGAGCGGGGAATGACAGGCCAGTTGCGCGCCGTGGGCTTCGGCATCAGCCAGCAGGGCTTGCAGCAAGGCATGGCTGTCCACGATGCCGGTGGAGGGGGACAGCAAGGCGGCATGGACGTTTAGTACCGGTTCCAGCGCCCGCACCCCGGCGGCATCCAGCCATTGCAGATCATCCACGCCATTGGCGGCAGCGCGGCGGGCAATGTCCTGCAAGCGCGGCATATCGGCAGCGGTGTTGGCCAGCAGCAGCTTGCCGATACGCTGGTGCGGGATGTGCCGCTCGGCGCAATAGCGGTACAGCATGGCACGGCCCTGCACGCACAGCCGCGCCTTCAGGCTGCCCGTAGGGTAGTACAGGCCGGCGTGAATCACCTCGCTGTTGCGGCTGCTGCAATGCTGGCCAATCTGGCCTTCGGCCTCGCAAATCAGCACTTCGCGCCCGGCCATGGCCAGTTGGCGGGCAATGGCCAAGCCCACCACGCCGGCGCCTATCACCACGCAATCGACCTGATCCATCACAGCCGCCCGGCCAGTTGTTCTGCTGCCAGCCAGCCCAGCAAGTGAATGTCCTCGGCCAGCTGGGTGGACCAGGGCTGACCGCAATTGATGCGCAGGCAGTGGCCAAAGCGCGGCTCGGCAGAAAACACCAGACCGGGGGCAAAGCTGATGGAGCGGGAGAGCGCAGCTTCCAGCAGGGCCTGGCTGTCCAGCCCCTCCGGGCCTTCCACCCACAGCAGCATGCCGCCTTGTGGCCGCCGCACCCGGGTGCCGCGTGGAAAGGCGGCCAGCACCGCATCGCTCAGTTGTTCCATTTGCTGTTTCAGCTGCTGGCGGATGCGCTGGCGGATGCGGGCGTAGTCGCCGCTGGCCAGCACCTCGGACAATACCGCCAGCAAGATGGCCGGGCTGACCAGGCTGCTGCTTTCGCGCAGCCGCTCCAGCGCGGCGTGGTGACGCCCGCCGGACAGCCAGCCCAGGCGGAAGGCCGGGGCAAAGCTCTTGGTAAAGGACGAGCAGTAAATCACGTCGCCGTCGCGGTCCCAGGCCTTGAGCGGAGCCGGGTGCTGGTTGCCAAAGTACAGCTCGCCAAACACATCGTCCTCGATGATGGTGAGCCCGTGGCGGCGCGCCAGTTGCAGCAGGCGTTTTTTGTTGTCGTCCGGCATCAGCGCGCCGGTGGGGTTCTGGAAGTTGGTCACCGTCACCAGGCATTTCACCGGGGCACCGTGGCGCAGGGCGAATTCCAGCGCCTCCAGCGACAGCCCGGCATCCGGCGTGCAGGGAATTTCCAGCGCCTTCAGGCCCAGTGTTTGCAGGGTTTGCAGCAGGCCGAAGTACACCGGGGTTTCCACTGCCACCACATCGCCGGGGCGGGTGAGGTGGCGCAGCGACAGGCTGATGGCTTCGGTAATGCCCTGGGTAAACAGGATGTGGTCGGTGGGGATGTCCAGCTGCCAGCTGCCCGCCAGTCGGCGTATTTGCTGATACAGCTGTTGCTGGTCGGCAGTGGGCAGGTAGGCACCAATCAGCTCCGGCTGGCGGGCCAGCCGCATTTGCATGCGCCGCGACAATTCCTGCGCCGGATACAGGCTGTGGTGCGCCTCGGCCATGTGCAATTGCTGGCGGATGGACGATGCCGACAGGCGAATCAGATTGCTCATGCGGCTGTCCACATCCACCAGCGCGGCAGCGGTGGGGCCGGGCTGGGTGGCATTGCCATCGGCCACATGACGCGGCAAGGCCGCAAAAAAGCCGCTGCGCGGACGTGCCACCACGCGCTGTTGTTCTTCCAGATGGCGGTAGGCCGCCAGTGCCGTCAGCGTGTTGACGCCGTGTTCGGCCGCCAGTTGGCGTACTGCCGGCAGGCGGCTGCCCGGCGGCCATTCGCCACTGTCCAGCCGCGCTTGCAGCTGGCGGGCGATATGCAGGTAGAGCGGAGTGTCGGTCATCGCTGTTCTATATAACAGATTCAGCCCAGTCTACGCTGTTTGTCCGCCGTGTGGGAAGGCAGATGCCGCGTCTTGGCTTACCCTGTATGCATTGATGCCATTTGGAGTTCATCCATGTCCACGCTTTCCCCGCGAGAGTCTCCTGCCAGCCAGACGCATGCTGATCGTGTGCCGTTCAGCTGGTCCCATTTCTCGCCTTCGGCCGGGCTTGCCGCAGTGTTGGCACTGCTGGTGGGCTATTCCGGCCCCTTTCTTATTATTGTGCACGCCGCCCAGTCCGCCGGGCTGAGTGCCGCCCAGCTTGGTTCCTGGGTATGGGCGGTGTCCATTGCCTCCGGCGTGGCCGGTATCTGGCTGACGCTGCGCTGGCGCGTTCCGGTGATTACTGCCTGGAGCACGCCCGGTGCGGCCTTGCTGCTGGCCGCCCTGCCCGGCGTGCCGTATGGCGAGGCGGTGGGGGCATTTCTGGCTGCCGCCGTCATTGTCACCCTGGTGGGGGTGAGTGGTGCCTTCGACAAGCTGATGAAGATTTTCCCGGCCTCGCTGGCGGCCGCCATGCTGGGCGGCATCCTGTTCCACTTTGTTGCCGATGTGGCCGGTGCCGCCAGCCAGCAGGCGCTGCTGGTGGTGCCGATGACGGTGCTGTTCTTCATCGGCCGCAAGCTGTTTCCACGCTTTGCGCTGCTGGCCGCCATTGGCCTGGGCCTGACCATTGCCAGTTGGCAAGGCATGTATGGCACGGCGGGCAGCTGGCAGGGTAGCAGCGGCCCCTTGTTCACCATGCCGCAGTGGTCATGGACCGCTTTCGTCAACCTGGCCTTGCCGCTGGCGCTGCTGGCACTCACCAGCCAGTTCTTGCCCGGCATGGCGGTGCTGTCTGCTTCCGGTTACCACATTCCGGCCCGCTCGCCGGTTACCGTGCTGGGTCTGGCCTCGGTCATCACCGCGCCGCTGGGCGGGCATGGTGTGACGCTGGCGGCCATCATCGCCGCCATCTGCACCGGGCCGGAAGCCCATCCGGACCCGCAACGCCGCTATATGGCCGGGCTGGTGTGCGGTGCGCTCTACATCGTGCTGGGCATTGCCGGTGGCGCACTGGCCGGCCTGGTGCTACTGCTGCCCAAGGCGCTGGTGGTGACTGCCGCCGGGCTGGCGCTGTTCGGCACGCTGGCCTCATCGCTTACCGCCGCGTTGATGGACGAAGGCCACCGCGAAGCCGCCTTGCTCACCTTTGTGGTGGCTGCATCGGGTGTCACCATCGCCGGGCTGGGTTCACCGCTGTGGGCGGTGCTGGCCGGTGGCAGCGTAAGCTGGCTCTTGAAGGCGCGCCCCAAAAGCACGCCGGCCAGCAAGCCGGTGATGCAGGGAAAAAACTGAGCGTTGAGTCAGACAAAAAAATGGCCGCCTGCATGTGCAAGCGGCCATTTTTTATTGGTAGGACAGGGTGAAGGTGGCGCGGGCAGAGAGGGAACCCGGTGTAATGGCACCGGTGCGTACATAAGAGGCGGTAAACGGAAAGCTCTGTGTGCCGATGAGGTTGGAATTCAGCACAATCTGCCCGGCGGTGCCGGTGGCGGAAGAGTCTGGACCAAATGCGATGATTTTACCATTGTATGTAAGTTGAATACCCACCCCTTTTGCAGTGGAGCCGGCCATCGGAATCAGATAAGTGCCAGTATTAAGATTATTGCTGTTATCGGTAAAGGTAATGTTCAGATTGGTGAGGCTAGGGCAGTTGATAATAATATTGAATGGCATATTGCCACTGATACTGTTGATGCTGGAAAGACTGGTGCGACTGATGGTTGGTAAAGTAATGGCCGTGGTGCTGCCGCTTTGCAAGCTACAGGTAGACGTTGCGATATTCAGGTTGTCAATAGTGACGGGGTAAAAAGTGCGGTAAACTGGTCTCGCGCCATTGGGTACACCGAGGATGTACGATACCACTGCATTACTTTTTACTGTGATTTGTACATTATTAGTATTGGAAATCGGGCCAGTTTTATATAGTTGAACACGGTATCTTCCTTTGAAGATGGTTGGCGTTGTGGATGGCCATGTTATTGTGTCAGTGCTGCAATCGGCCGTGCGGTCAGACCAGATGGTGATGTTGCAGGGTGATGTTAATTCCATTCCTATGGAATAGCCAATGCCTGGAATATTGGTTGCATAGATTGCTTTGCCATTTATTTGGGTAATGGAAACCGTGCTCTGAAAGCCCAAACCATTTCTTAGGTTGTACTCGGTGGGTGGGGTAAATGTATTGTCGCAGGTGGCAAGCGTGGTGCTATTGGAAACCATTTCGCTGCCTATCATTTGGTAGAGCGGTATGTCTCTATTAAACTGAATATTATTGGTAGAAAGTGAGATGGGGGCGGCAGCCGTGCAGCCATAAGAAAAAGCGGGTGATGAGTGCAGTGTAAGGGATAAAACAAGCAGACATAAATAAGAAAGCGGCTGGCTGATAACCCGCCGGAAAATGCGAACTCTTAGCAATACCGCACCAATAGCCGAATAGAGCTTCAGCAAAAATATGGTAATAAGTTTCACTTTCATTATTTCATTACTCCACTCGCATAAAAAGATAATTAATAGCAAGAATGGGGCATGAGAATTGATGAGAAAATTCTTAATCATGAAAGGAAGGTGCTTGTTTTTTTCGGCTATACCCCATGCGTACTGCTTGCCAACGTGTGTCCTGGCTGCTGAAGACTGACCATAAAAGCACGCCGGCCAGCAAGCCGGTGATGCAGGGAAAAAACTGAGCGTTGAGTCAGACAAAAAAATGGCCGCCTGCATGTGCAAGCGGCCATTTTTTATTGGTAGGACAGGGTGAAGGTGGAGGTGGCCGTTAAAGAACCTGGCGTCACCGTGCCGGTACGAATATACGATGCTGTAAATGGGAAGGTCTGCGTGCCTATAAGGTTGGAATTCAGCAAAATCTGGTTGGTGGTGCCAGGGTCTGCAGAGTCCGGGCCAAAGCTGATGATATTGCCGTTGTATTGCAGTTGAATACCTACGCCTTTGGCGGTGGAGGTTGCTGCAGGTGTCAGAATATTCGTGGTTTGGCCAATTTTGTTATTGTCAGTAAAAGTAATATTTAGCTTGGTGAGGCTGGGGCAGTTAACAATAATATTAAAAGGAGTGTTACCAGCGCGGCTGCCTTGGCTCGGTAAGGAAACAATTGATAGCGTAGGAAGATTAATATTAGTGATGCTTGCACTTTTTAGTGCACAAGTGGGTATGGTCATACTGAAAGAGTTAAAGCTAATTAATGAAAAAGCTGTGTAATTATTTTTTTCGTTGAGTTCGACAAAAACCTGGGATGATCTTTGGATATTGTTTGAACTAATTAATTTTGCCAGTTTATAAAATTGCAAATGTGTTCGTGCTCTATAATCAAATATTAGCCCGCTGCTGATCGGCTGGCCTGCGCAAATATCGAGTGCTGAAGCATTCAGCCATGCAGTTCCAGCACTGGTACAAAAATTTGTTGGTTCGATTCCGATAGCATAGCCTACCGCAGGATTGGTAGTGGCATAGATATTTCTGCTATTGATTTGAGCAATAGGATTGCTACTTAAAGAAGAAGATAAGCGCAGGATGCGCGGTATGGACGATGTCGTATCGCAAGTGAGAACTGTTTGGGATGTGGATATGATTTCATTTCCCAGCGGCATATTGATGCCGACGGAATCTTGATTAAAAGTTATATTGGGTGAGGAAGAAATGTTGGCAAGATTTAAATTGCAATTTGCAAAGCCTGTAACTGGGAAGAAAGTGAGAAAGACAAGTAGCGGGGAGAATGCTACTTTTTTAATTCCTAACTGATAGTATATATGAGTATGTATGACGAAAAGCTGGATAATGTATTGCAATTGAAATCTCCTTTTAACGAAACCTGTAAAAAATTAAGATTTTTGCTGTGCCTATTATTTTAAATATATTTACATTTAAAATAAATGCAATCAGAAAAAACATGGGTATTTTGTGATTTTTCTTAAACTTTAGAGACCAGTCTGTTGAAGCTGAATTGGCTGCATTAACTGACCCCGGTACAGTGTCCGCTCTGTATGCAGTCCGCAGTTTGAGCGATTTTGCGCCATAAAATGTCAGCCAGCCGGGGTTCTGCTGCTGCTGGTATGGCCAGATAAGGAGTGTGAGTGATGTTTTCTGCTGCTACCTATCAGCAGCGCCGTAGCGCGCAGCAGCAGCCCATGCCGGACAGCCTGTTGTTGTTTGTCGGCAATGTGGATACGCGGATGAACTACCACGACAACATCTTTTGCCACTGTGCAGGATTCCCGTTTTGGCTATTTCCTTGGTAGACCCGCCGGGGACGTCGGCACTGGCCGGTGGCAGCGCAAGCTGGCTCTTGAAGGCGCGCCCCGAAAGCACGCTGGCCAGCAAGACGGTGGTGTAAGGCAAAACCTGAGTATTGAGTCAGACAAAACAATGGCCGCCTGCATCTGCAAGCGGCCATTTTTTATTGATAGGACAGGGTGAAGGTGGCGGTGGATGTCAAAGAACCTGGCGTCACCGTGCCGGTACGAATATACGATGCCACAAATGGGAAAGTTTGCGTGCCTATAAGGTTGGAATTCAGCAAAATCTGGTTGGTGGTGCCAGGGTCTGCAGAGTCCGGGCCAAAACTGATGATATTGCCGTTGTATTGCAGTTGAATACCTACGCCTTTGGCGGTGGAGGTTGCGGCAGGTGTCAGGATATTCGTGGTTTGGCCGATCTTGTTATTATCGGTGAAAGTGATATTCAAACTGATATTGCTCGGGCAGCTAATAGTCAGGCTGAATGGCGTACTGCCTGCACGACTATTTATGCCGGGTAAGGCATTACTGGTAATTTTGGGAAGGTTAATATTGGTAATGCTGCTTGATTGCAAGCTACAGGTGTAGAGTGTCAGGTTGAATGGATTGGCTGACATGTATGATTTATAATTATTGGCGCTGCCGTCTGTAAAAGCCTCATTTAGTGTGAATGAATTCTTGAATATGGAAATATTCTTGGCATTGCTTATCGGGCCGGTTTTGTAAAGCTGAAAATGTAATCTTGCATTAAGATTGGGAGGGATTTTTAATTTGCATGTGGTGAACGGCACCCATTGAATGGTGTTGGAGCAAAAATTGGTTGGCTCCAATGCCACTGCATAGCCGATACCTGCTGCGCTGGTTGGGTAAATTGTTAATCCATTGATGGTGTAGCCACCACCACCCGGATCCCAGATATAACGTTCAAGGTCGCCAGTGCAGGTGAAAATATCCTGCGCAGCAGTAATACGCTCGCTGCCTATTTTTCCATTAAGTGGAATCGAGTGTAAATTGAATTTGAGATCGGGGAAGGTGACAAGTACATCAGTGGCTGTGCATGCGGCAAAGCTGGCTGTTGTATAAAGAAGTGAAAAAACGATTAAGGAAAATAGTTTCCGATTTAATTGAGTGAAACGGGAGGGTATTGCGCTAATAAATCGGAGAGAAATATGGAATGAGCGGATGATATTTTTCCACGGAGGTATATGGTAATCCATGTTTTGGCTCTTTATTAAAATGATAATATAGTCGGAAAAATGAGAGCATTTGTATGCGATGTGACAATTTCTTTTACTAAATTAAAAATGAATAATGTAAGCAAGAAATAAAATTAACAAATAAAAGAAGCCGCGATTGCACTGGATTACGTAGATTCGCCGCGTATGAATGAGCGTGTGGGTTTGTTATAGTGAATTTATCGCGTTTTCATAATAGACGAAATCAAGGCTGAATTATTGCCAAAATTATTATGATGAGATTAATAGTACATATCTCATTTTGACTATGATATTTCTGAATATTTAATTAGAAACAGCTTTCTTCGAAGGTTGGCTGCTGGTCACCACACTGTTTGCAATGGTGGGTACCGGGAAAATAATGACTGCACTGGTCAGCTTCTGGCTTGCCGTGTACAGTGTCTGTTCTGTATACAATCCGCAGTTTGAGCGATTTCCCGCCATAAAATGCCAGCCAGCCGGGGTTCTGCTGCTGCTGGTATGGCCAGATAAGGAGTGTGAGTGATGTTTTCTGCTGCTACCTATCAGCAGCGCCGTAGCGCGCTGCAGCAGTCCATGCCGGACAGCCTGTTGTTGTTTGTCGGCAATGTGGATTCGCCGATGAACTACCACGACAACATCTTTCCCTTTGTGCAGGATTCCAGCTTCCGCTACTTCTTTGGCCAGAACCAGCCGGGCATGGCGGCGCTGATGGACACCGCCGCAGGCAGCACTACCCTGTTCGGTAATGAGCCGGAGGTGGCCGACATTGTGTGGACCGGGCCGCAGCCCACGCTGGCCGAGCGCGCCGCCACTGCCGGCATCAGCCACAGCCAGCCTTATGCCGCGCTGGAGCAGGCCGTGGCCGCAGCCCGTGCTGCCGGGCGCGCCGTGCATTATCTGGCACCCTACCGTGGCGAGACCAGGCTGGAGCTGGGCCGCCTGCTTGGCGTGCATCCGGCCGAGGTGGCGGCTGGGTTTTCCGCTGCGCTGACCCGCGCGGTGGTGGCGCTGCGTGAAATCAAGAGCGCGGAAGAGGTGGCGGAAATGGAAGCCGCGCTGGCGGTGACCGGTGCCATGCATGTGGCGGCAATGCAGGCCTCGCGTCCGGGCGTGGTGGAACATCAGGTGGTGGGCATCATGGAGGGCATCATACGCCGTCACGACTGGCAGCTGGCTTATCCTTCCATTTTCTCGCGCCGGGGCGAGGTGCTGCACAACCATGCTCACGACAATGTGCTGCAAAAGGGTGACCTGGTGTTGAACGACACCGGCTGTAGCTCGGGTGGCGGCTATGCCAGCGATATCACCCGCACCTTCCCGGTGGGCGGGCGTTTCAACCAGCAACAGCGCGAGTTGTACAACATCGTGCTGGACATGCAGTTGCAGGCCATTGCCGCCATCAGGCCGGGTGTGCGCTATCTGGATGTGCACAAGCTGGCCGCAGCTGTGATGGTGGAAGGCATGTGTGCGCTGGGCTTCTTCCATGGCCCGGTGGAGGAGATTGTCGAGTCCGGTGCCTATGCCATTGCCTTCCCGCATGGACTGGGGCATCAGATCGGTATGGACGTGCACGATATGGAAGGCCTGGGCGAGGAGCTGGTGGGCTATGACGACAGCGTGCAGCGCAGCGGGCTGTTCGGCCTGGGCTATCTGCGGCTGGGCAAGGCACTGAAGGCGGGCATGGTGCTGACGGTGGAGCCGGGTATTTATTTCATTCCGGCACTGATTGCTGCCTGGCAGGCCGAGGGCCGGCACAGCCAGTACATCAACTATGCGCGCTTTGCCGACATGAGCGGTTTTGGCGGCATCCGCATTGAAGACAATGTGCTGGTGACGGAAACCGGTAGTCGTGTGTTGGGCGAGCCGATTCCCAAAACCGTGGAAGAGCTGGAAGCCATCATGCAGATGTAAGCCTTGCAGCCAGAAAAGAAACCGCCGTCATCGGCGGTTTTTTCGTTGCGGCCATGGTGGGCCGTACTGGCCATGCTACGCGCTGGCATGACCGTGGTGTCTGGCCGACATGGCAAAGATGCCGTACAAGGGGCAGGTCAGGCAGGGGAGGCCGATGATTTGTCAGCATTGCTTGTGACACTGCCAGCAATTGCTGAACAGGCAACACTTATTTGCAGCTTGGGCTTAAGCGCGGCCTTGCATCCGGAAAATCCTGCCTAGAATGAAATCTGGACCGGTGTGGGGGAGACAGCGCCGGTACAGCCCGTCAGCGACGTGTCAGCCAGCCTGCCGCGCCACTGTGACCAGGCCTTGCAGCCTAGCCAGACAACAACATCGATCCAGCTGGAGAGTCACATGGAAACTTCATTTCAAGCGCTGCCATCCATGGCCATGCCCAAACATACCGATCTGGTTCATCTGGACCAGCGCCCGCAGCGCCCCATCAATCTGAAAAGTCCGGCCCTGGAGGTGATGACCGATTTGCGCATCATCGACCCGGTGAGTATTGGCGAAGATGAAATGCTGCGTCATGCCCACAATCTGATGATCAGCCGCGGTATCCGCCTGCTGTTTGTGCAGGATGACGACAGCCGGCTGGTGGGCTTGATTACGGCTTCCGACATTCTGGGCGAGCGCCCGGTGCAGTGCATGCTGGAACATGGCAAACGCCACGATGAAGTACTGGTGCGCGATGTGATGACCCCGCGCAGCGAGCTGGAAATGCTGTCGCTGGCTGATGTGCAGAACGCCACCGTGGGGCATATGGTGGCCACGTTGAAGCAGCAGGGCCGTCAGCATGCGCTGGTGGCAGAGCTGGATCTGAACACCGGTCATTACCAGCTGTGTGGCATGTTCTCTTCCTCGCACATGGCACGGCGGCTGGGCATGCCGCTTAATTTCATGCGCGTGCCGCAGGCGCTGTCGGAAATCCAGCATGCCTTGCTGCACGAAGGCTGATCCCTATGCGGCGGGCCGGGCTTATCTGCCTTAGCCCGCTGTGTCTTGTGGCACCGCCGTGCTGTACTTGGTGGTTTCCATCACCACCAGCGATTCAAACTCGCGCACATTGTCATTGCTCATGATGTGTTCGCGGCAGAAGCGCTCGTAATCACCCATATCGCGTACCAGCACCACCAGCACAAAGTCCGGCCGCCCGGTGACGTGATAGCACTCCACCACTTCCGGTGCGGCGCGGATGGCTTGTTTGAATGCATCCACCAACGCAATGCGCTCCCGTTCCAGAATCACGTTCACCACCAGCCGCAGTGGCCGACCCAGCACCGCCGGGTCTACCAGTGCCACTTCGCGGCGGATGATCCCCTCGCTGCGCAGCCGTTTCAGCCGCCGGGTAACGGCGGTGGGCGACAGGCTGACGGCTTCGGCCAGTTCGTCGTGAGTGCGGCGCGCGTCCTCCTGTAGCAGGGCCAGCAGTTTGCGGTCGTAGCTGTCCAGCTGTTTGTCCTCGGCCATCTCAGTATTCCTGCATTGGATATTCGAAATCTTCAGTTTGCGTGCATTCTGCTGCAGTAAAACGCATCAGTGCAAGCTGGTGCGCTGCTTAAACTGGCGGCATCCATCGGAGATGCCGCATGTCAGCTTCCAGCACTACCCTGAACCCTTTTCTGTCCCACAAGGCTACGCAGTCACGCTGGCTACCGCTGGCACTGTTTGCCGGGCTGGTTACCTTGTGGGCCTACAACTACGTGGTGATGAAGCAGACCTTGCAGGCCACCACGCCCATCACTCACCTGATTCTGCGTACCACGCTGGGCAGCCTGACGCTGTTTGGCGTGCTGCTCGCGCGCGGCAGGGCCATCCGGCCGCAACGCCTGCTGCAGGCTACGCAGGTAGGGTTAAGCACCACCTGTCTGTACAGCTTGTCCATCACCTTGGCGCTGGTGACGGGGGCCGCCGGGCGGACTTCGGTGCTGGTGTTCACCATGCCGTTTTGGGTGGCGCTGCTGTCACGCTGGCTGTTGGCCGAACCGTTTGGCCGCCGTACCCGGCAGGCGCTGGTTGCCGGTTTTGTCGGGCTGATGCTGATTGTGGCACCCTGGCAGCTGCATGGCGGGGTGCTGCCGATGTTGCTGGCGGTGCTAGCCGGCTTTTTCTGGGCGCTGGGTTCGGTGCTGAGCAAGCGGGCGACGCGCTGTGGCCAGCTCGACAGCCTGAATTTTTCTGCCTGGCAGGCCTTGATTGGCCTGCTGCCCCTGCTGGCTTTGTGGCCGTGGGCGGACTTTGCCCATATTCAATGGTCGGTCGGTTTTGTGCTGGGACTGCTGTATGCCGGGGTGTTGTCCAGTGCGGTGGGTTGGCTGGCCTGGCTGTGGCTGCTGAAACGCCTGCCGGCCAGTACGCTCAGTTTCAATGCGCTGGTGATACCGTTATTGGCGGTGGCCATGGCTGCGCTGCAGCTGGGGGAATGGCCGCTGGAGCGTGAGTTGGCCGGGATGTTGCTGGTGGGGATGGGGATTGTGCTGATTGCCCGGCGCTGAGCTGGGCTTGCCAAGCAAAAAGGCCGCTGCAGAGCGGCCTTTGGCATGTGGGAGGCGTGGTGTCAGACCACCAGCGAAATCAGGGTACCGACGGTTACCGCCGCCGCTGCCCAGCGCCCGGCGGTGAAGTAGCTGTTTTCTGTCTGGGTGGGGGCCGGTGCCGGGTCGGCGGCGGGGTCCGGCAGATTCAGCACGCCATAGGTGAAGGACTTCACCGCAGAAGGCGAGCTATCGTCCGCGCTGGCGGCATTGCTGTCACTGCCCGCAGCATCGGCCTTGCCCTGGCTTTGCAGCTTCACAATGGTGGAAGGTGAAGCGTTGCTGGCCGTCTTGCCGTCCTTGTCCAGTGTGGTGCCGTCCTTGCTGCCCTTGGCGGCTGTCTTGCCGGGGCTGGCTAGCGTGCTGGTGCCGCTATTGTTCACCGCGTTTGTTTTGCTGATATCCATCACGGTCTCGCTGCATACAAATGATGATCGGATGCTTCATTATCGGCATGTGGCAGCGGCGACATGAGGGGGCAAGATGTAAAGATAAGGTAAAGAAAGGTTAAGCGATGGCGTGACAGGCTTAATCCAGCTGCTGCACTGTGTCGCCGGCGGCGGCGCTGCAATCATCCGCCATGTCGTCCCAGCCTCGATGTGTGATCAGGGTTTTGCCGCGCAGGCAAACCTGGATGCGCTCGGTGCCTTCGGCCTGCTGGCGCACAAAACCTTCAATGGCAGTGGGCAGGCTGAGCAGATAGCGGTTTTCCGCCAACTCGCTGTCCGGGTGGTCGCCATTGTGCACCAGCGGTACCACATTGGTGGCCCACACCATGTAGCGGTGTTTCACATCGACGGTATCCGGGCGGTAACGCTGTTGTTGCAGCCAGTCCTGTGCCTGCTTGCGGCCATCACCTGCGCGCGGCAACTGCCCCCAGGCGTGGGCCAGCAGCTCAACCAGCCACTGGTTGCAGTTCTGGTAGCGGGTGGAAAAGGGGTAGGCGTTGGCGCTGTAATCCGCCCCCAGCAGTTGCAGTGACAGCTTGTTGTCCAGCGCGGCCTGTACCAGTTGGTCTTCCTGTTTGGCCGGCAACAGCAGGATGGACAGGTAGACATTGCTGCCTTGTGGCTGGTCGATCAGAAAGCCCGGCAGGCCCTGGTCGTACAAATGCGGTCGCTGCTCGTCACAGGCGTAATACAGCTGGCGTACCGACCAGGGAGAGTTGGGATTGTTGCGCAGGCTGATGCCGGCGTGCGACAGGCGGATATGAAAGCGTTCCAGGTCCAGCCCGGAGCGGGAGATGATGGCCGCCTGATGGCCGGATTCATCCAGCAGCTGGCGTACCTGCTGGCTGAACAGCAGCAGGTCGCTCTTGCGTGCCACGCTCTGCTGCGATGACTGCTCGCAAAACAGCAGCGAGCCGGCAGCGGCCGGTTTGACCAGACAGGCCGACACCGCCAACAGCCCTGCCAGCCACCACGCCTTCATGCGCAGGTTTGGCGACATGCCAGGCAGAATCAGGAAACCACCTTGGGCTGAACTTCAGACTTCCACGCCTGATCCAGCAGCAGGGCAAACGGCTGCTGGTTGTCGGCACGGGCAAAGGCCAGGCCATACGCCTGTTTTTGGGCATGTACGATCTGGCCTACTTCCACGCCGCCGTGCTTCACATCGGCCTGGGCCACAAACAGGTTGAAGGGTTCTGTGGTGTTGGCGGCGGCTACCGGTACCAGCGTCAGCTGGGTTTTGCCCGGTTGGTCGGCCTGGGCGACGGCAACCACTTTGTAATCACCCTCGGCGATATTACCGATGGCCTTGGACGAATTCTGCAGCGAGGTGGACACGCTGCCCACGGTGGCGCTCACGCTGTCGGATACCGACAGCAGGGAAACGGCGGCATTGGCCTGGCCACACAGCAGGCCCAGCATCAGAAAGCAGGAAGAGGCAACGGTTTTCTTCAGTGTGATCATGGTATCGGCTTTATCCATCCAGAACGGAATCTTGCGAGTGAAAGGTCATTGCCGCATCGGCCCTGTGCGGGCAATCGACCTGCCGGCAAACGGCAGTGGCAAGATGGTGTCTGCGCCTGCCGGCCATACCGTAGTGGATTCGGGCTGCGTGCGCACGCGTATTCTTCCGGCTGGGGCACCGGATTTACAAGTGTTTTTACAAAATTTGATGCTGCAGCAAAGGTGCAGGACATCGGGTCAGGCAGCTTGCCGTGCAGCTGGCAAGGCGGCAAGATCAGGCAGCTAACCGCATGTGAAATACGCTCGGCAGCGCTTGTCTGTCCGGCAATGGCTTATGCAAGGATGAACCATGAACCGGCCCGCCAGTCCCGCCCCAGCCCCTTTGCCCGGCCACGACAGCCCCTCCAGCAGGCCAGTGTCGCTACATGCCATCGTGGCCACGGTAAACGTGCTGGCTGAGCAAGGCATTGCCGCGGCCGATCTGCTGGCAGGCAGCGGCATTCCGCCAGAGCGTCTGCTGGAGCCGGCCCGGCTGATCAACCACCATCAGGAACTCACCGTCTTCGACAATGCCCGATGCCTGTCACAGGACGATGCCCTTGGCCTGCGGCTGGGCCATGCCATGCATACCTCCAACTACGGCATTCTAGGCTACACCATGCTGGTCAGCCCCACGCTGCGGGTGGCACTGGAAACTGCCATCCGCTTTCCCTTGCTGCTGGCCAGCTATTTCACCCTGCGGCTGGAGCTGCGAGACAAGGACGCCTGGCTGATTGCCGATGATTATCGCTACCGCGCCGATCTGCTCAGTTTCAATGCCGAGATGTGCCTGTCTTCCATGTGGACCATCGCTCGTGACTGCATGGGGGTGCGCTGGTCGCCCAAGGCGGTACACATGCGCTTTTCCCAGCCCGCGCATGCCGGGCTTTATCCGGCCATTTTTGGCCAGGCCGGCAGCTTTGCCATGGCGGATAATGCGCTGGTGTTTCCGGCCAAATGGCTGGATCGGCCACAGCCGCTGGCCGATGCGGTCAGCTTTCACATGGCGCAGGAGCAATGCGAGCGCCAGCAGCAGCAATGGGCCAGCAGTCATGGTTCGGCGCTGGTGGCACGGGTGCTGCGTCTGATTCAGTCCGACCCGGTACGCTTTGCCCGGCTGGATGAGCTGACCGCCACCTTGCACATGTCCGAACGTACGCTCAGACGCAAGCTGGCAGCATTGGGAACCTCCTTCCAGGCCTTGCTGGATCAGGCCCGGCACCAGCAGTCCCTGCATTTGTTACAGGAAACCAGCCTGTCGATCGGCATGATCGCGGAGCGGTTGGGCTTTGCCGAATCAGCCAGTTTTCGCCATGCCTTTGCCCGCTGGACCGGCAAACGGCCATCTGATTTGCGGCGCTGAGGTCTGTTGCCATCTTCCCGTCAGCCCCGGTTTCCCTGCTGGTTCTTGCTCTTCGGCCAGTAGACAAACGCAGCGCTCGGCTCAGCTGGCGCACAGCGTGTAGTCGCATTCTGTTGCCGCCTTTTTGGCCGTAATTATCCCTTAGTTGACCGCTATGTATCTTTCCGCTGCCGGGCTTGTTGGCAGAATGAATAAAAAAAGACGGACCACTCCGGGTAGTTGACCAGACCTGTTGCACATCCTAGCCAGGGTAGTGCCATACCACAGCCACGGTATGGCGCAGGCAGGCCGGATCTCTTGCTCGCAATGCCAGCCCGAGCGGCAGCCCCATGCTGTCATCGCCCGCGGCGGCACCATGTCCGATCACACAAAACGGAGGAGAAACCACATGAGCAAGATCGCTGTTGTCGCCAAGCAGATGGCGGTTGCACCAGCCCCGCGCCAGCACAACTGGCAGTTGGCCAAATCCCTGAACCATCAGACAGCAGGGCCGGGCGCGCATACCAGCCTGCGGCCCTTGAGTGTGCGTGCGGCTACCTGCCAGACCGCTTTCGCCCGCTGCTGACGCTGGACGATCATACCCGCACGCCGCACTGCGGCTGATTCCATTCCCTTGCACGTAGTGCCACTGCTCTGCCGGCGGCAGACCGGGCTGGCACGCTCATTTCACTGGTTTCCACAGGAGGACTGCCATGACCGGCAATCGTGTGGCAATTGAGATCGACCATGTCTGTAAGCGTTTTGGCCATGATGAACAGGCGGTACTGGCACTGGACAGCATTGCGCTGAAAATCCGCGAGAACGAATTTTTCACCCTGCTTGGCCCCTCCGGCTGTGGCAAGACCACCTTGCTGCGCATGATTGCCGGATTCGAGGATGTCAGCGGTGGGGACATCCGCCTGTATGGGGAATCGCTGACCGGCAAGCTGCCCTTCCAGCGTCCGGTCAACACCGTATTCCAGAGCTATGCCTTGTTTCCACACCTGACCGTGGAAGAAAACGTGGCCTTCGGGCTGGAAATGCGCGGTTTCAAGCAGGCCGGCATCAAACCCATCGTGGCGGAAAAGCTGGAACTGGTGAAGCTGGGCGGCTTTGCCCGTCGTCGTCCGCACCAGCTCTCCGGCGGTCAGCAGCAGCGGGTGGCACTGGCCCGTGCGCTGGCCCCGTCGCCCAAGGTATTGCTACTGGACGAATCCTTGTCCGCACTGGATTTGAAGCTGCGCAAGGAAATGCAGGTGGAACTCAAGCGCCTGCAACGTGAAACCGGCATCACTTTTGTGTTTGTCACTCACGATCAGGAAGAAGCGCTCACCATGTCCGACCGCATCGCGGTGATGTCGGCGGGCAAGCTGCAACAGGTGGGCAGCCCGGAGGAGATTTACGACCGCCCGGCCAACCGCTTCGTGGCGGATTTCATCGGTGAAACCTCCTTCCTGCAAGGCCGGGTGGCCGATGGCCTGCTGCATTTCGGCCAGGCAGGCAGCCTGCCTGGCCAGGTGCTGGACCAGTCGCACGAGGGGGCTGCCGCACTGGCGGTGCGCCCGGAGCGCCTGCAACTGTCCACCAGCGGCAGCGGGCTGGCCGGTGTGGTGTCCGAGGTGGTGTACCGCGGCGTGGATACCGTCTACACCGTGCAACTGGCCGATGGTCAGCCCTGTCGCGTGCGCAGCAGCAACAGCGCCGGGGCGGCGCGGCTGGCGCGGGAAGGGGATACCGTGGCAATTACCGCCTTGCCGGGTGCCTTCCATCGTCTGCAGGAGGCCGACCATGTCGCTTGACCCGCAACGACGCTTGCGCCGCAAGCTGCTGCTGGCTCCCACCACGCTCACCCTGCTGTTGTTCATGGTGCTGCCCATGCTGCTGATGGCCTGGATGTCGGTGTTGGCCCCCGACACCTACGGCGGCGTGCGCTGGCATGAATGGAGTGTGGATGCCTATGTGCAGTTCCTGTACGAGCGCGATCTGGACGACAGCCTCACGTTGAACAGCGATTACCTGCAAATCTTTGGCCGTTCGTTCTTGCTGGCCGGTTTTGCCACGGTGGTGACGCTGCTGATCGGCTTTCCCACCGCGCTGTACATCGCGCTGAAAGAGGAAAAAACCCGCCAGCGGCTGATCCTGCTGATTTCCATCCCCTTCTGGACCAACCTGCTGGTACGCACCTACGCCTGGATGCTGCTGCTACGCAATGGCGGGCTGATCGACAGCAGCCTGACGGCGCTGGGCTTGAGCCAGGGCGCGCTGGATGTGCTGTACACCCCCACGGCGGTGGCCATCGGCTTTGTCTATTCCTTCCTGCCCTTCATGGTGCTGCCCATCTACACCAGTCTGGAAAAAATGGACTGGCGGCTGGTTGAAGCGGCCTTCGACCTGGGTGCCAACCGCTGGCAGGCGCTGCGGCGGGTGATTCTGCCACTGGCCATGCCCGGCATCGTGGCGGGCTGCCTGCTGGTGTTCATTCCGGCCATCGGCTCCTATTACATCCCCGAGCTATTGGGCGGCGGCAAGAGCCTGATGATAGGCAACCTGATCCAGAACCAGTTTGGCACTGCGCGTAACTGGCCGTTCGGTGCTGCCTTGTCCTTCATGTTGCTGGCAATGGTGCTGCTGGCGATGTGGGTTTACACCAGGCGCTTCCAGCGCCCTCCGGGAGAATGACATGCAGGCAAGCAATAACTTGTGGCGCTTCCGTGGCGTCACCCCCACCGCCATGCTGGCCTTTGTCTACCTCTACCTGCCCATCGTGGTGCTGGTGGTGCTGTCCTTCAACGCCAACCGCATTGCCACCTTGTGGACCGGTTTTTCCTTCGACTGGTATCTGAAGGTAATGGACAACGACAACATCCTGCGGGCCACCAAGAACTCGCTGATCATCGCCTGCGGGGCCACGGTGCTGGCCACCAGCTTTGCCACCATGGCGGCGCTGGCCATGGCGGCGCTGGCCATGGCCGGCAAGCGCTTTCGCGGCCAGGCCTTCATCAATGCCATGCTGGGCCTGCCGCTGTTGGTGCCGGAAATCGTCACCGCGGTGGCGTCCTTGCTGTTTTTCCTGGCGCTGGGGCTGGACCTCGGGCTGATGACGGTGCTGATTGCCCACACCGTGTTCTGCATTCCCTTTGCCTACCTGCCCATCCGCGCCCGGCTGGAAGGGCTGGACCCACGGCTGGCGGAAGCCGCGGCGGACCTGTACGCCGGGCCGTTTGCCACCTTCCGCCGGGTGACCCTGCCCTTGATCCTGCCCGGCGTGCTGTCCGGAGCCATGCTGGCCTTCATCGTGTCGCTGGACGATTTCGTCATCACCTTTTTTGTGGCCGGTGCCGGTGCCACCACGCTGCCGGTGTACATCTTCGGCCTGATCCGCATGGGGATTACCCCGGAAGTGAATGCGGTGTCGGCGCTGATGCTGCTGGTGTCGATTGCTTTTGTCGCGCTGTCCTACTGGATGGGCCAGCGCAAGTCCTGAACCGGGTCGGCGGCGGTTCCGCCCCTCATGTTTCGCTTGTTGCACAACATACGAAGGAGAAATGCCATGAAAGTCTGCAAACTGCATTCGCTGGCCCTGGCGGCTGGTCTGCTGGTATCCGCCTCGGCCATGGCCGGGGGCGAATTGAACCTGTACAACTGGTCCGACTACATTCCGCAGGATTTGCTCAAGCGCTTCGAGAAGGAAACCGGCATCAAGGTGAACCTGGATGTGTTTGATTCCAACGAATCCCTGCTGGCCAAGCTGAAGGCCGGGGCCAAGGGCTACGACGTGGTGGTGCCGTCCGACTACATGGTGAAGATCATGCGCGATGAAGGCCTGCTGGAAAAAATCGACGTCAGCAAGATGCCCAATTTCAAGCTGGTGCAGGCTCCGCTCAACAAGCCGGATTTCGACCCGCAACGCGAATATTCCGCACCTTATATGTGGGGCGTGACCGGCTTTACCTATGACGCCAGCCGCGTGCCGGGCGGCAAGCTGGACAATAGCTGGAAGAGCTTCTTCACCCCGCCGGCCGCGCTCAAGGGCAAGGTGGTGGCGCTCAATGACGTGGCCGAGCTGTACAAGGCGGCGGCCATCTACCTGAAGCTGGACCAGTGTACCGAAGACCCGAAGCAGGCCAAGCGCATCCAGGACCTGCTGGAAGCGCAAAAGCCGATGCTGGCCATGTATAACTCCGACGGCACCATCGAGCGCATGCAGGCGCAGGAAGTCATCATGCACCAGCAATGGAACGGTGCCGCCTACCGCACCCGCCAGAAGCTGAAGTCCGCGGTGTTTGTCTATCCGAAGGAAGGCATCCCGTTCTGGAACGACAATCTGGTGATCCCCAAGGGTGCGAAAAACCGCGATAACGCGCTCAAGTTCATCAACTGGATGATGGAGCCGAAGAATATCGCCGAAGCCTCCAACTTCACCGGCTACAACAACGCCATCAAGGGCAGTTCTGCCTATTTTGTCGCCGACCTCAAGGCCGACCCGGCCATCAACCCCACTGCCGCCATGCGCGCGCTGTTTGTGCCCAACAAGAACTGTTCGGCCAAGGCCAATGCCCTGCGCGACCGGGTGTGGACCAAGCTGAAGAAATAACACTTGCCGGCTGAGGCCGGCTTTCCCTTGCCATGACTAAACAATGCCGCCGGCCCTCCGCCCGCGGCAGGGAGACCTGCATGCTGACGATTTACAGTGATGACCACCACCTGCACCACGGCCATGCCGAGCTGATCGACGGCACCCTCAAGCCCTGCTTTGAAATGCCCAGCCGCGCCGACATGGTGTTGCAGCGGGTAAGGCAAACCGGGCTGGGCGACATCATTGCCCCCACCGAACACGGGCTGGAGCCGCTGTTGCGCGTGCATGACGCGGGCTATGTGCGTTTTCTGGAGCAGGCCTGGAGCCTGTGGCAGGCCGAGGGCCGCAACCACGACGCGCTACCGCTGGTATGGCCGGTACGCGGCCTGCGCACCGACCGCATTCCGCAGGACATCGACGGCCTGATGGGCTATTACTCCTTCGATGCCGGGGTGCCGATCACTGCCGGCACCTGGCAGGCCATCCGCTCCTCGGCCAATGTGGCGCTGACCGGACTGGATGTGATGCAGTCGACCGGGCACAGCACTTTTGCGCTGTGCCGCCCGCCCGGCCACCATGCGGCGGCGGATTACATGGGCGGCTATTGCTATCTCAACAATGCCGCCATCGCCGCCCAGGCCATGCTGGACCGTGGCGCCAAGCGCGTGGCCATCCTGGATGTGGACTACCACCACGGTAACGGCACCCAGAGTATTTTCTATCAGCGCAGCGATGTGCAGTTCCTGTCCCTGCATGGCGACCCGACGGTGGAATACCCCTTCTTCCTGGGCCATGCCGACGAGACCGGGGAGGGGGCCGGGCTGGGCTTCAATCACAACTACCCGCTGGCCCATGGCACCGACTGGTCGCACTACGGCCCGGCCCTGGCCGATGCCTGCAGCAAGATTGCCGCCTACGCACCGGACGCGCTGGTGGTGTCGCTGGGGGTGGATACCTTCGAGCAGGACCCGATCTCCCGATTCCTTCTGAAAAATGCCGACTACCTGCGCATGGGCGAGGCCATTGGCGGACTGGGCCTGCCCACCCTGTTTGTGATGGAAGGTGGTTATGCGGTGGAGGACATCGGGGTGAATGCGGTGAATGTGTTGTCCGGCTTTGAAAGTGTGGTGTAGTAAATCAAATAACAAGGCCGCGCTGCGGCCTTGTTTTATCTCCTTCCTCTCCAAGCAGATGGCCGCGTGTCCAATTGTGCAACAAAGCCTTTTCCGATCAGCTTTCAGAATATTTCACCTTGAGAAATGCAAAAATCTCCTATGAAAAATTAATATATTAATTTTATGAGATAAAAACATATAAATTTCACTCCATTCGGACAGGATGCGCCAAAAAATAATGTTGCTACCATTCATCACAATAAATGATGGCCTGGTGAGAGTTATTGAAATTTATCCCAAGCGCGATCATTTATAGCAACAAGACACTTAACCCGAGAAAGAAAAATTATGCGTCAAGATATGCGTCTGAATGCGAGCAGAATAATTCGCGATGGCTATGCCTACATACAAATGCCAAAATCTCTCTTAAAGGCCTTTGATGCTGTGAGTAGCAATTTTGACAAAATAACACTAAAGCAAAAAGAAAATTTCTCATTTCCAAAAGAAACTGAAGGGTTTTTATCTTTTGGAAATTAATACGCCGCCACACCCGAAAGGCCTGATCTATGCGATAGATTTTGCTATTGGCCAAAAAATCGTCAAAGTCACATAGGCAATGACATTACGAACACTAATTTTTACAAAGGATTCATTGCATATGAAGCAGCAATAAATCCTTTAGCACAAGACCTGTTTGATGCAATTTGCTTTAACTTGGGAGGAGCATATCAACCATTCGTTAAGGATAGTTCTTATCTTCAATTTTGCGTCTATCATCCTGACTACCAAATCGATGACAGAGAATACCTCCAAGATCCACATGAAGATGGTCACTTACTCACCTTTATCAAGCCGACATCAAGCGGCTTATTTCTGCACACAAAGACAGGCATAATTCCAGCATCCCCAAGTACAGATCAACTAGTGGTTTTGGCTGGATCTCTCTTGGAAATATTAACAGATGGAGAAGTATGTGCGATGCACCATTCTGTTAAAAATCCGCCAACGCCTACTCTTCGCAAATCGTTAATGTATTTTATGAATCCAAATTTATCATCACCAAAAACGACAAGTCTCATTAAAAATAAAACAATAGACCTTGTTTCGCAAGCAAATCACCATCACGCTAAATTTGGCAATAATCCACTAAGTACGACACTCGATACATAATTTAGTACAAGGGTAAATTAAAAGGAAAAACCATGACACTACAAATCTCGGCATTATTTGAAGGTTTCCTATTAGGTGCCGGATTGTTCAGTGCCATGGGCCCTAAAGATTCATTTGTGATAAGGCAGGCACTAGTTGGTCGACACGTTCCTGCCATTCTCTTCATTTGTGTATTTTCCGATATGCTTTTAATATGCTTCGGAGTCGCCGGAGTCGGCAGCATTGTATCAAATTCAAAATCCCTAATCACAGCTGCCACATGGGGTGGATCTATATATCTTACCTGGTATGGCATACACACCTTGCTAAATGTCATAAAAAACAAATCGATGCCATCTGCCGATAATAGTCCAAGAAAAGAAAAATCAAGCCTTATTGCATCAGCTGTAATACTATCACTATTTAATCCGTACTCCCTGATTGATACCGTAGTCATCATAGGATCAATAAGCGGTGCAAAGGGGCCAGATATTAGATGGTACTTTGCATTTGGCACAATGGCAGCATCCTTGATTTGGTTTACACTTCTTGCCATTATCACACGTACATTCCGTCCTCTTTTTTCTCGACCATTAATGTGGACAATCCTTGATATTGTCATTTCTTTAATAATGTTTTATTTATCGTTCAAACTATTAGTTGATTAATATTTGATCTTATCCATTCTAATGCCAACACTCCAGTGCCCGATCAATTATTTTGACTTGGGCTACATTATCAACTGGCAGCCAGCTACGCAAATGCCCAAGGACTTCGCAAGGAGTACATTATGATTTCGAAGTCGGTATGGATTGCAATTATTATGTTTGCAATCGCTGGAATTCTATATGTGCTATTTTGAAGTTATGAACCTGTATTTCATGAAAAGCTTGAATGTTTGGGTGAGCTTGGTGGATTGCCAAGACAGAAAATAGAACAGGCACTAGGTAAGCAAAACTCTATCATTATACATGGGGATAGCTGGTTCTTGTTACAATGGCTGGTTGACGGTACCCATTTAGCGCTGCTGTTTAATTCAGAAGGCATTTGTCTGGGGATTTCTCATTATTTCCGAGCGGATGACTAAAAATCCTCGGTGGTCTTATGTTTTATTTTCATCATGCATGATGCTGGACAGCTAAGTCACGTCGTAACTACTGATTGTTACCCTGTCGGTAGCAGTTTACTTCTGGTGCAACTTAATTAATAAGTTTTGGGAAAATATACGCCTCTCAATTGGCATGGCATTCAAGCAGGCCGAACAGCAAACACTTATCCGGCCCGCCTCATTATCTTGTCAAATCACGCACGGTGCGTGGCCGGAGTAAAGCTGCCCGCCTGCGCCATGCGCCACATGCGGCCATAGAACTCGGCCTTGATGTCACTGCCCAGCAGCTCGCCCGGCTGCAGGAACACATGCAGCTGCGAGTAGAGGCGGATTTCGGTATCGCTTACCCTGCGTACCAGATGGTGGGCTTCCAGTTGTTCCGGATGGGTGAGGCCGGCGGCGGCCAGCATCTCGGCCAGCGCATGCAGGGTATTGCGGTGGAAGTGATACACCCGCTCGGCCTTGTCCGGCACCACCAGTGCGCGCTGGCGCAGCGGGTCCTGTGTGGCCACGCCGGTGGGGCAGCGGTTGGTGTGGCAGCTCTGGCTCTGGATGCAGCCCACGGCAAACATGAAGCCACGGGCGGAATTGACCCAGTCGGCCCCGATGGCCAGCACGCTGGCAATATCGAAGGCGCTGATGATCTTGCCGCTGGCACCCAGCTTGATCTTGTCGCGCAGATTCAGCCCCACCAGGGTGTTGTGTACGAACAGCAGGCCCTCGCGCAGCGGCACGCCAATGTGGTCGGTAAACTCCAGCGGAGCCGCGCCGGTGCCGCCTTCCTTGCCGTCCACCACGATGAAATCCGGCAGGATGCCGCTTTCCAGCATGGCCTTGGCAATGGCCATGAACTCCCACGGATGGCCCAGGCAAAACTTGAAACCTACCGGCTTGCCGCCGGACAGCTCACGCAGCCGGGCAATGAAGGCCATCATCTCCAGCGGGGTGGAAAACGCGCTGTGGCTGGAGGGCGATACGCAATCCTGCCCCAGCGGCACGCCACGGGTGGCGGCAATTTCCGGCGTCACCTTGTGCTTGGGCAGAATGCCGCCGTGGCCGGGCTTGGCACCCTGACTGAGCTTGATCTCGATCATCTTCACCTGCGGGTTTTGCGCCTGTCTGGCAAAGCGCTCCGGGTCGAAATGGCCCTGCTCGTCACGGCAGCCAAAGTAGCCGCTGCCCAGTTCCCATACCAGATCGCCGCCGTGTTCCAGGTGATAGGGGCTGATGCTGCCTTCGCCGGTATCGTGGTAGAAACCGCCCTGGCTGGCGCCCTGATTGAGTGCGCGGATGGCATTGGCGCTGAGCGCGCCAAAGCTCATGGCAGAAATATTGAATACCGAGGCGGAGTAGGGCTGCCGGCATTGCGGGCCGCCAATCTGCACCCTGAACCCGGCCGGGTCGCTGCGCGGGGCTGGGCGGATGGAGTGACTGATGAATTCGAAGCCGCTGCCATACACATCCAGCAGGGTGCCGAAGGGTTTGTCGGCCTGGGTGTTCTTGGAACGGGCGTAAACCAGCGAGCGCTGGTCACGCGAGAAGGGCAGCTGTTCGCCATCGGCTTCCAGCAGGTACTGGCGGATTTCCGGGCGGATGGCTTCCACCAGATAGCGGATATTGCCCAGCACCGGGTAGTTGCGCCGCACGGCGTGGCGGGTTTGTGTCAGGTCCAGCACGCCCAACAGGCTGAGGGCCATGGCGGCAAGGGTGAAGGGCCACAGCCATTCGATCTGGTGCAATACCAGGCCGATCAGGCTGAACAGGATGCAGGCGACGAAAAAGGCATAGCGGCTGAGCAGGGACAGGTTCATGCAGGCTCCGGCGGGCGTGGCTGAGGACAGATGCTGTGCGACCGGATGGTGGATCGGGTCGCACAGGGTGCTTCAGCTTAGCGTCCGGCGCGGGCTTGTGCCATGGCTGGCTGCATGGCCGGTTTCAGTGAAAGCGTACCGGCTCGCCTTGCAGGTTGAAGGCCAGGTAGCGGGAAACATCGCCACCGGTCTGGATGGTCTGGATCATGCGCTTGAGCGCCGCTTCAATATCGGCAGCCTCAGGCTGGCGACCGGCCTTGCCGTCCAGACAGGCGACAAACATGATCTGCCACGGCTCGCCGATGCGGGCAGATTCGGCCTGCAGGCTGGCAAAATCCACCAGTTCGCTGGCTGCACGGTCCAGACACATGACGGGCAGCAGGATGCCACCTTCGCCACGGGCAAAGCGCTCGGCTTCTTGCGGTTGGTGGTCGTCATGCAGTACGGCCTTGGCAAATACCATCAGCAGATGCTGGGGTTCGGCTTGCTGGCGGGCTGCGCCCAGCAGAGCATTGAAATCGTGGATATCCATACGGGTTGGCACTCGACAAGGTGGGTAGCGTCGAGTGTGCAGGCTTGGGCGGGGCCTTGGCTATTCACCGCAGTAACTAGTTATCCCCCGCAGAGGAATTAGGGCGCAACAAAGCGGGTGCGGCGGCGGTGTGCTCCATTTATGCTGGCAGCCATGACAACAGGGAGGTGCGACGATGAATCGCGATATGGCTGGACTGGTGCTGCTGGCGGCATTGTGGGGGGGCTCGTTTCTGTTCATGCGGGTGGCAGTGCCCGAGCTGGGGGCCTTTGCGCTGATTGCGCTGCGACTGGCACTGGCGGCACTGGTGTTGCTGCCGGTGCTGCTGCTGCGCGGTGGCCTGCCGCTGTGGCGGCAGCATTGGCTGCGCATTGCCGTGGTGGGGGTTTTTCTGTCGGCACTGCCGTTTTGCCTGATCGCCTGGGCCAGCCTCAGCCTGCCTGCCGGTGTAGCGTCGGTACTGAATGCTACCACGCCGTTGATGACGGCCTTGTGGGCGATACCGCTGGCGGGTGAGCGCATGACGCTGCCACGCGCAAGTGGCTTGCTGTTGGGTCTGGCTGGCGTGCTGGTATTGATGCTGGGACGTGGTGCCGCCTTCGATGTACAGACGGCGCTGCCGGTGCTGGCCATGCTGGGTGCCACGGCCTGCTATGGCTGGTCCGGTCACATGGCCAAGCGGTGGCTGCCGGGCCTGCCACCGCTGGTGACTGCTACCGGCAGTCTGTTCAGCGGTGCCGTGTTGGTCACGCCGCTGGCCTTGCTCAATCTGCCGGCGCAGCCGCCGTCACCCATGGTATGGGTTGCGGTGTTGCTGCTGGCATTGGGCTGTACCTCGCTGGCCTACCTGATCTTTTACCGGCTGATCGACCGGCTGGGGGCCACCCGTGCCAGCAGTGTCACCTATCTGGTGCCGGTGTTTGGCGTGTTGTGGGGGGCGATCTTCCTGCATGAGCCGGTAGGGCTGCTGATGCTGCTGGGTGGATTGCTGATTCTGGGTGGGGTGTTGCTGCTGGGCTGGCGGCGTCAGTCCTGAGCCACCAGCCGGCTTCAGGCGGCAGAGGCGCTGGCCAGCGGTAGCAGAATGCGCACGCGAAAGCCACCGTCTGCCTCATCGGCAAACTGCAGCTGGCCATGGTGTTGTTTCACCACGCGCGAAACAATGGCAAGCCCAAGGCCGCTGCCGCCATCGGTGCCGCGGTGCTCGGCCAGGCGTTCAAACGGGGCCAGGGCCGACTCGCGCAGGGCGGCGGGAATGCCGGCACCATGGTCGATCACGCTCAGCACGGCCATGCCATCGCATTGGTCAATTTCCACCCGTACCGGCGGTTTGCCATAGCGGCGGGCGTTTTCCAGCAGGTTGGACAGCAGGCGTTCCAGTGCCAGTGCATCGGCCTGCAGCTCGGGTTCGGCATGGCGCAGCAGGCTGACATCCAGCCCGCTGCGGGCCAGGCGTGCCACCACGCTGTCGGCCAGTTCGGCCAGTGCCACCGGTTCGAGCCGGGCCGATTCCTCGGCGCGGGCAAAGTCGATGAACTGGCGCACGATGCGCGACAGCTCGTCAATATCGGCCAGCATGTCCGGGGTGTCCGGGCTGGTGTCCTGCAATTCCAGCATCAGCTTCAGCCGGGTGAGCGGCGTGCGCAGGTCGTGCGACAGGCCGGCCAGCATCAGCCGGCGTTCACGGGCGGCACTGTCCAGCGCACTGGCCATGTGGTTGAAGCCGCGCGCCAGGGCGGCCAGTTCACGCGGGCCGTCCTCTTGCAGCGCCGGTGGCATATTGCCGCGCGCCAGTTCGCGCGAGGCATCCACCACCTTGCCGATGGGGCGGGTGATGCGCCAGGCCACCAGCGAGGCCAGCAAGGTTGCCAGCAAGGTGGCCAGCAAGGCGGCCTGCATCAATGAATAGATGGGGCGGTCGCTGTAGCGGCCAAAGGGAATCACCAGCCAGTAGGGGGTGTCCAGTACATGTACGTTCACCCACAGCTCGTTGCGGTCCTCGCGGTGCACCATGTAGCCGTGCACCGTGTCGTCCAGGCCCTTGCTCAGACGGCTGACCAGGCTGTCGGCCACGCGCGGCAGCTCGCGGTCGAATTGCTGGCGGGCGGAGGCCTCCTGCGGCAGCAGCCGTGGCAGGCCGGGGCGGTTGTAGCTGGCTAGGAAAACCGTGCGCTGCGCCGGGTTCATGTTGTCCATCGAACCTTCCAGAAAGGCCAGCGTGTCCACCACCTGTGCATACAGCTGCTTGTCCATCAGCTTGTGACGCTCGCCTGCCGCAATGTATACGGTGACTACCTGGGTGGTGACCACCACCACCACCACCAGCACGATCAGGCGAAACAGCAGGGAACCGGTAATGCGTCGCAGCACCGCTTACTCCCGTTCGCTGCCGTCAGGCACGAAGACATAGCCATAGCCCCATACCGTCTGGATGAAGCGCAGCGGGCTGTCGCCACCTTCCAGCGTCTTGCGCAGGCGCGAGATGTGCACGTCGATACTGCGGTCCAGCGATTCGCCATTGCCCTTGCCCAGTGCCATCTCCATCAGCTGTTCACGGGTGAGCGGGCGACGCGGGTGGGTGGCCAGTACGGTGAGCACGGCAAATTCGGCGGTGGTCAGCGACAGTACCTGCTGGCTCTTTTGCAATTCGCGGCGACCCAGATTGAGCTGGAAGTCGCCAAATTCGATGATTTCGTCGGATTCGTGGCGGGCGGCCAATGCCGGCGTGGCATGATGACGGCGCAATACCGACTGGATGCGCGCCGTCAGTTCGCGCGGATTAAAGGGCTTGGGCAGATAATCGTCGGCACCCATTTCCAGACCCAGGATACGGTCCACATCTTCACCGCGTGCAGTTAGCATGATGACCGGTACGGTCTCGCCCTGGGCGCGCAGGCGGCGTACCACGGCCAAGCCGTCGTCGCCGGGCATCATCACGTCCAGCACCATCAGGTCCGGGCGGTTGCGGGCCAGTTTGCGGTCCAGTTCGCGTGCATCTGGCAGGGTATCCACCACATAGCCTTGCTGGCCCAGATAGCGGGTGAGCAGCTCGCGCAGCTTGGCGTCGTCGTCGACGATGAGAATCTTGTTGTGTTCCATGATGTTTTCCTTGGTGACCGGGGCAAGCGCGATCCGGCCCGCATGCTGATGGCAAAGCTTAACCTGCCCCGGCCCGGCAGGCGATGGGGGATCATGAATTTATGTGTCAACGCTGACGGGCATTCACATAAGTTAACATTTGGTAACATGCGGCACACGGTTGCGCAAAAGCGGGCTTCTAGACTGCAAGCGTGTCCTGCCTGCCGGAGATCATCATGATGAATAAGCCACTGATTTTAATGGTAGTTGCTGTTTCTGCCCTGGCGCTGTCGCCACTGGCCAGTGCCACCGAGCATGGTGGCAATGGTGCGGATATCCGTGAAGCCCGCCAGATGGCGCTGGCGCAGTCCGGGTCGTCTGGCGTGGTGGTACCGGTCGAAGCGACCGGCAGCCAGTCGGCGGTCATGTCCGATACCATGCGCCGCCCGACAGGCGAGAAATAATATTGTCGGCGCCCAAGGCGCTTCTCTCCACCCGCCTTCTGCCGCGATTCCCAAGCATCGCCGTGGCAGGAGGCCTGATGTCAGGTTAAAATAAAGCCATGAAGTACCATGCCATTTATGTCTTGCTGTTTGCCACGGTGACGGCTTGCGCCTTGCCGGCGGCGGCACAGGGCCCGAATGGCCCGGAAGATGGCGTGACGGAGTTTCCGCATTTTCCCCGCCCGTCGGCGGGTGAGGAACGCCGTTTGCGCAATCTGCGTCTGAAGGAGGCGGTGCAGGCCGGTGATTTGTCGCCGGAAGATGCACGACGGCTGCAGCGCAAGCATCTGCCGCCGGGCTTGCCATCAGGTGGCGCTGGCGGGCCAGACCGGTTTGCGCCGGATGGTTTTTCCCGTCCGCCATTGCCGCCGCCGGGGCAGCGCAACTTCTGGCGTGACAAACGGCAAAAGTCGCAGGAGCAGTACCAGAACGATTGAGCCGGCTGCATGGGTAGCCGGAGATTGCCAGTGGCAAGGATCACGGCCTTGAACAAAGCTTGGGGAATGTGGAATAGCGGTAGCCGGTTGGCTGGAATGGCCATGCTGGTGTCGGCAATGTGGTCGGTGGCCGTATTGGCGGCACCGGATTGCAACAAGGCAATGGCACCGCAACGTTGTGCCAGTTACCGTCAGGGCTGGCTTAGCTGCAATGACATGGCAGAAGGGGCACGCCGATCCTGCATCGAGCAGTACACGCCAGCACTCAGTTGCAAGCGCAGCCGCGATGCACGCCATTGCGAAGCCCTGCAGGCCGCACAGACGGCATGTGATGGCAGTGAAGGCCAGGCAAGACGCAGCTGTGTGCGCGAGCAGTTGCCTGCTCCCGATTGTAGTCGGGCTACCAGCAAGGCACGTTGTGAACAACGTGCCGCTGCCGAATTGAACTGCGCGGAAAACGCTGGTCAGCAGGGGCGCGAATGTGTGCGCAAGGCGCTGATTCCGGTACCTGCTGCGCTGCCTGCCGGGCACTGAGTCCCGGCAGTCGCTCCTTAACCTCTGTTGGCTTTACCTTGCGTGGCGTATTACGGCAGCAGGATGAGCGAACCTGTGGTGCTGCGGCTTTCCAGATCGCGGTGCGCCTGCGCTGCATCGGCCAGTGCATAACGGGCGGATGGTTGAATCCTGATGGCACCACTGGCCAGACGTTCAAACAATGCCTGGGCGGATGCTTCCAGTTCCGGGCGGCTGGCAATGTAATCACCCAGTTTGGGACGGGTGAAAAACAGTGATCCCTTTTGTGACAGCAGCAGCGGCTCGAAGGCCGGTACCGCTCCGGATGCATTGCCAAAGCTGACGAAGGTGCCACGCGGTGCCAGGCTGTTCAGCGACATCTCGAAAGTGCTTTTCCCCACCGAGTCGTACACCACTGGCACACCCTTGCCGCCGGTCAGCGCACGCACCTGCGCCACCACGTCTTCCTCGTTGTAGTTGATGACATGGCTGCAGCCCAGTTGGCGCGCCAGTTCTCCCTTGGCTGCCGAGCCGACGGTACCGATCACCTCTACCCCCATTGATGCCAGCCATTGCACGGCAATCTGGCCCACGCCACCGGCAGCCGCATGCCACAGCACGGTCATGCCCGGCTGTACGGCAAACGTGCGCCGGATCAGGTACTCCACTGTCATGCCTTGCAACATGATGCAGGCGGCGACTTCGTCACTGATGCTATCTGGCAGCTTCACCAGCACGGCGGCCGGAATCAGCCGCTGACTACTGTAAGCACCCAGCGGGCCGCCCGCATAGGCAACCCGATCGCCTACTGCGATATGACTTACCCCGGCACCGACAGCCAGTACCGTACCGGCGGCCTCACTACCAAGACCACTGGGCAGATTGACCGGATACAGTCCGCTGCGCTGGTAGGTGTCGATGAAATTGATGCCAATGGCCGCATGCTGCAGCAGTACCTCGCCCGGGCCGGGGCTGCTGATGGCTACTTCTTCCAGCTGCAATACCTCTGGGCCGCCGTGGCGATGAAAACGGATGGCCTGACTCATCTTGCCCGCCTTTCCTGGCTAGTTGACAGGCTTCGAGTCTGCGCCCGCCGGCTTTGTTGATGCAAGCCAGCTTTATTGAACAGCGTGTTTTGTAAGGCTTGCTATCTGGTTTTTGCCATTATTTGTTCCTACATTGAATCAATCACCCGGTGCAGTGCCGTCTGTGGCATGGCTTGTTAAGGGGGCGGCTGGCAGCGATGGGGAAAGGAAGCGGCATGAAAGGCGTGGTGTTTACCGAATTCATGGAAATGGTGGAGGAGCGCTTCTCTGCCGACATGCTGGACGACATCATCGAGGATGCCCACACCGCATCCGACGGTGCGTATACCGCCGTCGGTTCTTATCCGTTTGCCGAGCTGTTGCGTCTGCTGGCTGCCTTGTCACAGCGTACTGGTATGGATAGCCAGGAAATCATCTACATGTTCGGCCATTATCTGTTTGGCCGCTTTACCACGCTCTATCCCTACAGCATACAGGGGTGTGCCGATGCCTTTGCCGTGCTGGGCAATGTCGACCAGTACATCCATATTGAGGTGCAAAAACTGTATCCGGATGCCGAGTTGCCACAGATAACGGTAGTGAGCCGCGACCTGAAGCGTCTGGAGTTGCTGTACAACTCGCCACGCTGCCTGGCTCCGCTGGCGGCCGGGCTGATCCAGGGGGCGCTCGACCACTTTGGCGAGCAGGCCCGCATTGCTGTCGAGCCGCTGAATGAAACCGGCAGTCAGGTGCGTTTTGTGGTGGAGCATGTATGACTCAGGATGAATTGACCCATTTGCAAGACCAGCTAGCGCGCTACCAAAAGCGCTATCAGCGCGAAAAGCGCGCGCGCAAGGAAGCCGAAATCCTGCTGGAACAGCGTAGCCGTGCGCTGTATGACGCCAATTTCGAGCTGTCCACCGTGGCGGCACAGCTGGAAAAAATTGTTGAATGGCGAATGGCACAATTGTCCGAGGCGCTGCTCAAGGCTGAAATGGCTGCCAAGGCGAAATCGGAATTCCTGGCGGTGATGAGCCATGAAATCCGCACCCCGCTCAATGGCGTGCTGGGCATGGCCGAACTGTTGTCACACAGCCGGCTGACACAGGAACAGAGCGAGCAGGTGGCGACCTTGCAGGAGTGTGGTACATCGCTGCTGGCGCTGATCAACGACATTCTTGATTTGTCCAAGATTGATGCCGGCAAGCTGACACTGGAGCAGCGCCCCTTCAATCTGTACAGCCTGCTGGACAGCGTGGTGAATCTGTTTGAACCCAAGGCGACCGAGTCCGGCTTGACCGTGTCCTGGCTGCGTCCGGCGGGCAGTGCCTGGCTGCTGGGTGATGCCACGCGTTTGCGCCAGATAAGCAGCAATCTTTTGAGTAATGCCATCAAGTTTACCCATCAGGGCGGTATTACCGTCAGCGTCAGCATCGCGCCGCTGGAAGACACTTTCGACATGCTGCGGCTGCAGCTGGATATCCGCGATACCGGCATCGGCATGACCGAGGAGCAGATGGGCAAGGTATTCACTGCTTTCGAGCAGGCCGACTCCACCACCACCCGCCGCTATGGCGGCACCGGGCTGGGCTTGGCCATTTGCCGCCGCCTGGCCGAAGCCATGGGCGGACGTATCGATGTCAGCAGTACGCCGGGGGAAGGCAGTTGCTTCAGTGTGTACTGGGTGGCCACTACGGTGGCCGCACCGCAGACAGAAGCACCCGCCGAAATACAGCCGCAGGCGGTGGTGCAGGCCAGTACCCAGTCCTTGTCGGTGCTGGTGGCCGAGGACAATATGGTCAATCAGAAACTGATCATCAAGCTGCTGGACAAGCTGGGTTATCGCGATGTATTGCTGGCCGGCAATGGCCGCCAGGCGCTGGAACGGGTTAGCCAGGGTGACGTGGAACTGGTGTTGATGGATATGCAGATGCCGGAAATGGACGGGCTGGATGCCACCCGCGCCATTCGTCAGAGCAAACTGTCGCGTCAGCCACACATCATCGCGCTGACTGCCAATGCCTTCGATGAAGACCGCGAGCGCTGCCAACAGGCTGGCATGGATGACTTCTTGTCCAAACCAGTAAGCCTGGAAAGGCTATCTGCAGCCATGCAACGCGGTCACCTCCGGCTCAATCCGCCTGGCTCAGCCAGTTGAACAGAGCCGGCAGACACGCAGGCCAACGCGCAAGGCGATGGTCGTCGCCATTGAAAACACTCTGGCGTTGGCCCGCGTAATGGCGGGCCGCCAGTCGCCAGTCCAGCACCTCGTCGGCAGTACCCAGCCACAGCCAGTACTTCCCTTGCCGGATTACCGCCTGACGCATGGCCAGCAAGGCCTGCATGTCTTCATCTCCCAGTAGGTAGTCTTCCCCGGTATACGGGTTGTGCTGGGGGCCAAGGTAGTGCAGCAAATCCTGATAGGGCTGCACTGCCGGATTGATCAGCGCAGCTTTGCGGCCATGTTTTTCTGCCAGAGCGGTGGCGTAGTAGCCGCCCAGCGAGCTGCCGATCAGGGCGGTATCTGCCGGCAGCGACAGTAGCAAGGTCTCCGCCTGGGCAATGGCTTGCGCCGGGTGGGGAGACAGTTGTGGGCAGTGCAGGGTGATATCCGGGGCATGCTGTTGCAGCCAGCGGGCAGTCTCCTGCGCCTTGAGCGATTGTGGGCTGGAGTTGAATCCGTGCAGGTAAATGATGTGCATGGGGAAACAATGAAAAAACGGCAAGCCCAGAGGGTTGCCGTTTTTGCTGGGCTTGGCAAGGAAAATTTGTTTCACGTGGAACAAGTTTGATGCATGACAAACCGTCCGGCTACCACTGGCTTCATTCAGCTTGCCACTCGTAAGACTTCAGAATGGCCTTGAGCTTGCCGCTGCGGCGCATGGCTTCTATACCCTGATTCAGCTTATCGGTACTGACCGGTGAATGGGGTGCAACGGCACACATGGTGGGCATATAGGTGACTGTCAGCGGGTGTTGCTTGAAGGTTCGCGCTTCCTGCGGATTGCTCTTGGCCCACCAGGCCAGCTCCAGTTCCGACGAGATGGCGACATCGGTCAGCTTCTTCTGCAAGGATTTGACCAGCAGCTCCAGCCGTGGCTCATCCACGCGGGTGGTGCGGCCCACCGCCCACAGGTGTTCCAGTGTGGGATAGCTGTAGCCGCGGATGGTGCCGATGCGCTTGCCCACCATCTCATCCACTTGGTGGATGTCCGGCATCTCTCGCAAGGAGAGTGCCCGCTCCACTTGCGGATAGAACTCGCGTGTCCAGCCCAGCCGGGTGGCATTGCCATACCATTCCGGGTTGGCATTGCACACGATATTCACCTTGCCGGTTTCGATGGTGTTTTCCACCCGCTTGCGGGCAATCACCACATACTGGGCCTTCATGCCCAGCTCGCCGGCCAGGGCATCACCCAGTTCCTTGATCAGACCGCTGGCCAGTGCCTGATTGTCTGGTGTCAGTACCACGATGGGAGGGGCATCCGAATCGGAAACACCGATTTTCAATATGCCGCCAGCCTGGATCTGCAAGCTCAGCACCGCTCCCGCAAGCAGCACCGGCCAAGTCTTATTCAAAGCAACCATAAGCTTGTACTCTCTTCTTCTTAGTTAGTTGTCTGACAGTTCCGAGTGCAATGGTAAACTGTTCAGCCGCACCATGAGTGTGCCACCTATCGTTCTTCACCATTACAGCCTGCTTGCCATGACCAAAAAACCCACGCATCCGGTATTTTCCCAGCTATCCCAGCGCATCCTGATCCTGGATGGCGGCATGGGCACCATGATCCAGCGCCATGAGCTGCAAGAGGCTGATTACCGTGGCGAGCGGTTTGCCGACTGGGGCTGTGACGTCAAAGGCAACAACGACCTGCTGGTGTTGACCCGGCCAGACGTGATAGGTGGCATTCATCAGGCTTATCTGGATGCCGGCGCCGACATCATTGAAACCAACACTTTCAATGCCACGTCGATTGCCATGGCCGACTACCAGATGGAAAGCCTGGTGTGGGAGATCAACCACGCCGCGGCCAAGCTGGTGAAGGCGCTGTGTGTTGCACAAACCGCAAAGAATCCGGCCAAGCCGCGCTTCTGTGCCGGCGTGCTGGGCCCCACCAACCGCACCGCCAGCATCAGCCCGGACGTGAACGACCCGGGTTACCGCAATGTCAGCTTTGACGAACTGGTGAAGAGCTATACCGAGGCCATCGACGGCCTGGTGGCCGGCGGCGCGGATTTCCTGCTGGTGGAAACCATCTTCGACACGCTCAACGCCAAGGCGGCGGTGTTTGCCATCCACCAGTATTTTGACGATCACCCCGACAAGACCCGGCTGCCCATCATGGTGTCCGGCACCATTACCGACCAGTCCGGCCGCACGCTGACCGGTCAGACCACCGAAGCCTTCTACAACAGCCTGTCGCACGCCGATGCCATGTCCTTCGGCCTCAACTGTGCGCTGGGGCCGGACCTGCTGCGTCCCTATGTGGAGGAACTGTCGCGCGTATCGGCCACTTATGTGTCGGTGCACGCCAATGCCGGTCTGCCCAATGCCTTTGGCGGTTACGACCTGGAACCGGCGGCCATGGGCGAGTTCGTGCGCGAATGGGCCGAATCCGGGCTGATCAACATCGTCGGCGGTTGCTGTGGCACCACGCCGGAGCATATTGCCGCCATCGCCAATGCAGTGGACGGCATTGCGCCGCGTGCATTGCCACAGATTGAAGCCAAGTGCCGCCTGTCCGGTCTGGAGCCGTTCAACATTGGCGACCACGACCTGTTCGTCAATGTGGGTGAGCGTACCAACGTCACCGGCAGCCGCGCCTTTGCCAAGCTGATTCTGAACGGCGACTACGCCACCGCGCTGGATGTGGCGCGGCAGCAGGTGGAAAACGGTGCGCAAATCATCGACATCAATATGGACGAGGGCATGCTGGATGCGCTGGCGGCCATGGATCGCTTCCTCAAGCTGATCGCCGCCGAGCCGGACATCGCCCGCGTGCCCATCATGATCGACTCCTCCAAGTGGGAAGTGATCGAAGCCGGCCTCAAGTGCATTCAGGGCAAGGGCATCGTCAACTCCATTTCCATGAAGGAAGGGGTGGACAAGTTCAAGCAACAAGCCCGCTTGCTGCGCCGTTACGGCGCGGCGGTGATCGTGATGGCCTTTGACGACAAGGGCCAGGCCGACACTTACGCCCGCAAGGTGGAAATCTGCGAAAAGAGCTACCGCATCCTGGTGGATGAGGTGGGTTATCCGCCGGAAGACATCATCTTCGACCCCAATATCTTTGCCGTGGCCACCGGCATTGAAGAACACGCCCGTTACGGCCTGGACTTCATCGAAGCCACTGGCTGGATCAAGCAGAATCTGCCGCACGCCAAGATATCTGGCGGCGTGTCCAATGTGTCTTTCTCCTTCCGCGGCAACAACAAGGTGCGCGAGGCGATTCACGCCGTGTTCCTGTACCACGCCATCCAGCGCGGCATGACCATGGGCATCGTCAATGCCGGCGCGCTGGAAGTGTATGACGAAGTCGACAAGGAACTGCGCGAACGCATTGAAGACGTGGTGCTGATGCGCACGCCAAAAGATGGCGGCGATGCCACCGAGCACCTGATTGCGCTGGCCGAACGCTTCAAGGGTGAGGCAGCGGGCGAGAAAAAGGTCGAAGACCTGGCCTGGCGTGAATGGGCGGTGGAAAAACGGCTGGAACACGCGCTGGTCAAGGGCATCACCACTTATATCGTCGAAGACACCGAGGAAGTCCGCCTCAAGTGCGCGCGCCCCATTCATGTGATTGAAGGTCCGTTGATGGACGGCATGAACGTGGTGGGTGACCTGTTTGGTGCCGGCAAGATGTTTCTGCCGCAGGTGGTGAAGTCCGCCCGTGTGATGAAGGCCGCCGTGGCCCATCTGGAGCCCTTCATCGAGGAAGAAAAGATCCGCATGGGGCTGGCCGATGCGCCGGCCAAGGGCGTCATCATCATGGCCACGGTCAAGGGTGATGTGCACGATATCGGCAAGAACATCGTCGGCGTGGTGCTGCGCTGTAACAACTACAAGGTGATCGACCTGGGCGTGATGGTGCCGTGCCAGACCATCCTGGACGCCGCGCGCGAGCACAAGGCCGACATCATCGGCCTGTCGGGCCTGATTACCCCGTCGCTGGAAGAAATGAGTCATGTGGCCAAGGAAATGCAGCGTCAGGGTTTTGACATACCGCTGCTGATTGGCGGTGCCACCACCTCCAAGGTCCACACGGCGGTGAAGATTGCGCCGCACTACCAGCACCCGGTGGTGTATGTGCCGGATGCCAGCCGTGCGGTGGGCGTGTGCTCCAACCTGCTGTCCGATACCCTGCGCGATGGCTTTGTCGCCGAAGTGGCGGCCGAGTACCAGCGTGCCCGTGAAGGCCATGCCAACAAGGCCAGCCGCAAGGTGGTGAGCCTGGACGCAGCCCGCGCCAACAAACAGGCTACCGACTGGGCGGCCTACACCCCGCCCAAGCCGCAGTGGCTGGGCGTGCGTCGCTTCGAGAACTATCCGCTGGCGGAAATTGCCGCCTTCATCGACTGGACGCCTTTCTTCCAGAGCTGGGAGCTGGCTGGTCGCTTCCCGCGCATTCTGGATGACGAGATTGTCGGCGAGTCCGCCCGCAGCCTGTATGCCGATGCCCAGACCATGCTGGCGCAAATCATCAGCGAAAACTGGCTTGGCGCCAATGCGGTGATCGGCCTGTTCCCGGCGGCCACGGTGAATGATGACGATATCGACATCCGCAGTGTGGATGGCAGCAGCAGCCAGATGACCTGGGTGGGCCTGCGCCAGCAGCTGCCGAAAATGGACGGCAAGCCCAACTGGGCACTGGCGGACTACATCGCCCCGGCCGACAGCGGTGTGCAGGACTACATCGGTGCCTTTGCCGTCACTGCCGGCATCGGCATCGAGCCGCATGTCAAACGTTTTGAAGAGGCCAATGACGACTACTCCGCCATTCTGCTCAAGGCACTGGCCGACCGTTTGGCCGAAGCCTTTGCCGAACTGATGCACCAGCGCGTGCGGCGCGAGTTCTGGGGCTATGCTGCCGACGAAGCCTTGGATAACGAAGCCTTGATCGACGAGAAATACCGCGGCATCCGCCCGGCACCGGGCTACCCGGCCTGTCCGGACCATACGGTGAAAAAAGAGTTGTTTGTGTTGCTGGATGCCCCGGCCATCGGCATGACCCTGACCGAGGGCTATGCCATGCTGCCGACGGCTGCCGTGTCCGGCTTCTACTTCAGCCATCCGGAGTCGCGTTATTTCGGTGTGGGCAAGGTGGAGAAGGATCAGGTTACCAGCTATGCCCAGCGCCGCGGGGTGACGCTGGAACAGGCCGAGCGCGATCTGGCACCCAATCTGGGTTACGACGCCTGATTGTCTGCCCGCCAGCCGGAAGCCGCCTGCGGGCGGCTTTTTGCTGGCTACCCGGTTTGAATCGCTTGCTGCGGACGGGGGCTATGACTGTCTGGCAGGGCAAGCACAAAGCAGTTCTTGCCGGCCTGCTTGGCCTGGTACATGGCCTTGTCCGCCAGCCGCAGGGCGGTGCTCAGCCCTATCCGTCCATCCATGTATACGATGCCGATACTGATGGAGAGCCGGCGTTGCTGTACTTGGCAGGCGTTGACGTGCCGGATCAGCTCTTCCGCCACCGTGGTGACCTGTACCCGGTTGGTCTTGCGGGTGAACAGGCCGAACTCCTCGCCTCCCAGCCTTCCGCATAGGTCAATGTCGGGATGGCCATTCAGTTGCATTGCCACTTCCCGTAGTACCTGGTCTCCAGCCTCATGGCCATAGTCATCGTTGATGCTTTTGAAATCGTCGATATCCACCATCATGAAATAGCCCTGTTGCAAGGGATACCAGGCCTGCAGCTTTTCCAGCAGGCTGCGGCGGTTGTCGATGCCGGTCAGGGCATCCTGAAACGCCAGGACCTCCAGCTTGCGGCGTAGGACATAGCCGCGCAGGCGCAGGCGGCGGAACAGGATGTTGAGCATCAGGCCGGTGGCCATGCTGACCGCAATCAGCAGTGCCATCCATGAGCTTTGACCCCACAGATGCTGATCGGCCAGCGTACCTTGCAGCAGCATGGCCCAGATGCCGATGCTGGCCAGCAGGAAAGCACGGGTGCTGTGAAACACCGGTGCCATGGTCAGAATGATGCAGACGGCGACGGATGTTGCCCAGGGGCCGGGCTCGCTGATGAACAGAAAATTGAGGCGAAAAGCCAGGCTCAGGCCACCCAGGTTCAGTAGCATGCCCAGTAGCAGGGTACGGTGGTGACTGGCCTGCCAGGACAGCAGAATGCCCCCAAGCATGGCTGGTGTTGCCAGCAGCGTGCTGCCGCTTTCTATCTGCCGGTAGGGATGGCTGAGCAGCAGCGATGCCAGCCAGGCACAGACGCCAAGTATCTGCAGCGATACGGCGATGGGGCGTAGTTCCAGAAATGACTGATGCTGGAAATCGGTATCGCCAGCGCAAGGATGTTGCATGAAGCCTCCAGGCATGGTGTTGGCTCAATGGCGGCCTAACCGGATGACATCGCAGCATCGTGGCGGCTTGAATCAGGGCGGTCGACTGGACATAGGTGCAGGCATGCGCCGGTCCGGCGGGCAGGAAGCAGACCGTCACTTCTTGCCAGCCATTCCGCACGGCGCACAATGGCCGGACGTCTGTCGTGCATATGCCCTAGATCAAGAAAGCAGGCTGGTGCCGGGGCTAGCATGAAGTTGTAGTCAGGTGGCATGCAGCCGCCCAACCCACCCATCAGGAGAAGCCCATGTTTCCAGAGTTCCGCGAACTGATCAGCAAACTGAAAACCGAAGACGACCATTTCAGCCGTCTGTTCAACAAGCACAATGAACTGGACCAGACCATCAAGAATATCGAGGCCGGTATCGGAAACGGCAGCCAGTTTGATGTTGAAGTGCTGAAGAAGGAAAAGCTCAAGCTGAAGGACGAGCTGTATGTCATCCTGAAAAAGGCCGAAGCCTGATACCGTTCTGACCACAGATTCGGCAGCATAAAGAAAAACCCGCCAGCAGGCGGGTTTCTTGTTTGACGTGGTTGAGATGCGGCTGGTGCTCAGACCGGATCAAGCTCACCGGGGCGGATTGCCTCGTCGGTCTCCTCTCCCAGAAAACCGCCGCTCTGGTGTGCCCACAACCGGGCATACAGGCCACCCTTGGCCAGCAGGCTGGCATGATCGCCTTCTTCCACCACCCGTCCTTTGTCCAGCACGATCAGCCGGTCCATGGCGGCGATGGTGGACAGGCGGTGGGCGATGGCCACCACCGTCTTGCCCTCCATCAGCCGGTACAAGCTGCTCTGGATGGCGGCTTCCACTTCCGAGTCCAGCGCGCTGGTGGCTTCGTCCAGCAGCAGGATGGGCGCGTCCTTCAGCATCACCCGGGCAATAGCCACGCGCTGACGCTGGCCGCCGGACAGCTTGACGCCGCGTTCGCCCACATGGGCATCGTAGCCACGGCGACTCTTGGGGTCGGTCAATGCCTGGATGAAATCATGCGCCTCTGCCTGCGTGGCGGCATGGATCATGGCCTCGTCGCCGGCATCTGGCCTGCCGTACAGCAGGTTGTCGCGTACCGAGCGGTGCAAGAGTGAGGTGTCCTGCGTCACCATGCCGATCTGCGCGCGCAGGCTGTCCTGTGTCACCGCGGCAATATCCTGGCCATCGATCAGGATGCGGCCCTGCTCGATGTCGTAAAAACGCAGCATCAGGTTGACGATGGTGGACTTGCCGGCACCGCTGCGGCCGACCAGGCCGATTTTTTCGCCGGGGCGAATGGTGAGGTTCAGCCCATCGACAATGGTGCGTTCGCCACCATAGGAAAAGCTGACATTGTCGAAGCGTATCTCGCCGCGTGCCACCTGCAGCGCCCGGGCATCCGGCTGATCGACAATGGCGACAGGCCGCGACAGGGTGCTGATGCCGTCGTGCACGGTACCGATATTTTCGAACAGGCTGGACATTTCCCACATGATCCAGTGGGACACCCCATTGAGCCGCAAGGCCATGGCGGTTGCGGCGGCAACCGCACCGATACCGACCTGCCCCTGGGTCCACAACCACAGCGTGGCACCGGCGGTGCTGGCGATCAGCCCCATGCTGAGGATGTGGTTGGTGATTTCGAAGCCACTGACCAGGCGCATCTGGCTATAAGCGGTCTGCATGAATTCCTGCATCGCACTTTTGGTGAAGGCGGCCTCGCGCTGACCCTGGGCAAACAGCTTGACCGTGGCGATATTGGTATAGGCATCGGTTACGCGGCCAGTCATCAGCGAGCGTGCATCGGCCTGGCGGGCCGAGGCCTTGCCCAGCCGTGGCACGAAGAAAGCCAGGGTTGCCACATACAGCAGCAACCAGCCGATGAAGGGCAGCAGCAAGCTGCTATCGAAGCTGCCGACCACCGCCACCATGGTGATGAAGTAGATCACTACGAACACCAGGATGTCGGTGATGATCAGCACGGTGTCCCGCACTGCCAGCGCGGTCTGCATCACCTTGGCGGCCACGCGGCCAGCAAATTCATCCTGATAAAAGCTCATGCTTTGCCCCAGCAGGTGGCGGTGAAACTGCCAGCGCAGGCGCATGGGGAAATTGCCGAACAGGCTTTGGTATTTGAACATGGCCTGCAGGGCGATCAGCAGCGGGCTGGCCAGCAGAATGCCACCCAGCAACAGCAGGTGATGGCGCTCCTGGGTCCATAGTTGCGACGGTGCCACATGACTGAGCCAGTCGACAATGGAGCCGAGCATGGAGAACAACAGGGCTTCGAAGGCACCGATGAGGGAGGTCAGCAAGGTCATGCACAGGATGTAGGGGCGCATGCCGCTGGTGGCGGACCAGACAAAGGGCAGAAAGCCTTTGGGTGGCTGGACGGGAGGCGTATCCGGGTAGACGTCTACCCGCTTTTCAAACCAGGAAAACATAAAGATCGTCCTTGTCGGGACCCGTGGTCCGTTGAGGTTGTATGGGGGTATGACGATAGCTTGAAGCGAAGTAATCAGCAATGCTTTTTTTGCATGGCTGGACACAGGCCCACCGTCAGCGTTGCAGTCAGCTTGGTGCAGCTAACAAAACGCCTGCTGCGGCGTTGCGCCTCCTGGACGTACCTTTGTACTGTCTGTATCGGCGCGCCTTGCCCTTGGGATGCCACGCTATTTTGCTAGCTGCTTTTAGTGGGGTTTTGTTGCTGGCAGTTCCCGGTGGCGTAGCGATACCTTGCCCGGATGGTGGCCCGAACGGGTGCAGTTAAAAACAAAGCTGCCCGGCCGAGCGGGTCGGTCGGGCAGCCTGGTACCGCGGCAATCAGACGTGCAGTTGCACGATCTTGAGCGGATGCTGGCCATCCTGGCTGGGGAAGTCTTGTTCCGGGGTGATCCACTCCACCGCCTGAATGGGGCGGCCGGCTTTTTCAGCACTGCGCTTGAGCGCTTCCAGCCATGCTTCGCCATCCACCTGGGCCACATTATTGCAGCAGATCAGCACCCCGCCCGGCGCGGTGCACAGCAGGGCCGGCTTGAACAGGGCCTGGTAGTCGTTGATCAGGTCGACCACGCCAAACGGGCTCTTGGCGTAGCGTGGCGGGTCGAGGAAGACCACATCGAACTGGCGCGCTTCCAGCGTGGGGAAGGGGGGCATTTTCTTGCCACGCACCATCTTGGGCTGGCCGATGCCGGACAACTGGCGCAGGGCGGCAAAGGCATCGCTCTGCACGCAGCGCGGACGGGTGGTCAGGCTGTTGAGCTTGGCATTGGCACGGCCCACCGCCAGGCTGGATTCCGCAAAATCCACATTCATCACGAAGCTGGCACCGCCCTTGGCGGCCGCCAGGCCCACGCCGCAGGTATAGGCAAACAGGTTGAGCACGCTCTTGCCTTCGGCCAACTGCATCACGCGGCGGCGACCGGCGCGCAGGTCGAGGAACAGCCACGGGTCCTGGCCGCTGTGGCGGGCGCGGATGTGGTAGCGGATGCCCAGTTCGTGTGCCACGCGGTTTTCTTCGGCTACGGCCTGTTCGGCCAGACTCAGCGTGTTGCTGATGCGCGAGTTGGCATTGCTGCGGTCGTTGTAGACCAATTGCAGCTCGGGCAGGCTGGCGGCGTAGAACTGACGGATTTCTGCCAGCTCTTCATCGCTCAGCGGCTGATGGAAGCTCTGCACCAGCAGCAAATCGCCATAGCGGTCTATGGTCAGGCCGGATACCCCTTCCACACTGCCATGGAACAGGCGGTAGCTATTGGTATCTTCTGCCAGCAGGCGGCTGACTAGCTCGCTGCGGCGATCGGCGGCGGCTTGCAGCAGGGTGCTCAGGGTGTGGGACATGAGGGGCTTTCTTTCTGGAATGGGTGCAATTGTAAGCCCTGCGGCAGCAGGCCTCAAAATAAAGCCACTGGCGGTGTGCGGGTGTGACCCCGGCAGGGCAAGGCCCCGATTGTGTTAGCAATTTTTAAGCATGGAGTGTAGCACTCGCGTTTCAGCCGCCCTGCCGTTAGGCTTGAACTCTTTGTCATGGCCAGTACGGCCTTTTTTCTGCTTCCATGAACGACGCTTCTGCTTCTTTGCGGCATTGCCGCCCTTTCTGGCATTTCTGGTTGGCGCGGGTACTGCTGACTGCGGGTTTTCAAATTCTTACTGTCGCCATTGGCTGGCAGGTGTATGCGCTGACCGGCAGCGCCATGGATCTGGGGCTGGTGGGACTGTTGCAGTTTCTGCCGCGGGTGTTGCTGGTGCTGGTGACCGGCGCGGTATCCGACCGTTTCGACCGGCGTCGGGTGGTAGCTGTCAGCCTGGCGATCCAGGCCGTGGCGGCAACGGTGCTGCTGCTGGGTAATCTGGGCCTGGGCTGGCAGGTCAGCCGCGGACTGATTTTTGCGCTCTCCGTGGTAGTGGGCTGCTGCCGCGCCTTTGACATGCCGGCCATGCAATCGCTGCTGCCTAATATCGTGCCACCGCGCTTGCTGGGGCAGGCTATCGCCATGGCGGCTTCGGCCAATGAGGCGGCCACCATCATCGCCCCCGCACTGGGCGGCTTCCTGTATGCACTGGGTGCCGAGTTGACCTACGGGCTGTCTGCCGCCAGTTTCCTGGGCTGCCTGCTCCTGGTCAGCCTGCTGCCTTCCAGCCGGGTGCTGCCCACCGGCCAGCGCGTGTCGCTGGATTCCCTGCTGATGGGGGTGCGTTTCATCCGTAGCCGGCCCGATATCCTGGGGGCAATTTCGCTGGACCTGTTTGCCGTGCTGCTGGGTGGGGCCACCGCCCTGCTGCCGATTTTTGCCCGCGACATCCTGCATACCGGACCGTGGGGCCTGGGTCTGCTGCGCTCGGCACCGGCAGCCGGGGCTTTGCTGATGTCTGCCTGGCTGATGCGCCACCCCATCCGGCGGCGCTCTGGCCACATCATGTTTGCTGCGGTGGCGGTGTTTGGCATCGCCACCATCCTGTTCGGCCTGTCCAGCAGCTTCCCCTTGTCCTTGCTGGCACTGATGCTGTTGGGGTCGGCTGATGTCATCAGCGTGGTGATCCGCGGCACGCTGGTGCAGCTGGAAACACCGGACGACATGCGCGGGCGGGTTAATTCGGTGAACTCGTTGTTCATCGGTGCCTCCAACCAGCTTGGTGAATTCGAGTCCGGTGTGACAGCGGCCTGGCTGGGTGCGGTTCCGGCCGTGGTGCTGGGTGGTGCGGGAACCTTGCTGGTGGTGGTGCTGTGGATGCGCTGGTTTCCACAACTGGCACAGCGCGACCAGCTGGTACCCTGACGCGTGCCGCGCATGCTGGCATCATTCATGACTTTGGTATATTAATGTCGGCCTGATGCCTTATCCGCCCGACTCAGGAGAGTGCCATGCATGCTGTCAGCCCCAAGCTGACCGACTGGTTGTTGCAGCTGAACCAGCTTATCCGCCGTTTGCAGGAAAGCGGCTACAAACCTACCGCCATTGGTGCCCGCGAGGCCCTGGCCAATGTCACCCGCACGCTGGTAAGCCCCGGCCCGGACATTGCATGGGTGAATGATGAAATCGTCCATGGCCGCGATTACAGCGTGCCGGTGCGCATTTATCACCCGGCCCCGGATGAGGCGCGGCCCGTGCTGCTGTTCCTGCACGGTGGTGGCCATACCGCTGGCAGCGTCAGTGTGTACGACCCCATCAGCCGACGCTTGGCGGCGGCTACCGGCCATGTGGTGGTGGTGCCGGAATACCGGCTGGCGCCGGAGAACCCCTATCCGGCGGCATTGCATGATGTCTATGCGGTGGCGCGTGGTGTGTTTGCCGCACTGGATGCCCGCGGCCTGCCTTTTGTGCGGCAACTGGTATTGGCCGGTGACTCGGCTGGTGCTGCGCTGGCCGCTACGGTAAGCGCGCGGGCCCAGCATGACACGGCCTTGCAGATTGCCGCCCAGGTGCTGATTTACCCCAGTCTGGACTACAGCATGAGCCTGCCGTCGATTACCGAAAATGGTGAAGGCTATTTCCTTAACAGCGATCGCATTGCCTGGTATTTCGACAATTATTTCCAGCGTGGTGAAGACCGGCTGGCAGCATCCCCGCTGCAGATGGCCGTAACGCCGCGCATGCCGGCCACGCTGGTGGTGTCAGCCGGCTTCGACCCGCTACGGGACGAGGCGCTGCGCTATCTGGATAAACTGCAGACCGCCGGTGTGGTCTGCGAGCATCTGCATTTTGCCGATCTGGTACATGCCTTTCTCAATATGGAGCAGCTGGTAGCCGAGGAGTGTGCCCAGACTTACCGCCACATCGCCGGTTTTCTTGAACAGCAACGGGCTCGGGTAGCAGTGACCCAGCCTTGAGCCAGCAGATGCATGCCGATGGGACGGCATGCTGTGTGTTCAGGCTGGTTTTAGTTCGCGCAGCGTCAGCCACAGCCGGGTGTCGAACTCCAGTTGGTGATAGTGCGGCTCCATATGGCAGCACAGCTGGTAGAAGGCCTTGTCGTGGTTTTTTTCGCGCAAATGCGCCATCTCATGCACCACGATCATGCGCAAAAACGGCTCTGGCGCGTCACGGAACAGGCTGGCAATGCGGATTTCATGCTTGGCCTTGAGCTTGCCGCCTTGTACGCGGGAAACCTGGGTGTTGGTGCCCAGCGTGCCTTTTACCGGATGTTGCTGGCTGTCGAACAGCACCTTGGTGGGGGCGGGGGCATTTTTCAGATAGCGCTGCTTGAGTGCGCCGACATACTGATACAGCGCATTATCGTTCTGCACCTGATGTGAATCGGGGTAGCGGCTGGCCAGCCAGTCGCCCAGGCTGCCGTCGTCGAGACGGGCCTGGACCTGGGACAGCAGGCTTGGCGGATAGTGCAGCAGGTATTTGAGGGCAGACATGCCGCCAGTGTAGCAAAGCCCTGCCAGGTACGGGCTGCCGGATCAGACGGCTGTGTTGCCGCTGGCCAGCTGCGCCGGCTGCTTCCAGCGATAGCACAGCGCAACGGCCTTGCTGCCGTCCGGTGCCAGCACGTTTTCCCGGTCCACCATTTCACCACCCATGCGGTTATAAAAGCGGCGCGCGTCGCTATTGGCCTCGTAAACCCACAGGTGCATCGGCGTGCCGGTCTGCAGCCGGTCTGCCTGTGCTGCCGCCGCCTGCAGCAGGGTGCGGCCTACGCCACGGCCCTGCTGACCCGGCAGTACATGCAGATTGTCCAGCAACAGCCCGCGCTCACTTTCGCCATCGGGCAGCAGGCAGACAAACCCCACCGGCTCGCCCTCCCACAAGGCCAGCAATACCCACAGGTGATTGTCGTAATGAAAACGGCGTGTCCACATGGTGTGGCGCTCGGTGGGAGCAACGTGGTCCAGGTAGTCGTCGGAGAGGATGCGGCGGTAGCTGTGTTGCCAGCTTTCGGTGTGCAGCCGGGCAATCAGGCCGGCATCGTCAAAGGTGGCCGGGCGCAGGGTCAGCGAAGTCATGGAGCGTGTCAGAGGGGTGTGGATCTTGGAATTTTACGACAGACAGATGACATTAAGGTTCGGTTTACACACAAATTAACGTGGCTGGCGCAAGGTTTGCTGGCTGATGGGAGTGGACAGGATGATGGAGGTACGGGTTTCGCCCAGATGGTTTACACGTGCCACCAGCGCCTCCAGATGGGCCACATCGCGCGCCAGCAAGCGGAACAGGTAGGAATCCGCCCCGGTGACATGGTGGCATTCCATGACTTCCGGCATGGCCGACAAGATGTCCAGCAGCTTTTTCTTGTAGGGCTGGGCCACGGTAATACCTACCATGGCCGATAGGGTATAGCCGGCCTTTTGTGGTGCCAGCCGGGCGTGGTAACCCTGGATCACGCCGGATTCTTCCAGCCGCTTCACCCGCTCGGATACCGCCGGCACCGACATTTCAACGGCGCGGGCCAGCTCGGTTAGTGACAGCCGTGCATCCTGCTGCAGGCATTCAAGAATTTTCCAGGCCTTGCCATCAATTTCCATCGCTTGCGTCCTTTTCGGTAAAAAGCCGTTACTACCTTAATTTATCAGTTTCTACTGCGATCCTGCCTGAAAAATAGCATGTGTCTGCCACTGGCAAGCAGGCAGACTGATGTAATTGAAAGGAGAAATGCCATGACACTGTTTACCTTGTATGGCCAGGCGCTGATTGTGGGGCTGGCCATTGCCGCGCCGGTTGGGCCAATTGGCTTGCTGTGCATTGACCGGACGCTGCGCCATGGGCCGTGGGCCGGCCTGGCCACCGGGCTGGGGGCGGCCACTGCAGATGGCTTGTATGCCAGCCTTGGTGCGCTGGGCCTGACGGTGCTGATCCGGCAGCTGACCGCGCTGGCAGTGCCGCTGGCACTGGCGGGTGGTGGCTTTTTGCTGTGGCAGGGGCTGGCCATGTTGCGTGCACCACAGGGAGAGCCTGCCATGGCCAGTGCCAGGCCAGCTTCCGGCTTGGCGGCGGCGTATGGGTCGGCACTGGGGCTGACGCTGGGCAACCCCATGACTATCTTGTCCTTTGTCGCCATTTTTTCCGGTTTGACCGGACAGACCGTCAGCAGCGGTAACGAAGCCATGGTCATGGTGGCAGGCATCGTGTCGGGCTCGGCATTGTGGTGGTGTGTGTTGGCTTTTGGCATCGGGCAGCTGCTGCGGCGGGCGGGGGCTGGTGCGAGGCGATTGCTGGACCTTGGCTGCGGCCTGCTGCTGCTTGGCATGGGCGGCTGGATGTGGTGGCAGGCACTGCGGGGGTGAGTGGCAGACTGGTTCTGTCATTCGTGATGAAAGTGGATCTGTGATGGAGCCAAATGTGTGTTGATAATGGGCCACTTACTGAGTGGAGAAACTGCCATGTCTACCTTGCGTCTACCCTATGTCGAATTGTCGGCTCCGGCCCTGCAACACCTGCGTGCCATCAAGCAACAACTGGCGGAAAGCCCGCTGGGGCGTAATCTGGTGGAGCTGGTTTACCTGCGGGTTTCGCAAATCAATGGCTGTGCATTTTGCCTCGACATGCACAGCCGGGCGCTGCGCAGCGGTGGCGAAACCCCGACGCGGCTGGACACCCTGGCCGGCTGGCGGCTAAGCCCGCACTTCAGTGCGCGGGAGAGGGCCGCCCTGGCCTGGGCCGAGTCGGTCACGCTGATTGCCACCACGCAGGCCGATGACGCGGCCTATACCCCGTTGCTGGAGCACTTCAATGCCCAGGAAATCTGCGACCTGACCATGGCTATTGCCAGCATGAATGCACTGAACCGGCTGGCCATTGCCATGCGCCAGTAGCGGCGGTGTGTGTTGCCTGGATCTGCCCTTGATCAATTGTGTTGATGGAGTATTGCGATGAGCCTGTATTGCCCATCTGCTTTTCGTGCCGAGGCTGAGTATGCCGCACGCGTGATGGCGGATAATCCGCTGGCCACCCTGATGACCCCGGCCGGAGACGAACCGTGGATCAGCCATGTGGTGTTGTTGCCCGACCCGCACCACCCTGATTGCCTGTTGGGGCATCTGGCACGCGCCAATCCGCATGCCGAAGTGTTGTTTGCACAAGACAGCGTGGCGGTGTTTGCCGGTGTGCATGGCTATGTGTCGCCGCGCTGGTATGTGTCGGATGGCATGGTGCCTACCTGGAATTACCGCGTGGCACATGCGCATGGCCGGGCAGAGCCGGTGGAGGGCGCGCAGCTGGGTGCGCTGTTACAGCAGCTGGCCAGTCATTTTGAAGGCCCGGATGGCTGGAGTACCGATGCCATGCCGCCAGCGGCGATGACCGCCATGCAGCGCGGGATTGTGGGCTTTCGCTTGCGGGTGAGCCGCTGGGATGTAAAGGCCAAGCTGAGCCAGAACCGACTGCCGCAAGACCGGCTGGGCGTAATCAGCATGCTGGAAGAGGGCGACGCGGCAGCACGCCAGCTGGCCGCCGCCATGCCCAGGCCCTGAGCGTTTACCGTTTTAGTGGGGCACTTTCAGGGCTTCCACTTCCACCAGCACATTGCGGCTTTCATCAGCCAGCCACAGCTGGCCGTCCTGTATGGTGGCGGTCAGTTGCATGCCGCGCTGGCACAGCGAGGCCAGTTCGGCCTGGGTGGCGGTGCTGATGCGGTAGACACTCAGTTTGTCCAGCTTGGATAGCTTGTTTTCAATCTGCGGCCACCACACCTCGCTGGAGCGGCCACCGTAGGTGTACAGCACCACCTTGTCGGCCCGGCTGCAGGCTTTCTTCAGGCGTTTTTCGTCGGGTTCGCCCAGTTCGATCCACAACTCGATTTCCTCGCTGTAATTCTTTTGCCACAGCTCGGCTTCGTCATCGGCGCTCAGGCCACGGGTGAAGCTGAGGGTTTCGCTGGCATTGAGTACAAAGGCAACCAGACGCACCATCAGACGTTCTACTGTTTCCGAAGGATGTTGTGCCAGGGTCAGGTTGTGGCTGGCATAGTAGCCGCGGTCCATGTCGGAAATCGACAGGCCTGCTTTGTAAATGGTGGCGGTAAGGGCCATGGGTGGTTTCCGGTTTTTGATGTTTGCTGAAGTAGTGCCAAGGCAGGTGCCGGCAGGTCAAGACGGGGTGTCTGGGCTTATTGTTCTGGCTGGCTGATGCACAGCAGGCTTTCGCCTTTCCAGTTGATGCTGGCTTCTTTGCCGCGGATGGTGAATTCGACGTTCTGACCGGCATAGCGTGCGCCGCCGGTAACCAGTTCCTGCTGGTGCAGGATGGCCTGGCTTTTGCCGCGTATCAGGCGGGCGGTGGCGGGCTTGGTGCGGTAAAAGGTGGCCAGCACGTCGTTGTTGCCGCCACCGCCACACAGGTAATGCAGCGGTGTCAGCGACGGGGCCAGCTCCCAGCTGGCCTGCAGTTCGGTAATGCGCAGGATGTAGGTATCCCCCAGGCACATGTGGGGGTTTTCATTCTTCATGCAGTCCTTCAGGTTACGCGCCCAGTGGCGCTGCTCCTGCTGCAGTTTGCTCATGCTCAGGGCCCCGGCCGAGGTTTGCCGGGCCTTGTCCATGGACTGGGTGTACACCTTGTCCAGTCGATTGCCCAAGCGGATCAGCCCCTCATCCTGACACAGCATGATTTCCATGGCATTCGCCGGCTTGTTGCAGTCAAAGTCGGTGGCCTGCACGGTGGGAATGGGTGGCTGAACCGGGGGGACAGCCTGGCGCATGCCGCTGGTATTACCACCTCTTGCCTTGTCCTGCCCGGTACCAAGCGAATGCGAACCGTTCAGGGCGTGAGCCAGATCGGGTGCAAGCAGCAGTAAGATGACTGCAATGGGTACGGAGCGGATTTTGAGCATGCATTATTGTGCCACGTGCAGCCCCGTCCTGCTGCATCAATCCGCAGGATGATTTCCCAGCATGGGCAATTGTCTGTAAACTCGCCGGCTTTCGCGTCTTGCCAATCGGCGCACAATGCAGGCCTCATCCCGCGGCCATCCGCATTCAATTCAATTGTTTACCGTCAGCCTAGATTGGTGTCGCTTACTGCGATCAGGCAGTCGCAGGAGTGCAGTATGTCCGATTTGACCTTTGCGGATCTTGGCCTTGCCCAGGATCTGTTGCGTGCTGTAGCTGATACCGGCTATACCGTTCCCACCCCTATCCAGGCGCAAGCCATTCCCCAGGTATTGCAAGGGGGCGATCTGCTGGCCGCCGCCCAGACCGGTACCGGCAAGACCGCCGGCTTTACCTTGCCGCTGCTGCAGTTGCTGATGGGCAAACCGTCGCGTCAGGCGGGCAAACCGCGTGCGCTGGTGCTTACCCCTACGCGTGAACTGGCCGCTCAGGTGGAGGAATCGGTGCGTGAGTACGGCAAATACCTGCCGCTCAAATCCATGGTGATGTTTGGTGGTGTCGGCATCAATCCGCAGATTGCCGCCCTGCGCAAGCCGGTGGACATTCTGGTGGCCACCCCGGGCCGTCTGCTCGACCATGTCAGCCAGCGCACGCTGGATTTGTCTGTAGTGGAAATCCTGGTGCTGGACGAGGCCGACCGCATGCTGGACATGGGCTTCATCCACGATATCCGCAAGGTGCTGGCCCTGCTGCCGGCCAAGCGGCAGAACCTGCTGTTCTCTGCCACTTTTTCTGACGAAATCAAGACGCTGGCCGACAAGCTGCTGGATCAACCCAAGCTGGTGGAAGTGGCGCGCCGCAATACCACCAACGAGCTGGTGGATCAGCGTGTGCATCTGGTGGATCGCGACAAGAAAACCGATCTGCTGATCAAGCTGATCCGCGATCACAACTGGTATCAGGTGCTGGTGTTCACCCGCACCAAGCACGGTGCCAACCGTCTGGCAGAAAAGCTGGACAAGATCGGCATCCCGGCTGCGGCCATTCATGGCAACAAGAGCCAGAATGCCCGTACCCGCGCGCTGGCCGACTTCAAGAACTCCACCCTGCAAGTGCTGGTGGCCACCGATATCGCCGCCCGTGGCCTGGATATCGACCAGCTGCCGCACGTGGTCAACTTCGAACTGCCGAATGTGCCGGAAGACTATGTACACCGTATTGGCCGTACCGGCCGTGCCGGCAGCCCGGGTGAAGCGGTATCGCTGGTATGCGTGGATGAGTTCAGCTTTCTGCGCGAGATCGAGAAGCTGACCAAGCAATCCATTGCCCGCTTTACCGTGCCAGGTTTTGAGGCTGATCTGAACGTGAAGCCGGAGCCGATTCCCATGGGCGGCAACAGTGGTCGCGGTGGTCGCGGTCAAGGTGGCGCTGGCCGTCAAGGCCAGGGCGCGCGCCAGAGCCAGGGTGCCGGCAAGCCGCGCCACGAGCAGCAAGCCAAGCCCACCGGCCATGGCCATCGCAGTCCGGCTGGCAATCCCCCGCGTAACAAATCGGCGGCACCGCGTCAGCAAGCTGCCGCCCAGCCACAGGGCACCCGTCAGCCGCAAGCGGCCAAGCCGGCCAGCGGCCAGCAACAGCAGCGTCGCAGCCAGCCGGCACGTCAGGTGTCGGCATTGTTGTCTCCCACCAAGCGCTGATCCGGCGCTCGCCGGCAAGTCTTCAGGTGAACAGACTTGCTGCTGCCCGCCGGGGCCCGTATGCTCAAGCATGCGCGTCCCGGCAATGATTCACATTTACAATACAACGTCATCAGGCCCGGACCGTAGCGGGGAAGTCTGGCGCAACTGCGCCAGTGGCTAACGATTCGTGATACGGAGCAGGGCATGAGGCATTGGCTTGTGAACCATGCCGGCCAGACATGGCCGTGGTTCATCGGGTGTGCATGTTTGCACGCCATGCTGCTGGCCTGGGCAATGCCTGTCCACGCACAGCGCTCTCCCCCCTTGCAGGATGGGCAGATGGCCATTGTTCTTGGCTCGGATGACTGGCCGCCTTATATCGGTGCCGGGCTGCCGGATTACGGCATCCTGTCGCGGGTGGTGACGGCTGCGTTTGCCCGCGGCAAGGTCACGGTCAGCTATCGCTTTTTGCCGAATAACCGCAGCCTGCAATCCGCCCGCAACGGCATGGTGGATGGCAGCCTGGGCTGGGCACCCAGCACGGACCGTCAGCAAGACCTGCTGTACAGCCAGCCGGTGATGTCGGCCCGCATGGTGTTTTTCCAGCGCAAGGCCCATGCGGTGCACTGGACTCAACTGTCTGATCTGGCCGGACTGCGTATTGGCGTCACCATTGGCAATTATTATTCCGACGAATTCGACCGGCTGTCACGGCAGGGCATCCTGCATACTGATGGCGTTGGCGATGATCTGAGCAATTTCCGCAAGCTGCTGGCGCGGCGCATTGATTTGTTCCCCATTGAGGAGGAAGTCGGCCAGTTTTTGCTGTCCCGTAATTTCTCACCCCGCGAAACCCGTCAGCTGGAGCGCACCCAGCCCTTCTGGATGGCCCCCATGCACGTGGTGATCTGGCGCAGGCATCCGCGTGGTGCCGAGCTGATTGCCCGTTTCAACCGCGGACTGCTGGCCTTGCAGCGCAGCGGCGACTTTGACCGCATGGTGCGGGAAACGCGCCAGGCCTGTCTGCGCAGCAGCACTCAGGTGCCGGACAGAGGCGAGTAATGGGCGATCATCGCTTCGGCCTCCTGTAGCAGCCTGGCCGACAGCTCGCCATCGGTAACCGCACGTGACAGCAGCAAGGCCCCCACCATCAGGCTGAGCTGAACCGCTGGCGTGAATGGACTGGTCGCTACGCTGCCATCCTGCACGGCTGCCTGGCCCAGGGTATCCAGCTGTTGTTGCAGGCCTGCGGTAAAAGCCTGCCGCGCCGGCGCGGTATGCCGGCTCAGCTCCCCGGCCAGGGCGGCGGCAACACAGCCGGTATCGGGAAAGTCACGGTGCTGGATGCTTAGGTAATGTTGGGCGACGGCCAGGCGCTGCTGACCGGTTTCGGCCTGCTGTATCTGATGCTGCCATTGCTGGCTGGTGTGTTCCATTGCCTGGCGGCAGGCTTGGGCGACCAGATCTTCCTTATCCTTGAAGTGCCAGTAAAAACCGCCATGTGTTAGGCCAAGATCGGCCATCAGGTTGGCAATGCCTACGGCGGCAATGCCTTCGGAGCGGAATCGCATGGTGGCCATGTCCAGAATGCGCTGGCGGATGGCGGTTTTGTGTTGTTTGTCATAGCGCATGCTGGCTTCCTGATTGATTCACTTAATTTTATATTATGGATATCATATAAATAATTGCTAAATGAATCAGCAAGATAGCGCAGATGATTTGACATGTTCCAAGGGTCAGGTGGGCTTGTATTGTGAGCGGCTGGTTTCTATTCCTTAGTTTCAGCAGCCCATTTCATGATCAGGAGCGAGCAGATGGTGCTCAAACAGCGGGATTTCCGCCATATCGTAGAACATGCCAACGATGCCATCGTGGTGACTGAAGTGCTGCCGCATACTGAGCCCGGACCAAGGATTGTCTACGTCAACCATGCCTTCTGCCGGCTGTGTGGCTATGACAGGGCGGAAATCCTGGGTCGAAGCCCACGTTTTCTGCAAGGCCCGCAAACCGACCGGAGCGTGCTGCAGACTATTCGTATCGCAATGGAAGAGGCCAGACCCATCCGTTTGCAGCTGCTCAATTATCACAAGTCAGGGCGCGCCTACTGGGTTGAGTTAAGCATCATGCCCTTGCTGGATGATGCCGGCAGCGCCAGCCACTTTGTCGCCATCGAGCGGGATGTGACCCAGTGGCATAGCCTGCATGAGGCGCTGTATCTGCTGGCGGTTACGGATGAACTCACCGGCCTGTTCAACCGGCGCATGTTTGTTGATGTCGGCAACAAATTCCTGAATCTGGCCCGACGACATGGCACGTCCCTGTGCGTGGTGATGCTGGATCTGGACCATTTCAAGCTGGTTAATGACTGCTATGGTCACCAGACGGGAGACCAGTTGCTGCAGCTTGTCGGGAAGGTGCTGGAGAAGGGAATACGCGACAGCGATGTTGCCGGCCGGCTGGGTGGCGAGGAGTTTGGCATCTTGCTGCCGGATACGGCACAGCAAGATGCCTTGCTGGTGGTGCGACGCATACAGACGCTGTTGCATAGCGAGTGCCGCCAGACCAATCTCCCCGCCGGGGCGTGGGTAACGGTCAGCATCGGCCTGAGCATGCTTGGCACCGCCGATTCCCGGCTGGACAGTATCCTGCAGCGCGCCGACCAGGCCTTGTATACGGCCAAGGAGCGGGGCCGCAACCGCATAGAAATCAGCAGCTGACTTGCCATGGTGGTGGATACACGTTGCAATGCAGCCATGTCGTCAACTGCATATCCGGCCAGACCGCTGGTCATCTACCATTCCCGATCGCAGCAGCGCATTACCCGCATGCCGGTGGTGCAAGCCTTGCTGGTTGCCGTTATCGAAGGCAGCAAGATCATCCATACCACAGCCGGCGAGCTGGTTTGCCCTGCCGGGCAGTGGTTGCTGCTGCCGGCCGGCCAAGAGCTGACGCTGACCAATCAACCGGATGCCCATACCGGACAGTACCTGGCACTGGCGCTGGCGCAAGATGCCAGCTGGCTGCAGCGTTTTCACAGCCTGTATGGTCATCTGCTGCATGAGGCCGCGCCAGGCCTGCCGGTGCTACAGCCGGGCAGCGCCAGCCAGCAAGCCATGCAGCACTTGCTGGCAGTACAGGAAGGCTGCGATGGCCCGGTAGACATGGCATTGGCAGAACATGCCTGGCAGGGGCTGATGCTGGCCCTGCTGCAGCAAGGCCAGGGCCGCAGCATACTGGTATTGCCAGCGCATGATACCCGTCAGCAATTGCAATCCCTGTTCAGTTTTGATCCGGCACATCGCTGGACGCCGGCCGGCGTGGCGCAACGGCTGGCCATGAGCGAGGCCACATTGCGTCGCCGGCTGGCGGCGGAGTCGGTCACGTTCAGCGGTTTGCTGACGGAAATCCGCTTGGCGCATGCACTGGCGCTGGTCATGACGGGGCATCAATCCATGCTGGAAGTAGCACTGGCCGCGGGATATCAGTCTCCCTCCCGTTTTGCCGCCGCATTTCGCCGGCGTTTTGGCCTGACGCCCAGTGCCTTGCGTGCCACTCGTGGCAGTGTGAGCGGCATGGGCGACAAACTGCGCGCAGCAGGCGCGCCGGGATGACTGCGCTTGCCTAGAATGGGTTTCGGCAGCAGGAGATGAATTCCTGCACGGAGCAATGGTTTAGCGGAGGAAAATCATGCGCGATTATGTGTGGACCGGCCTTGTGCTGGTGGCCTTGTGCAGTGCTGCACAGGCTTTCGAGCTGGACAGCCCGGATATCAAGGCCGGGGGAAACCTGTCGCGGTTGCAGGAATACCAGGGTTTTGGCTGCAGTGGTGGCAATACCTCGCCAGCATTGCGCTGGCGGGATATTCCTGCGGGAACCCGCAGCCTGGCGGTCACCGTCTATGACCCGGATGCACCCACGGGCAGTGGTTGGTGGCACTGGGTAGTGTTCAATTTGCCGGTAGCAAGCAGAGGATTGCCGGCCGGAGCGGGCAGTGCCGATGGCCATCTGCTGCCTGCCGGTGCGGTACAGAGCCGCACTGATTATGGCCAGGCAGGCTTTGGTGGTGCGTGCCCGCCGCAAGGCGACAAGCCGCATCGCTATGTTTTTACAGTGCATGCGCTCAAGGTGGAAAAGCTTGATCTGCCGGCGGATGCAATGCCGGCACTGGTTGGATTCATGTTGCATGCCAATAGTCTGGGACAGGCCAGCTTCACGGCTCGTTATGGACGGCATTGAGGCCGGGCCTGAAGTAAGGTGCGGTACGTAGCGCTTCTGCTTGCGGTGGCGATGCGTCACCAGCCACTTTCCGGTCTTGGGATGTGGGCCGCATGAAGCTGCTTTGCCGCGGGCTGTGGTACTGATCTGTTCGATCAGTACCACAGCCAGGCAGTGCGCTGAACGATTCCGTGGATTTATCCCGTTGTCTTGGCTATTCTTGCTGCCCATGCCGCGACACAAATGACGCCTTCCGGTTGCTCTGTCTCGGTTTCATGGGGAGTGGCCGTGTTCTTATCTGGCAAATCGGTGAAGCCTTGGTTGGGGCGCTTGGCGCAGACCTTACTGTTTGCGCTGTTGTTGTGGCTGCTGGTGTTGTTGACCCTGCAGTTGCCGCACTCGGTAGAGTTTGGCGCACTGGCGCTGCCCTTGTGGCTGCCCGCTGGTCTGGCGTTGGCGCTAGGTGTGACACAGGGCTGGCGCTGCTGGCCCGGCCTGCTGCTGGGATTTTTCCTGGCAAATGCCTTGCTGCTGCAGCATGACGTCGCCCATGGGCTGGCACTGGCTGTGGTGCAGAGCCTGTCTCCGCTGCTGGCCGCCGGTTTTCTGCGATCTCGCCTGCAACACACCCCGCCGTTCTACCGCCTGTCGCGCGTGCTGCTATTTCTGTGGTGCGGTGTGCTGGTCAATACCCTGCTCTCGGTTCTGCTTGCGCATCTGGTGCTGGACTACAGCGTGCTGCCTGCGGGTGCCTCGCGCTGGAATGCCCTGTTTTCGCGTTGGCTGGGCGAGGTAAATGGCATTCTGGTGCTGACGCCACCCATATTGTTCCTGCTGCTGGATGCGCCAGTCCGCTCGGCCAGCAATCCCGCGCGCTGGCTGGAAAGTGCATTGCTGACCTGGACTAGCCTGTGCCTGGCCGTGGTGGAGTTCATCGTTGCCGACTTCCGTCACGGGGTCGCGGCAGCGTTGTGGCCATTGTTTTTCATTGCCCTGATGTGGGTGGCATTCCGGTGCCGGCTGGCGCTGGCTTACTGCTTGCATGGCACGATTGTGTTGCTGGCCTTTGTCGGCGTGCTGTTGCATAACGGCCTTGCCTATCAGGATGCGGGAATGAGTGGCATTGCCGCGGCCGGCATGTTGTTGCTGGTGCAGTCGCTGGCCTTGCTGGTGTTTGGTGCTTTGGTGGCAGAGCGCCGCTTTGCCGAGGACTGGCTGCGTCGTGCCAACCAGACGCTGGAAGCCAAGGTGGTGGAGCGTACCCGGCAACTGGCACAAAGCGAGGCCAGGCTAAAGCTGATGGCCGATGCTTCGCCCTTTCCCATGGTGATGAACAATCTGGATGGCGGCGGGCTGATTTATGCCAACGCGCAGGCCGAAAGCCTGTTCAAGTGCCGGCTGGACGAGCTGCAACACCGGGTGCAGGATTTTTATGTCGACCAGGAGACACGCAAACAGGTTTCCACCCTGCTGCACGTGCATGGGGCGGTGCGTGACCACGAGGTCAAGTTGCATGATGCCGAGGGCCGGCAGTTCTGGGCGTTGGTGTCCTGTTCGGTGGTACACAGCGACCAGGCCCTGTATGTGATCAGCGGCATCAACGACATTAGCGAACGCAAACGGCTGGAGCGCAGCCTGCACGAGGCCAACGACGCCTTGCGCCAGCATGTGGCGGAAATCGAATCCCTGCATGTCGGCCTGCGCGAGCAGGTAAGGCGCGATCCCTTAACCGGCCTGTTCAACCGCCGCTATCTGGATGAAATCCTGCCGCGCTTGCTGGCGCACATGCTGGCATTGAACGGAACAGTGGCAGTCATGATGCTGGATGCCGACCATTTCAAGCGCATCAATGATAATTACGGGCACCAGTGCGGCGATGCCGTATTGGCGGCATTGGGTGCCTTCCTGCGCGACCGCTTCCGCAGTGGTGATGTGGTATGTCGTTACGGTGGCGAAGAGTTCTGCATCCTGATGCCGGGCATTGCACTGGAAGCCGCCAGTGATAAAGCCTGGCAGCTTTGCGAGGCAGTACGCCAGCTGCCCATCCAGGCGGCAGAACATTGTCTGCACATCACCTTGTCAGTTGGCCTGTCGGTTTGCCCGCTGCATGGTGAAGATCCGGAAAGCCTGATCCATGCTGCCGACGCAGCCTTGTATCAGGCCAAGGCCCAGGGGCGTGACCGGGTCTGTCTGGCGCATTCCGGTCAACCTGCCTTGTCCTGAGCCAGGGCGTGCAATTGCTTGACGCCCATTTCCAGCCACCAGGCCAGGCTGCCCAGCAACACTCCAACCAGCAGGGTATCGGCCACTCGCTCCACCACGCCATGTTGTACCTGCGTTACCGGCATGGCTGACAAGACCAGCAGGGTGAGCCCTGCGATGAACCAGCGGAAGCTGCGCTGCATCAGCATCAGGGCGGTGGCAAGAGACAGGCACAGAATCAGCATGTGAATGGCCGGTGCCGGCTGCCACCAGGCCAGCGCAGCTGCCATCACCCCGCCCGCCAGCGTGCCATAGACTCTTTCTTTTACCAACCAGATCATGCGCTGCGGGGATGGGTCGATGATGCCGACTACCAAGACCGGCAGCCACCAGGTATGTGGCAGATGCATGCGGGCAGAGGCCAGCCAGGCCAGACATCCCCATAGCACCAGATGCCAGGCATAGCGCCGGGTGTCTGCCAGAGATGCTCCAGGCAATACGCGTTGCCAGCCACGCAGACCCCAGTGGCCCAGCATCAGTCCGTACAGCGCACCGGCAAGGGCCAGCAGAGCGTGCAGGCCGGCTGGAATGCCCTGCGATGGCATCATATTGCTCAGCAGCAGGCAGAACACCCAGAACTGCATGCCCTTGTGCAAGCCACGCCGGGCTGCCACCGCCATCAACAGCAGCATGCCGGCCAGCACCGGCAGCATCATCCAGCTTTGTCCGGCATAGGCATGGCCCAGCCACTGCATGGCAGGTAGCCCGGCCAGTGAGGGCAGGCTCAGCCGTCTGGCCAGCAGTACGATCATCATTGAATAGGCTGCGCTCAGCGTAAACGGGAAAATCCAGCTGGCAGGCTGATTACTGATGGCAATCAGCACCGCGGGTGTAAACAGCAGCGTGCTGGTGCTCACGGCGCGCATCAGGCGAAAGCGCTCGTGGCGGATGGTGGCAAGGCCGCGCAGGGCCAGGCGGGGATAAGTCATCAGGGCGATTCCTGCAGGCGGGTGGCGTGGCGGTGGTTTCATCATAGGCAAGCACGCCGGCGGGGTCATCTGCCGGTGGTTGCCATACCGCATATCGGGTGGCGTGCTAACATTTCGCCATGGAACTCTACAGACTATTGCAACAGCAAGGCTTCGGCAGCCGCAAGGAATGCCGCAAGCTGGTGGAATACGGGCTGGTGGAAATCAACGGTGGCGTGGCCGAAGATTACCGCCAGGAATGGGCTGCGGAAGATATCGACGAGCTGGTGGTCGATGGCGAGCCTTGGACGCTGCATACAGCTGCCATCTACGTGATGCTGCACAAGCCCGACGGCTACGAAACCTCACACAAACCCATGCACCACCCCAGTGTGTATACCTTGCTGCCCTGGCAGTTTGGCAATCTGGACATTTCGGCTGTAGGGAGGCTGGATGTCGACACTACCGGGCTTCTGCTGCTGACCAACGACGGCCAGTTCGTGCATGCGCTGAGCTCACCCAAGCGCCATGTGCCCAAGTGCTATGAAGTCACCCTCAAACACCCGGTGGTGGATGATCTGGTACGGCACTTGCTGGCCGGGGTATTTCTTAAGGATGACAACGAGAAAATCGCTGCTGATCAGGTAGAGGTGGTGGACGAAATTACCATTCGCATGACTATTACCCAAGGCAAATATCACCAGGTGAAACGCATGGTGGCAGCAGCGGGCAACCGGGTGATGGATCTGCATCGTCTGTCGGTCGGCGCGGTGCAGTTGGGCGATCTGGATGAGGGCCAGTGGCGCTATCTGGAGGCCGGGGAGTTGGCCAGTTTCGGTTTTGCACTAGCAGAATAAAGCCGTGCAGCCTGGTGGCTAAAGCAGCTGGTGCAGTTTCTGCATGGCTTCACGCATGCCGCTGACACTTTCGATGTGAGTGTAGCCCAGACTACGTAGCTGGGCTGCCGCCAGCTTTGCTCGTTCACCGGTGCGGCAGTACAGGGTCAGTGGTGTTGCCGGGTCTGGAATGGTGCTGGCCGCCTGTTGTTCCAGTTGCTCCAGTGGCAGAGAACGCGCACCTGGAATGTGCTCGGCACTGAACTCTTCACTTGAGCCGACATCAATTACCAGCCGGCTGGCGCCGCTCAGCATGCGGTGGGCAAAGGCCGCCGCAGTAACGCCGCCCAGCAATGCTCCAAAAAGATGTTTCATTGTCCTTGCCTGTCCCGTTTTTGTGCTGGTATCCAGCTGGCACACTCTTATTCCATGTTCCAGTTTTACATGCATTTGCCATGGGGCGCATTGTGGCAATTACCTAGTGAGATGTAATAAATAGCAAAACGCACGCCTGCGTTTTTAAGGCGGTGCTTCACCTGCTTCTCCCCCTGCCACAGCTTCCCTGTGTGCTTTCCTTCCGGTTGGCAGAATCAAAGTAAGGACATGTGACGACAGCATGGCTGTGCAATGCACATCGGTTATGTGCCTCCTGTGCTCGTGCTGCGTTTTTTATCCAGGCTATCCATATAAGCCGATGGCCTCGGCATGTGGTTTTGTCACGGCTCCTCGCTCAAGCATGCGCATCCCGTTTCGGATCATCTTGCTTACGCTGTTAGGCAGCTCTTGCCTGAGCGTGACCTGTGTTACCCGCGTCCCCACACCCTCCTGCTAGAGCTGTGGCTGGTGGTCATGCGCGTGGTCCAGTCTGTCTCTGTACATGGGCCAGTGCTTGCCCGATCAAAACGCATGACTGCGTATGGCGATGTGTGAATGACCGTACGGCATGGGCTTGATGGCGGAGGGGCGTCGGTTGGCTGCTATTTCCCTGCAATCTGCCTGTTTGGTGCTTGCTGGTGTGTGGGGTATTGCAACTTGTGAATGGCGTGTCACGCCAGTGATGTTCTTGGTCTGCACTCTTTGGTCAGAGCGGGTATCGGTAGCCGGGTATGAGGTAAATCTTGCCGTATTTTGAAAGATGGGTTTTATGTGGCGAGTGCTGATGAAAAATTGATCATCTATGAATTTGTAATTTTTGTAATGAAATACATGTTTTATATACGTAAAAATATGTTGCGACTGGCCAAGGTGTGTCTGCCCACGGATTTGCTATCACTCCTGGCGCGTGGCCTGTAGCAGGGGCCGGGTATATGCACAGCATGCGCTGCGGGAGTGAATGAGTACGCTTCGGAAAATTCAATGAAGTTTCATTGAAATTCCTCATTGTTCTGACCTGCTGCTAGCCATAGCTTTCTGAAGCAGCCACCTGTCGAGAGCATCCATGCACGCATGGCTGCACGTTTGCCATTCACAGAAAGAATCCAGCCATGACACAATCAAGTGATTCCATCTCCCTGCATGCCCGCCCCGATGCCGCGCTGCATACCCCTAGTGGTTTAAGCGCTGCCGCTACCCGTGATATCAGCGCTGCTCTGAATGGCTTGCTGGCAGATGTATTTGCCTTGTACCTGAAAACCAAGAACTTTCATTGGCATGTCAGTGGGCCACACTTCAGGGACTATCACCTGCTGCTGGATGAGCAGGGTGATCAGCTGTATGCAATGACTGATCCGCTGGCAGAGCGCATTCGCAAGGTTGGTGGTTCCACTCTGCGTTCTATCGGCCATATTGCACGGCAGCAGCGTATCAAGGATAACGATGCCAGCTATGTCACCCCACAGGACATGCTGGCTGAGTTGCGGGAGGATAATGCGACGCTGGCTGCCCGCTTGCGCGAGGCGCATGGTGTTTGCGAAGAACATCGTGATATTGCAGGTGCCAGCCAGATTGAGAACTGGATAGATGAAACCGAGCGTCGTTGCTGGTTCCTGTTTGAGGCCAGCCGCCGCTGAGGCGGGTAGCACGGGTTGCTGCCTGGGCGTAAATGAAAACAGCTGCTGGCCATGGCCAGCAGCTGTTTTATCTGTGTTTGATCCGCTCAGAAAACCGGTGGGCCAGGGAGGAATGGCGTTTAGCGCGGTGCGGTCCTTGTCGCTGATGGTGCATGTTTCTCTTCAACCATCCGGTCCAGCAGTTGCAGCACTTCCGCACTGTCCTGCTCCATGGTGCGCATATGGCGGATGATGGCTTCTTCGTCGAGATGTTCTTTGCTGGCCGCTGTTGAAATGGCGCTTTCAATGCTGCTGTCCACCTTCTGGTCGGGTGTCGCCAGCTGGCTCAAGGCACGGGTATTGCCAAAACTGTTGTGCCCTTCGCTTTGTCGCCATGTCGCCAGATGGCTGCCATGGGCGATGGCAGCACCTTCCTCGATAGCGTGGTAGGCCATCTGTTTATGCATGACATGCCCCACTTTTTGCAGCGAAACCTGCGACATGTCGCGCACGCGCTGTACTTGGCCCAGTACGGTGTCAGACTGCTCGGCCAGTGTGGCAAAGCGGTTGCGGAATGATTCAACCGATGACTTGACTTCTGCCGCAACAGAGCCGGCTTCACCTGCCCGGGCGTGCATGTCGCTGATACGGCTGGATAGGCTGCCCAGCACGGATTGCACGCGGTGGGCGGTGTCCTTGCTGCGCTCGGCCAGCTTGCGTACTTCATCGGCTACCACGGCAAAACCACGGCCCATTTCACCGGCGCGTGCTGCTTCGATGGCGGCATTCAATGCCAGCAGATTGGTCTGGTCGGCAATGGCGGAAATGGCGGCCAGCGATGATTCGATCCCTGTCCATTCCTGCGCCAGAGAGCTGCTGGCTTCGTTCATGCTGACAACGCTGCCAGCAATGGTGTCCATATGGCTGGACAGCAATACTGCGCTATCCAGGCTTTCGCGCGAGGCACTGGCGGTATCTCGGGTGATGCTGGAAACCTGATCCATTGCAGTGCTGATGACGGTAAGGTCAGTCTGGTTGCTGGCCAGGTTTTCACGCAGATGCGGGTTGTTCAGTGCGGCCAGCTGGGAGGAAAGACGGTTTTTGCGGATATAGCCGTCATTGTCGGCCATGGCCTGGATGGCACTGTCCACATTGCGTAGCGATTCGGCAAACATGCCCGGCAGGCCCTGGCTGAGTGGGCGGCGTGTGTAGTCGTTTTGGCTGACGCGACGGAAGCTGGTGTTGATTTCCTTGAAATAGGTTTCAACCAGATCAAGAAAATCATTCAGCTCCCAGGCGACCAGGCCAACTTCACCCATATCGCGCGTGCGGGATGCGCGGTGGTGCAGTTCGCCCTCACAGGCATAGCCCAGCTGCTCGTGCAGGGTATTGAGCACGGTAAAGATACGGCTGCTGCCCAGCCAGATCAGCGTGGATAAGGCGAGCGAAAGTACCACCAGAAATACCTCGACGGCCAGTCGCCAGCTGTCGGGGAGTAATAGTGAGGCCAGTACGGTACAGATGGTGAGTATGTTGAAGCCAATCAACCAGAAGCCAAGTCGGGTGCGCAGAAAGGGAGAGTGTGAGCGGCGGGCCATTATGTGGATTTCCCGGTGGTAAGGTGGGGATCGAGCAGGGAGAGTACAAAGCTTTCGTAGCTGTGGCCCTGCTTGGCCAGTTCGGCCAGCAACCATTCCATCGAGGCATCCGGTGCCGTCGCCTTGTTGTGGGTACTTTCCAGCTGGCACATGTGGGCATAAATGGGAATCACCGTATCCACTGCCCGGCGGCCAGGCGGGCGACGTACCGAGAAATAACCTTCCAGCTTGTTTTTGCTATCGTAATCCGGTGTGACGTTGGCCAGTACCCAGTAGTAATTGCCACTGGCCGTATAGTTTTTGACCACACCAAAGAATTCGCGCCCGGCCTGCAGGGTTTTCCACATCAGGCGGTATACCCCGCGTGGCATGTCCGGATGGCGAATCAGGTTGTGGGGCTTGCCTAGCAGCTCGCTTTCCGGATATTCAGCCAGCTGCATGAATACACGATTGGCATAGGTGATATGCCCGGTGCTGTCGGTCTTGGTGACAATCAGTTCATCGTCTTCCAGCTGCACTTCCCGACTGTTTTGTGGTCTGATCTGGCTCGTCATGGTGGGCTTCCGCAAGAATATCCGTTGAGGATATGTCAATTCAGTAGTTCTACCGAGAACTTTACTTATTTGCGTCGAAATATTTCATGACAGCGATCAGCTTTTTTGATCTTTCCGTCAGAAAGCCGCTGATACCAGCTATAAATCCGCCCACATCCGCAATAGGTTGTGATAATTGGCGGTCAGGGTCACCAGTTCGGCGGTATCGCCAAGCTGCTGGCGCAGTTGGGAAATGGCCATGTCCATATCAAACAGCAGGCTGCGTTTGGCATCGTCGCGGATCATGCTTTGTGTCCAGAAGAACGAGGCGATACGGGCACCGCGGCTAACTGGCTCAACCCGGTGCAGGCTAGTGGAGGGGTAGAGCACCATATCGCCGGCCGGCAGTTTCACACTGTGCAGGCCATAGGTGTCTTCCACAATCAGTTCGCCACCATCGTATTCGTCCGGCTGGCTGAAAAACAGGGTGCAGGATACATCGGTGCGTACCCAGCTTTGGTCAAAGGGGTGGCTGCGCACGGCATTGTCCACGTGATTGCCAAAGTCCATGCCGCCCTGGTAGCAGTTGAACAGGGGCGGGAAAACGGTTTTGGGCAGTGCCGCGGAGAAAAACAGCGTATTGCGTTTGAGCGCGGCTTCCACCATGGCTTGCAGCTCGCGGGCAATGTCCAGATGTTGTGGCAATTGCAGATTGCGTTTGACCTGCGCGGACTGGCTGCCGGCGGTAATGCGGCCATCGGCCCAGTCCGCCTGGCTTAGCAGCATGCGACCATGGGCAAGTTCTTCGGGAGTCAGGACGTCGGGGATATGTAACAGCATGCCGTGTTCGCTTTGTATTTGGGTGTTAAGACCTTGCACTACTGCCGGTGGCTGATGTGCAGGCATGAAGCACAAATCCTGTCGGCATGTTTCATGTATTCATGCCGACAGGTTGGCTTATTTATCCATATTTATTCATCAATACTTCAGGCCGATGGTCAGTTGGGCTTCGCGCGGGGTTCCCACGGTGGCGTGGCCGGTATAGGCACCGTCGTAATAGGTTTTGTTGGTCAGGTTGTTCAGGTTCAACTGGAAACGATAATGCTTGGTTTCATAGCTGAGCATGGCATTGCCCACCGTGTAGGACGGCAGATAAAGCGTGTTGGTCTCGTTGGCATAGCGCTTGCCGACATAGGTGGCACCAATTCCACCGGTAATTTCGTCGGTAAATTTGTACGTGGTCCAGATATTGGCAGTGGCGCGTGGGGTGTAACGCGGCATCTTGCCGGTGGTGCTGTTCTGGCCCGGTGCGGCCTTGTCTATCTTCGAATCCATAAAGGTAACGCCGGCAAAGATTTCCCAGCGTTCGGTCAGGCGGCCATTACCTTCCACCTCGATACCGTTGGTATGACGCTTGCCGGAGAGGGTAACTACCGAGGTGTCATCCGGGTCGGTATTGCGCTCATTGGTTTTCTCGATGCGGAACAGCGCGGCCCGCAGGCTGGCATCGCCATCCAGCAAGTCCCATTTGGCACCCAGTTCGATATTGCGGTTTTTCTCCGGGTCCACCTTGGCGGTAGCCTTGTCCAGCGCATAGGTTTCACCAGACGGGTTGAACGAGGTGCCGTAGCTGAAGTAATAGGACTGGGCCATGTCCGGTTGCCAGATCAGGCCGCTGCGCCAGCTCCACACATTATCCGTGCGCGACAGGTCGTAGGTGTTGCTGCTGTTCACGCTGCCATCGGAATTGAAACCACGCACATTGTAGTCACCTTCGAAGCGGTCAAAGCGGGTGCCCAGCACGGCTTTCCACTGGCGGTTCAGCTCGATGGTATCCATGGTGTAGAGCGCAATGTCGCTGGCTTGGAACTTGGTATTGCTGCTGCGGTAGCGTGCCGTATTGATGGCCGTGGACGACACCGGGTTGCCAATGGTGGTGGTGGGCAGGGTGTTGAGCAGGGTGTAGCGGCTGGTATCGGACAGCTCGTAAGTCAACTCCAGCCCGGTCAGCAGAGTATGCCGGATGTCGCCGGTAGAGAAGCGCGTGGTCAGGTCGGTCTGGTTGTTAACCGACTGGTCCACGCCGTCACGCATAGGCTTGCTACGGCGGATCAGGCCGGTGGCGCTGGTGTCGCTGCTGGCCAGGCGCGGGGCCGTGGGGCTGACATCGCGCCAGAAGCGGTTATAGCGCAGCTGGTTGCTCAGCTCGGTGCCATTGCCAAAATCGTGGGTGATCTTGGCGGTGACGATATCGGCGGTGGTTTTTTCGTAGTCGCTGTCAAAACCGTAGAACTTGCTGCGATCCACACTCAGCGGCTGGTGCGTAACCGAGTTGTACGGTACGCCGTAGTCCGGTACGTTATTTTCTTCCTGGTGCATATAGGACAGCACCACCGTGGTGGGTTCGCCCAGGCCGAAGGCCACCGACGGGGCAAAGCCCCAGCGTTCGTTCTTGGCCGAACCACGGTCGCTGCCGTCGTGGGTATCCATCAGGTTAAGGCGTACCGCGGAGTGATCGCCGGTCATCTGGTTGATGTCGGCGGTGACGCGCTGGTAGTCATTGGTACCGATGGTGAGGTCGCCTTCCAGCTTGCTGCCCAGATAGGGCGATTTGCTGACCTGGTTGACCACGCCGCCGGTGGAGCCGCGACCAAACAGCATGGAGCTGGCGCCCTTCAGCACTTCCACTTTTTCGTCGTTGAAGGCATCGCGGTTGTACTGGCCGATATCACGCATGCCGTCGCGATAGGTATCGGTGGCGGCGGAAAAGCCGCGAATCACCACCTGGTCACCGGTCCGGCCGCCTTCGCCTGCCGCAAAGGTGATGCCGGGTACATTGCGCAGTGCGTCTTTCAGCGTGGCGGCAGCCTGATCCTGCATCAACTGCTGGTTGACCACGGTGATGGATTGCGGAATATCACGCAGCTGCTGCTTGGTTTTGCCGATATTGGTGGTTTCGGTCTTATAGGTGTCACGCACCGGGGCTTCGCCCTCTACGGTGACCGTTTCCAGCGTCTGGCCGGTTTCTGCCGCCAGCGCCAGGCTGGGGCTCAAGGCCACAGCCAGCATGCCGACTGCCATGCGAGCGGGTAGTTTGCGCTGCGCCAGGTGAGGCGATTGCTGCAAGCTTTGTTTCATTTAATCCTCTTTTATTGTGTGTCAATCACGGTAGATCACTGCCTTTGCCCCGCCAGAACGCGGCGCAGCCGTCCTCGCATGCTGTGTGGGCAGCATGTGTGGCAGCAGGTAACGGCAGAGGTGGTAACAACTGGCCGCTCACCCCCGTGATGGCCAGTTGTCAGAACAGCGGAAGGCTGTTGTCAGGGTGCTTCGGTCAGAAAACCGATGCGGCTGATGCCGCTTTGCTGAGCGGAAGCCAGCGTAGTGGCCACCAGTTCGTAGCGCACGCTCTTGTCGGCGCGCAGGTTCAGTTCCACCTTGGGGTTGGACTGGACTGCAGCGGTAAAGCGGGCGGCCAGGGCATCCTTGCTGATGGGCTGGTCGTTCCAGAACAGCTCGCCACCGGCATTGATGGACAGGCGGATCTGCTCCGGCTTGTCCTGATGTTCGGCGGCGGCTGCCTGGGGCAGATCCAGCTTCACGCTATTGGTCAGCAGCGGGGCGGTGATGATGAATACCACCAGCAGCACCAGCATCACATCCACCAGCGGCGTGGTGTTGATCTCGGCCATCGGTGCGCCGGGGCCCTTGTCAAAACTACCGAACGCCATGGGCAGACTCCGGCTGGGTCAGCAACTGGGCGTGCAGGTCATGGGCAAAATGATCCAGCTGCTGCGACATCACCCGCTGGGTCCGGGTAAAGGCGTTGTAGGCCAGTACCGCGGGAATGGCGGCAGCCAGACCGGCTGCGGTGGCAATCAGCGCCTCACCGATGGGCCCGGCCACGGTGGCGATGCTCACCTGGCCAGCCGTGCCGATGTTCACCAGTGCGTGATAAATCCCCCACACCGTACCGAACAGGCCAATGAATGGTGCTGTCGAGCCTACCGAGGCCAGCAGGGTCATACCGTTTTCCTGGCGTGCGTTTTCCTGGGCTAGTGCCTTGCGGATGGCGCGTGTGACAAATTCGTTCAAATCGCAGGCCTTGCCCAGTGAGCGTTCGGCATGCTGCTGATGGTGGCGCAAGGCCGCCAGTCCTTCGCGGGTGATATGGGCCATGGGTGCCGTGGATGAGACCAGTGCCTGTTCGGCTGCATTCCAGTCCGGAGCATCCCACAGGGCGGTTTCGGCCTGACGGTTAGCCTGACGCAGGCGATAAGTCTGTACCCCGCGCTGCAGGATGAACGACCAGGTCGCAACAGACATAAGAATGAGAATCATGAATGTTGTGATCAGCACAACATCCCCTTGTTGGAAGACAGTCAGTAGCTTCATGGTTTACGCAGGTTCTTCAGGGAAAATTCGACAGGAACGATAAAGGTATAAGGAATGGACTCATCACCACGCTTGGCCGGAATGAATTTCCAGCCGCGTACTGCGGACAGTGCAGCACGGTCCAGACGGGGAAAGCCGCTGCTGTGCTCCAGCTCTACCGCCACCGGCAAACCCTGTGCGCTGACCTGGACACGCAGACGCACGGTGCCGGTTTCTTCCATTTCAAGTGACAGCGGCGGGTAGGCCGGTTTGGGATTATTCAGATATCCGCCACGATATAGCGGCTCATGCACTGCCGGTGCTGGTACCGGAGCGGCGGCAACCGGGGCTGCAGGTGCCGCTGCTGTCGGTGCCGTGTTATCAACGGCAGCTGCAGCAGGCTTGATTGCCGGAGCCGTCGCACGGGCAGCCGGTCTGGCGGCTGGTTTCGCTGCAGGTACGGCAGCAGGACGCGCTACTGCGGGCTTGGCCGGTGCACGCTGTTTGTTCTGACTGGGCTGTACGACCGGAGCCGCCGGTGCACTGGGTGCAGCCAGTGTCATTGTCGGCAGGCTGGCCAACTGAGGCAGGATGACCGGTGGCGTACTGGCCAGCCAGCCTGCAATCAGCAGCAGAGCCAGCACATGCAGGCTGCAACTTCCCAGAAAAGCAGCAGAAGGCAGCGCAGCTGAAGAAGATTGGAGTCGGAGGTTCATGCCGAAATGATAATGCAAACAATTATCATTAGCAATTATTAAGAAGAGGCTTTGCCCGGTATCACATCAAACCATGCGCAGGGAAGGGTCGCCTTGTAATCCCCCCGAATGCCTGCATATTGCAAACTGCACGTCTGCATGGCGCAGGCGCATTCAATAGACTGGAACAGAACATGCAGCAGTTTGACGGAACCACCATCGTCTCCGTCCGTCGCGGCGAGCGCGTGGCGCTGGGCGGCGACGGTCAGGTCACCCTGGGCAATATCGTGATCAAGTCCACGGCACGCAAGATCCGCCGGCTATACCAAGGCAAGGTGTTGGCCGGATTTGCCGGCGGTACTGCCGATGCCTTCACCCTGTTCGAACGCTTCGAGGCCAAGCTGGAAAAACACCAGGGCCATCTGGTGCGCTCCGCGGTGGAGCTGGCCAAGGACTGGCGTACCGACCGCATGCTGCGCCGACTGGAAGCCATGCTGATCGTGGCCGACAAGGAAGCCACCCTCATCATCACCGGTAACGGCGATGTGCTGGAGCCAGAGCAGGGTATTGCCGCCATCGGTTCCGGCGGAGCCTTCGCCCAGTCAGCCGCGCGTGCACTGTTTGAAAACACCGAGCTGGATCCTGCCGTGGTGGTGAAGAAGTCACTGGAAATCGCTGGCGACATCTGTATCTACACCAACCAGAACCACCTCATCGAAACGCTGGGAGAAGAAGCCCGGCCGGCTGCCGAATAAGCATTGTTTTCATCCCCACCGATTCACAGGCCGCTGCAGCCCGCATGCAACGGCCGGGAGTAAAGTCATGACCCAAATGACCCCGCAAGAAATCGTTCACGAACTCAACAAGCACATTATTGGTCAGGATGCCGCCAAGCGTGCCGTCGCCATTGCCCTGCGCAACCGCTGGCGCCGCCAGCAGGTGGCAGAGCCGCTGCGCAGTGAAATCACCCCCAAGAACATCCTGATGATCGGACCCACCGGCGTGGGCAAGACCGAAATCGCCCGCCGCCTGGCGCGTCTGTCCGGTGCGCCCTTCATTAAAGTAGAAGCCACCAAGTTCACCGAGGTCGGCTATGTCGGCCGCGACGTCGACACCATCATCCGCGACCTGGTGGAAGTGGCCATCAAGGAAACCCGCGATGCCGCCATCAAGCGCAATCGTGTTCGTGCCGAAGATGCTGCCGAAGACCGTATCCTCGACGTACTGCTGCCGCCGGCACGCACCGCCCCCGGCTTCTTTGGTGAATCACCGGCTGAAGAAAGCAAGCCGGAAGACGGTCACACCCGGCAGAAATTCCGCAAGATGCTGCGCGAAGGCAAGCTGGACGACAAGGAAATCGAAATCGAAGTGGCTGCCCCGCAGTCCAAGATGGAAATCTTTGCCCCGCCCGGCATGGAAGACTTCTCCAGCCAGCTGCAAAACATGTTCCAGGGTATGAACGCCGGCAAGAAAAAGGCCAGCAAGCTGAAAGTAGCCGAAGCCTTCAAACTGCTGATTGACGAAGAAGCCGCCAAGCTGGTCAACGAAGACGAGCTCAAGGCCGAAGCCATGAAGAACGTCGAGCAGAACGGCATTGTCTTCCTCGATGAAATCGACAAGGTCACCAGCCGCTCGGAAGGGCAGGGGGCCGATGTCTCCCGCGCCGGCGTGCAGCGCGACCTGCTGCCGCTGGTGGAAGGCACCACCGTCTCCACCAAGTACGGCATGGTCAAGACCGACCACATCCTGTTTATTGCCTCCGGTGCCTTCCAGCTGTCCAAACCGTCCGATCTCATCCCGGAACTGCAAGGCCGCCTGCCCATCCGGGTAGAGCTCTCCTCGTTGTCGGTGGATGACTTCGTGCAAATCCTCACCAGCACCGACGCCTGCCTCACCCGCCAATACCAGGCACTACTGGCTACCGAAGGTGTTGAACTGGTGTTTGAGGAATCCGGCATCCGTCGCCTGGCCGAGATCGCCTGGCAGGTGAACGAAAAGACCGAAAACATCGGCGCGCGTCGTCTGTATACCGTGATGGAAAAACTGCTGGAAGAAGTATCCTTCGACGGACGCAGCGGCAGCTGCAAGATCGACGCCCACTATGTGGATGGCAAGCTGGACATGCTGTCCCAGCGTGAAGACCTGGCCCGTTACGTACTCTGATTCCCCGCTGACTCTCTATATAGAATCAACAAGGAAGCCCCAGACAGCGCCCGACAGGGCGCTGTCTGCTTGTTGGACGTCGAGATAACCATGCTAAATGGCATAAATGTAGAATTAATTCACGATTCGCCGGGCAGATTGCTAATCTGATTGATGCTGCCTGATTGGCAATGGCCATTTTTCTGCGGAAAGTCAGCAGGATGATTAAAAAAGTTAAACAATAAAGTCTTTTAAAATCAAAAGTATAGAATTGATCTTGTGAATTATTGCCATTTTTCAGTAAAAAGGCGTTGACGAGGGTGGGGTGTGGCGGTATAGTTCGCCTCCTCAGCAGACAACGCAGCGACGGAAACGAAACGCAGCGACCTGCACCGCTCTTTAAAAAACAGAATAACCGATAGGTGTGAGTGCTTGGCGAAAGCCAAATACTTGCACTGCAAGACAAGAAATACTTGTTATTTTCTTTGATCTTGCGTGCCAGAAAATTTGCTATGAGATTGAACTGAAGAGTTTGATCCTGGCTCAGATTGAACGCTGGCGGCATGCTTTACACATGCAAGTCGAACGGTAACAGGGAGCTTGCTCCGCTGACGAGTGGCGAACGGGTGAGTAATGCGTCGGAACGTGCCGAGTAGTGGGGGATAACTATCCGAAAGGATAGCTAATACCGCATACGCTTTGAGAAGGAAAGCAGGGGATCGTAAGACCTTGCGCTATTCGAGCGGCCGACGTCTGATTAGCTAGTTGGTGAGGTAAAGGCTCACCAAGGCATCGATCAGTAGCGGGTCTGAGAGGATGATCCGCCACACTGGGACTGAGACACGGCCCAGACTCCTACGGGAGGCAGCAGTGGGGAATTTTGGACAATGGGCGCAAGCCTGATCCAGCCATGCCGCGTGTCTGAAGAAGGCCTTCGGGTTGTAAAGGACTTTTGTCAGGGAGGAAATCCCTAAGGTTAATACCCTTGGGGGATGACAGTACCTGAAGAATAAGCACCGGCTAACTACGTGCCAGCAGCCGCGGTAATACGTAGGGTGCAAGCGTTAATCGGAATTACTGGGCGTAAAGCGTGCGCAGGCGGTTGTGTAAGTCTGATGTGAAAGCCCCGGGCTCAACCTGGGAACTGCATTGGAGACTGCACGGCTAGAGTGCGTCAGAGGGGGTAGAATTCCGCGTGTAGCAGTGAAATGCGTAGAGATGCGGAGGAATACCGATGGCGAAGGCAGCCCCCTGGGATGACACTGACGCTCATGCACGAAAGCGTGGGGAGCAAACAGGATTAGATACCCTGGTAGTCCACGCCCTAAACGATGTCAACTAGCTGTTGGGGGTTTGAATCCTTGGTAGCGTAGCTAACGCGAGAAGTTGACCGCCTGGGGAGTACGGCCGCAAGGTTAAAACTCAAAGGAATTGACGGGGACCCGCACAAGCGGTGGATGATGTGGATTAATTCGATGCAACGCGAAAAACCTTACCTGGTCTTGACATGTACGGAACTTGCCAGAGATGGCTTGGTGCCCGAAAGGGAGCCGTAACACAGGTGCTGCATGGCTGTCGTCAGCTCGTGTCGTGAGATGTTGGGTTAAGTCCCGCAACGAGCGCAACCCTTGCCATTAGTTGCTACCATTTAGTTGAGCACTCTAATGGGACTGCCGGTGACAAACCGGAGGAAGGTGGGGATGACGTCAAGTCCTCATGGCCCTTATGACCAGGGCTTCACACGTCATACAATGGTCGGTACAGAGGGTAGCCAAGCCGCGAGGTGGAGCCAATCTCATAAAACCGATCGTAGTCCGGATCGCACTCTGCAACTCGAGTGCGTGAAGTCGGAATCGCTAGTAATCGCAGATCAGCATGCTGCGGTGAATACGTTCCCGGGTCTTGTACACACCGCCCGTCACACCATGGGAGTGAGTTTCACCAGAAGTGGGTAGGCTAACCGTAAGGAGGCCGCTTACCACGGTGGGATTCATGACTGGGGTGAAGTCGTAACAAGGTAGCCGTAGGGGAACCTGCGGCTGGATCACCTCCTTTCTAGAGAAGGCGATTGTCAAGTACTCACAGCCTATCGGTTATTCATGATTTAAGGGTAGTAACTGGGTTTGTAGCTCAGCTGGTTAGAGCACTGTGTTGATAACGCAGGGGTCGTAGGTTCGAGTCCTACCAGACCCACCAGTTTGGGGGATTAGCTCAGTTGGGAGAGCACCTGCTTTGCAAGCAGGGGGTCGTCGGTTCGATCCCGTCATCCTCCACCATTCTTACAGTGCAAACAAAAGCGCACACAGCATTTTATTGCTGCGTGAATTTCTGTTTGCGTTGTTTTTACAATGCCCGATCTTTAACAAACTGAAGAAGCCGAATTAATTAGACGGCGAAATGAAATGCATGGAGTTAACTCTGCATGCAGGACAAATCGTCATCTTGGGAATTTGATTGTATCTAATGTCATGTCGCCATATCAAAAGGGGCGGTGTGACATGTCGCACAAACACAATTCTGTCGGATTGGTAATCTAGGTTACTGAAATGATAGGGTCAAGCGACTAAGTGCATCTGGTGGATGCCTTGGCGATCACAGGCGATGAAGGACGTGTAAGCCTGCGAAAAGCGCGGGGGAGCTGGCAATAGAGCTTTGATCCCGCGATATCCGAATGGGGAAACCCACCCGCAAGGGTATCCCAGACTGAATACATAGGTCTGTGGAAGCGAACCGAGTGAACTGAAACATCTAAGTAACTCGAGGAAAAGAAATCAACCGAGATTCCGTCAGTAGTGGCGAGCGAACGCGGAATAGCCTGTATGTGATAGAGATTGAGATAGTGGAAGGCATTGGAAACTGCCGCCATAGTGGGTGATAGCCCCGTACACGAAATTTCATTCTTGGTACTAAGCATACGAAAAGTAGGGCGGGACACGCGAAATCCTGTTTGAAGATGGGGGGACCATCCTCCAAGGCTAAATACTCGTGATCGACCGATAGTGAACCAGTACCGTGAGGGAAAGGCGAAAAGAACCCCGGGAGGGGAGTGAAATAGAACCTGAAACCGGATGCATACAAACAGTGGGAGCCTCGCAAGGGGTGACTGCGTACCTTTTGTATAATGGGTCAGCGACTTACGTTCAGTAGCAAGCTTAACCGCATAGGGGAGGCGTAGGGAAACCGAGTCCGAATAGGGCGCTTTAGTTGCTGGGCGTAGACCCGAAACCGAGTGATCTATCCATGGCCAGGATGAAGGTGCGGTAACACGCACTGGAGGTCCGAACCCACTAGTGTTGCAAAACTAGGGGATGAGCTGTGGATAGGGGTGAAAGGCTAAACAAACTCGGAGATAGCTGGTTCTCCCCGAAAACTATTTAGGTAGTGCCTCATGTATCACTTCCGGGGGTAAAGCACTGTTATGGCTAGGGGGTCATTGCGATTTACCAAACCATGGCAAACTCTGAATACCGGAAAGTGCGAGCATGGGAGACAGACGGTGGGTGCTAACGTCCATCGTCAAGAGGGAAACAACCCAGACCGCCAGCTAAGGTCCCAAATGATCAGTTAAGTGGTAAACGAAGTGGGAAGGCCCAGACAGCCAGGATGTTGGCTTAGAAGCAGCCATCATTTAAAGAAAGCGTAATAGCTCACTGGTCGAGTCGTCCTGCGCGGAAGATGTAACGGGGCTCAAACTGATAACCGAAGCTGCGGATTTGCACGTAAGTGCAGATGGTAGGGGAGCGTTCTGTAGGTCTGTGAAGGTGTCTCGAAAGGGATGCTGGAGATATCAGAAGTGCGAATGCTGACATGAGTAGCGATAAAGCGGGTGAAAAGCCCGCTCGCCGAAAGCCCAAGGTTTCCTACGCAACGTTCATCGGCGTAGGGTGAGTCGGCCCCTAAGGCGAGGCTGAAAAGCGTAGTCGATGGGAAACGGGTTAAAATTCCCGTACTTTTGTGTAGTGCGATGTGGGGACGGAGAAGGTTAGGTCAGCGGCCTGTTGGAATAGGTCGTTCAAGCTGGTAGGTGGTTAGGGTAGGCAAATCCGCCCTTTCATTCAACACCGAGAAGTGATAACGAGGGTCTACGGACCTGAAGTGACTGATACCACGCTTCCAGGAAAAGCCACTAAGCTTCAGCTACACAAGAACCGTACCGCAAACCGACACAGGTGGGCAGGATGAGAATTCTAAGGCGCTTGAGAGAACTCAGGAGAAGGAACTCGGCAAATTGATACCGTAACTTCGGGAGAAGGTATGCCTCTTTAGGTGAAATCCCTTGCGGATGGAGCTTGGAGAGGTCGCAGAGAATCGGTGGCTGCGACTGTTTATCAAAAACACAGCACTCTGCCAACACGAAAGTGGACGTATAGGGTGTGACGCCTGCCCGGTGCTGGAAGGTTAAGTGATGGGGTGCAAGCTCTTGATCGAAGCCCCAGTAAACGGCGGCCGTAACTATAACGGTCCTAAGGTAGCGAAATTCCTTGTCGGGTAAGTTCCGACCCGCACGAATGGCGTAACGATGGCCACACTGTCTCCTCCTGAGACTCAGCGAAGTTGAAGTGTTTGTGAAGATGCAATCTCCCCGCTGCTAGACGGAAAGACCCCGTGAACCTTTACTGTAGCTTTGCATTGGACTTTGAAGTGGTTTGTGTAGGATAGGTGGGAGGCTTTGAAGCCAGGACGCTAGTTCTGGTGGAGCCGACCTTGAAATACCACCCTGACCCCTTTGAGGTTCTAACCTTGGTCCGTTATCCGGATCGGGGACAGTGCATGGTAGGCAGTTTGACTGGGGCGGTCTCCTCCCAAAGTGTAACGGAGGAGTTCGAAGGTTACCTAGGTACGGTCGGAAATCGTGCTGATAGTGCAATGGCAAAAGGTAGCTTAACTGCGAGACCGACAAGTCGAGCAGGTGCGAAAGCAGGACATAGTGATCCGGTGGTTCTGAATGGAAGGGCCATCGCTCAACGGATAAAAGGTACTCCGGGGATAACAGGCTGATACCGCCCAAGAGTTCACATCGACGGCGGTGTTTGGCACCTCGATGTCGGCTCATCACATCCTGGGGCTGTAGCCGGTCCCAAGGGTATGGCTGTTCGCCATTTAAAGTGGTACGTGAGCTGGGTTCAAAACGTCGTGAGACAGTTTGGTCCCTATCTGCAGTGGGCGTTGGAAGTTTGACGGGGGCTGCTCCTAGTACGAGAGGACCGGAGTGGACGAACCTCTGGTGTACCGGTTGTCACGCCAGTGGCATTGCCGGGTAGCTAAGTTCGGAAGAGATAAGCGCTGAAAGCATCTAAGCGCGAAACTCGCCTGAAGATGAGACTTCCCTGAGGGCTAGACCCTCCTGAAGAGTCGTTCGAGACCAGGACGTTGATAGGTCGGGTGTGGAAGCGCTGTGAGGCGTTAAGCTAACCGATACTAATTGCTCGTGAGGCTTGATCCTATCATTTGAGTGGCTTGGGAAACCGGGCTGACGGATAGTGCATGTGCGACGCGATCAAAGATCCAAGACTAATTAAGGCGGGAGTAGAGAGGTGGGAGTGGGGAGTAAACCCCTGCAACTGACGAACTACCCCCGAAACGGAGAGCAGGACAAGAGCGGGCAGAGACAACTCTCTACTCCCGACTCTCTACTCCCCACAAGGCTTCTTCAAGTTTGTTGACAGTTTATGTCTGGTGGCCATAGCGAGGTGGTCCCACGCCTTCCCATCCCGAACAGGACCGTGAAACGCCTTAGCGCCGATGATAGTGTGGCATTCGCCATGTGAAAGTAGGACACCGCCAGACTCCCCATACAGAAGCCCAGCTCAATCGAGCTGGGCTTTGTGCGTTTTGGTTGGTCGAGCGGTAGGCTACCCCATGCCATCCCCCGCCACTGCTTGTCTGTTTGCCTGTAAATCAACGACCACTAATCAGCCAAAACTTATCGCTTATCAGAAAAATCTTTGCTTTTTTTGTGATCAATTACGATTGAAAAGTAAAAATTTCTGAGATTTGCCATGGCCGTAATGCGCTACTTGCGCGGCTTTACCTTGATTGAGGTTGTCGTGGTGATGGCGGTGTTTGCCATTTTGCTGACAATCGCCGTGCCTTCGATGTCGCAGTTCATGACAGAAAACCGGATCAAGCAAGCTGCCACCGATATCAACATGACTTTGCTGAATGCCCGCAGCAACGCCATGCGTATGGGTGTACCCGTGGTGGTGTGTGCGTCTACCGGTGCCACCAGTGGCAGCGTCCCCAGCTGTGACGGGAGCAGCTGGAGTTCTGGCTGGGTGTCATTTATCGATTTTCAGCGTACCGGCAGCCCGACTGCATCCGGTGTGCTGGTCATGCATGGTTCTATTCCGTCATCCCTGTATGTCACGGTTACTCCCAGTGGAACGACTGGGCTGCAGTACTTGCCCGGCGGGCAGATGCAGTTGCAAGTCACAGGTTCAGGCGGTTCGGCGGCCACCACGGCAACCAAAATCGCTATTTGTGATGTGACTGGCAAGAGTTCCACCATGGCACAGCAGGTGAACATTCTGTCCAATGGTCGCCCGCAGCAACTGAATTTGGGGACTTGCCCATGACACGACATGCTGCGGGGTGTGTCCGGCGTGAAGCCGGGGTGACCATGATCGAGGTGTTGGTGGTGTTGGTGATCGTGGCGATTGGCTTGCTTGGCGTGGCTGCCTTGCAACTGAACAATCTGCGTTACTCCAGCATGAGTAGCGGGCGCCAGCAGGCGACATTGGTGGCGGAGCAGCTGGCAGACCGGATTCGTGCCAATCCCAATGCGGATTACTCTACGGCATCGGGTGGCTATAGCGGCAATTGTTACTCTGCCACCACCAATTGCCCGTCGACGACCTCGGTCAATCGGGCGGCATTTGATCTGAGCGAAATCCAGACTATTGCTGCCAGCAGTGGCCTGAGCAACCCGGCAGTGACGGTGAGCAAGGTGTCCAGTGGCTCGGTAGTGTTCGGTTATCAGGTTCTGGTCAGTTGGCAGGAGCGGGCAACCAGCACGGCTTCCCAGGTGACAACGGCCTCGATGGCGGTATTGGTGAAACCATGATCAAGTATCCCGCACCTGCAGCAAGACATGCTGACCGCTTCCAGGCCGGCTTTACCATGCTGGAGCTGATGGTATCGGTCACCATCTCCTTTTTCATTTTGCTGGCCGTCAGCAATATCTTCATTGCCAATCAGCAGACGCTGACAGCGCAGTCGGGCAATGCGCTGATGACGGATAACGGCCGTATCGGCCTGGCGGTGATTGGCCGCTTGCTGAAGCAGTCCGGCTATTGCGATGAAGCCTCCTACAGTTCGACCAATGCCAGTGGCAACTGGGTGATTCCCTGCAATCACATCAACAATTCGGCTGCATCCGGTAGTACCGGCTCGGATGCCTACTCGCAGATCAGCGTGGCGGCATCCGCTGGGGTGGCCATTGCCAGTGGTTCCACCAGCTTTACCCTGAGCAATGGCAGCAGCGCCAGTCTGAGTGCCATGGGGCAGAATAGCGATACCCTGACCATCAGCTATATCACCGGGCCGCAGTCCACCTCCTATACCGGTATGCCAGACTGCCTGGGCAATCCGTCGCCGGCGGCCAGCAATGTGATTGTGACCAATACCTTCAAGATCAAGGTGCAGGGAGTGGGCACCGGCAGCAATCCGCAGGTAATCCGCCCACAGCTGTGGTGCGATGTCACCTGGAGTGATATCAACGGTAATGCGCTGTCCAGTTCGCTGACCAGCAACCTGGTTTCTTCCGGTGTGGTGGCAGAAAACATCGAGCGTATCGGTGTGCTGCTGGGTGTGGACAGCGCCAGCGACGGCATGGCGGATTATTACACCCCGCCAAGTTCCTCCATCAGCATGAACAAGGTGTATTCAGTGCGCGTGGTGCTGCTGGCACGACAGGACCCGGTGTACAACCAGATGCGGGCCGAAGCGTTCAGTGGCACTACCTTCAATATGTTCGGTGCCAATTACGGGGCAACCGTGGGCTCGACCGATAACTCCTGGGTGAGGCCGCTGGCGTCTGGCACGGTGGCATGCAGTGTCAGCAATCCTTGCTGGGCACGCCGGCTGTATGACTCCACCTTTGTTTTGCGCAACAGGATGCCATGATGCGCCATCTGCTCACCTATCCAAGACAACGGGGCGCGGCGCTAGTGATTGCGCTGGTACTGCTGGTGGCCATGATGCTGATTGGCCTGACGGCATTCTATTCGTCGAAGCAGGAAGAACGTCTGGCGCGTGCAGGGCGGGACGGGTTGGTTGCCCGCGAGGCTGCCGAGGCGGCCTTGCGTTATGCCGAAGGGCAGATTGCCAGCGGCGTGATCACCAGTAATCTCGGCTTTAACAGTTGCCCCAATAGCGCATCGACCGGCCTGTGCTCCAACTACGCCAGCGGCCCCATGAGCGTGCTGCTGGCATCGGCGGCGATTGCCACTTCACCTACTACCGTGGCAACCGTACCGGCGACGGCGTGGAATGGCGGCAGTCTGGGCAGTTACAGCCTGCAGGCCCCGCGTTATGCCATCGAAGCTATTCCGGATCAGGCTGCGGGCAGTGACGCGAGTACGGAAAGCTATATCTACCGGATTACCGGCTGGGGCTTCGGTTTCAACAGCAATATCGTGACGGTAACTGAGTCCATTTATCGTCCGGCGCAGTAAGTGGAGAGCGCAATGAAAAACAGATTATCCATTTCCGGTTTGATCATCCTGCTGTTGTGGGTGCCTGTGGCTTTGGCCGCATCCTCTGTCTCCATCGGCTCCCTGCCATTGGCCGGCATCGGATCGTCCTATGGACCGAACGTGATGTTCGCCCTGTCAGTAGAGTTTCCGACAGCAGGTTCGGCGTTTAGCACCAAGACAGCAATCAGTAGTGTAGCGGACCTGGATGTGTCCGGTGTCGGTAGCACTCCGTTTTTAGGCTATTTCGACTATGCCAAATGTTATAAATATACCGGCTCGGGATCGACAGGTTATTTCGCACCATATAGCAGTGCCACTCTTACATCGGTAACCACTGGGTCTGGTAATAGCGCTAAGACCTACCAGATATATACCTGCGATGGCACGGCCTGGAGTGGTAATCTGCTTAACTGGGCGACCATGTCGGCGATTGATATTTTCCGTGCTACGCTGACAGGTGGTAACCGGGCACTGGGGACCGGGGGCTGGTCTACTTCTTCGGGCAATACTACTGCATCAACATTAGTCAGTGATTACTCTGCAGGTGATACAGCTTCTGCAACCTATTTGCGTCGAGCTGCTGTTTTGCCTGGGGTTTCAGGTAATTCACAAAATCAAGGCTACAATTTTACTGGTAAAGCAGTCTCTGGTCTTACTGTTGGTTCAATAAATTATTTGTCCAAAATTACACCATATGCTGCAAGCTATAGCAATATGTGGTTCAGTAATGGGCCGAATTATGGGACTGGTTCTAACCCGTGGAGTGTGTCTGTTTATGCGTCTGCATCCACAAGTCAGCCTGGCTCGCCTAATGAGATAGATAATGCCATTGTAAAGGTTTGTGTTTCCGGTTTGTTGGAAGATAAAACGAAAATGCCTTTTGGGTGCACTCGGTATGGTAGTAATTATAAGCCAGAGGGCTTGATTCAAGCTAATGGTAGCAAAATGCGCTTTGGGGCGTTTGGTTATTTGGTTAACTCCCAGTATACGCAGGATGGCGGATCACTGCGTGCACGTCTTAAATATCCTGGTATTTCGCAAAGTGTAATGGGTGGCTCTGGGAGTAGTTACATTTTAGGAGCTGAGTGGAATAGTGATGGCACTTTTGTGGTTAATCCGGATGCTGCGGATGCTGCTTCACATACTATTTCATCTTCAGATACTAGTACTACATATGGAAATACTGCGACTGTTTCAAATAGTGGCGTTGTTAATTATATTAATAAATTTGGCGATACGGCTTCTGGTAATATTGGATATAAACAGTATGACGCTGCTGCACATTTGTATTATGCTGCATTGCGTTATTTTCGTAATTATGGAAATTATTCCACCTTCACTAGCTCTTTGAGTGCGAATACCAGTTGGCAAGGAGGATTTCCTTCCGTGACGGATTGGGACGATCCTGTCCTGAATTCTTGCCAGAAGAATTTTATTATCTATATTGGTGATACCAACACGCATAATGATATTGATTTGCCTGGGGCCAGTTGGTCTGGTGCTGCGCAGCCATCGGATGACTCAGCTTTTAATATTAATTCATTGACGCAAAATTTAGGTAATGATGAGGGTATGACGAATTATCAGGCGGCAAATACGGGGTCAAGCAATTCACCTCCTTATATTGCTGGTTTGGCCTGGTGGGCGAACACTACCAATATACGTACCAAGTCGGGTGATACCAAGGTTGCATCAGTAAGTTCATTCATGATTGATGTGGTAGAAGGTGGTGTTTATAAAGGAGTCCCTGGCACTTACAATAGTATTGTCGATGGCAAGTGCACTTCGCTGTCTAGTAAAGTGTGTAATGCGTTTTTTATGGCAGCAAAGTATGGCGGCTTCACCGACACTAATGGCAATAGCTGGCCAGACCAACCCAGCGAGTGGGCAAGCACTTCAAGTGCGGCATCGCTTCCACCATTCCCCAGCCCCGCTACAGGCTATACCGGCACACCCACCAACTATGCGCCGGCGAATAATCCGGCTGCCATGGTAACGGCGCTCACCAATGCATTGAGTACGGTGTCCGGCTCGGCCAATGCTTCGCAAGCCGGGCTGATCGGCTCGTTTACTGGCAGCAAGGTCTTCAGCGCCAGTACCTATGTGTTCCAGCCGGCGTTCAACTCCACCGACTGGAGTGGCGACCTGATTGCCAATACCTATGCCTTGACGACCAGCAGCACTGGCGCGGTGTCACTGACCTTTACCCCAGCATGGCAGGCCAAGCTTAAGCTGGAAACCCAGCTCAACAGCAGCGTGACCGCACGCAATGTATTGACCTATGACTACACCGCCATGGCTGGTGCGGCATTTAATACTACTTGGTACTCGGCCTTGAGCAGCAAGACCGATGTGCCCACCGGCAGCACCAGCTTCCAGTACACCGGCTTGAATACTGGCGGCTATGGCACTTATCGGGTGAACTACCTGCGTGGCGACAAGACGCAGGAAGGCAGCTCCACCTCGCCGCAGTTCCGCGTTCGCAACTACCGCATGGGTGATGTAGTGCACTCGACACCGGCCTACATTCCCACCCCGACTTCTGATCCGAGTGGCTGCACTTTTGATGCCAACCTGTCCAGTCCGGCCACCGACCGTGCCTCCATCTTTGCCCGTCCAGCGGCCGTGGCCGTGGCTGCCAACGATGGCTTCCTGCATATCTTCAATGCCACTTACGGCAGCAGTAATGTGGGCAATGAGCTGGCGGCCTATCTGCCGGCCAGCATTTACGCCAGCCTGCCCAATCTGAGTTCCACGACGTATGCCCACCAGTTCTTCAATGACGGCTCGCCGCTGTACAAGGATGTTTGCTTTCTGTATGGCAGCAGTGGCACTGCACTGGCCAGTCCGGAAGCCCGTTCGGTGGTAGTGGGGACAACTGGTGCCGGTGGCACCAGTGTGTATGCGTTGGACGTCACCCATGTGGATAGCCTAGGCAGCAGCAATGTGCTGTGGGAATTCTCGGCTAAGGATGATGCCAAGCTGGGCTACACCATTGGCAATCCGGTGATCACCAAGCTGAGCAATGGCCGGCCGGTAGTGATTTTCGGTAACGGCTACAACCAGAGCAGCGGCACCACCGCCTCCCTGTTTGTGCTGTATCTGGACAAGAAATCGGGCGTGGCCTGGACGCAGGGCAGCAATTATTTCCGTATCGATCTGCCCGCCCCGACCTTGCTGAATACTTCGCCAAACGGCCTGTCGGCACCGGGCATTGTCATCAGCAATGGTGCGGTCAAGTACGTGTATGCCGGTGATCTGAATGGCAATCTGTGGAAATTCGACCTGAGCGCCACCACGCCATCCAGCTGGACGGCACCGACCACACCGCTGTTTACCGCCTGCACCGGCACCTCTACCGGCCTGACCAGTGGTACCCAGTGTACGGCCAGCACGGTACAGCCGATCACCTCGGGGGTGACCATTACCCGCGATCCGCTACGCGGCTATCTGGTGTTGTTTGGTACTGGCCAGTACCTGTCCGGTAACGATCTGAGCCAAACCAACACCCAAACCCTGTATGGTATTCGCGATGACGGCACCCTGTCCGGCAAGACGACTATCTCGGCCAACCTGCTGGCGCAGGGCATAGGCTCACAGGTGACTACCAGCACTAGCAACGGCAGCACGCTGACCTATTACAGCCTGACGAACAACCTCTCGGCCAGTTATCTGCCCAGTACCTATAACGGCTGGTACCTACCATTAAAGGCGGTCACGACAACGAGTGGATCTACCACTACAACGGACTCTACTTTTGTGAATGCCCGTGTGGTGACCACGCCCACGTTGTACCAGAACACGCTGGCTTATTTCACCGCTATCATTCCGTCTTCCTCCAGCGTGTGTGGTAGCGGCGGGCAGACTGCGCTGTTTGGGCTTAACTATGCGACCGGCGGAGCATCGACATCCGCCATCTACGACACATCCGGCAATGGCTTGATGAATAGTGCCGACCAGGTGGCCAATGCCATGCTCAGCAATGGCATCTCCTCCGGGACGCCGCTGATGGCCAGTGCTAACGGTCAGCGCTATATCTGCACGGTGGGTTCTGCCGGCACCATTACCTGCACGGCGGCGGCACAGTACAGCAGTACCTATGGCCGCCTGTCCTGGCGTGAAATCATTCAATCGTGGTGAGCTAAAGCATGGCTGACAAGCATACGGGTTTTACATTGATCGAGATGATGATCACGGTGGCAATCATCGGCATTCTGGCGGCGATAGCCCTGCCGTCTTATCGTAATTACATCATGCGCGGCCACCGCAGCGAGGCCGAAACCGTGATGATGCAGGTGGCGCAAGAGCAGGAGCGCTACTACACCATGAACAACCAGTACAATATCGGTGCCACTCAGGTCAGCCCGCTGGGAGCTACTGGCACCTCCATCCTGTACAACGTTACCGTGGCCAGCGGGACCGCACCCGCCGGTTTCCAGGTAAATGCGGTGCCGGCCAATGCCCAATCGCCAGATTCCCAGTGCGGTACCCTGACGTTGGACGCCCTTGGCAACAAGGGCTCCAGTGGCACTTATGCCACGGCGGACTGCTGGAAATAGCCGTTGGACCCGTGCCGGTGACGTGGCACGGGCCGATTTCCCCTGTCACGTGCGGACGGCTGCAGCCAGAACGGTGGACTACCGTATAATGCTGGCCAGTCATGCTTTCTACAGGCACCGCCATGTCCTACCCCACACCCGCATTTGAAGACAAGATCTGCCCGCCGGAGCAGCTGGCCGCAAAGCTGGCCGCCTTGCCGCGTCCCATCGTGTTTACCAACGGTTGTTTCGACATCCTGCATCGCGGCCATGTCACCTACCTGGCACAAGCACGTGCGCTGGGGGCCAGCCTGGTGCTGGGCCTGAATACCGATGCTTCGGTCAAGCGCTTGGGCAAGGGTGATGATCGCCCCATCAATAACGAGCTGAACCGTGCTGCAGTGCTGGCTGCACTGGAGAGCGTCAGCCTGGTGACCTGGTTTGACAGCGATACCCCGGCTGACCTGATCGACCTGGTCAGGCCAGATGTGCTGGTCAAGGGCGGTGACTGGGCGGTGGACAAGATCGTCGGCAGTGCCGAAACCCTGGCCCGTGGTGGCGAAGTGCATTCCATCCCCTTCCTGTTTGCCACCTCAACCACGCAAACCATTAACAAGATCCGTGCCGCCGAGGACAAAGCGTGAGCGAGCACGCATTTGCCGTGCTGCGCCAGTTGAGCGATGGCCGCTTTCATTCCGGTGCCGACATCGCGCGCGAACTGGGCTGTTCACGAACCCTGATCTGGCAGGCGGTGCATGCCATTGAACAGGAGTTCGGCCTTACCGTATTCAGCGTGCGCGGCCAAGGTTACAAGTTGGCTGAACCCTTCGAATGGCTGGATGTGGCCAGCGTGCGCGATGCACTGTCTTCGCCAGCCGCCGAGACCTTTACGCTTGCGGTGACTGAACGCACTGACTCCACCAACAGCCAACTGATGGCCAGAGCGGCCAGTGGTGGCCTGCATGGATTGGTGCTGGCTGCGGAAATGCAGAGTGCTGGCCGTGGCCGGCTGGGTCGGCGTTGGCAGACCCGTCTGGGTGCCGGGCTTACTTTCTCCCTGTTGTGGCGTTTTGATCGCGGCCTTGCCGAGCTGGCCGGTCTGTCGCTGGCGGTGGGGCTGGC